>CAYSYF010000022.1:0-36957 GCA_964435155.1 uncultured Ruminococcus sp. | reverse complement strand
CTCTGTTTCCTCGTTCCATTCGAAGAATGGGAACTCTGTGATCCAAAGGAAGTTCCAGCCCTCGGGAATGATGTCAAGCTGCTTTGCAAGCTTCAGACGCAGTGCGCCGAGAACGGGGAGAGTAACCTTGTTCTTGTCTGCAACGATAAGCGCAACGTCGCCCTTTTCGCAGCCGAGAGCCTTGAGTATCGCCTCAAGCTCGCCCTCGCCCATGAATTTAGCAAAAGAGCAGTTGGGAGCGTCCTCAACCCATCTTACATAAGCAAGACCCTTTGCGCCGATACCGCGAACGAACTCGGTCTGCTTGTCGATCTCTTTTCTTGTCAGCTTATCAGCCGCGCCCTTTGCAACGATACCGCGAACGCTGCCGCCGTTTGCGATAGCGTCTGTAAATACGGAGAAGCCGCAGTTCTTTACGATATCGGAGATATCGGTTATCTCCATGCCGAAGCGTGTGTCGGGCTTGTCGGAGCCGTAGCGCTCCATAGCCTCGTTGTAGGTAAGGCGGGGCAGAGGCGTGGGGATATCAACATTGAGTACCTGTTTGTAAAGGCGCTGTACAAAGCCCTCCAGCATTTCGAGGATATCCTCAACGTCAACAAAGCTCATTTCAAGGTCGATCTGAGTGAACTCGGGCTGACGGTCAGCACGCAGATCCTCGTCACGGAAGCAGCGTGCAAGCTGGATATATCTGTCCATGCCTGAGATCATCAAAAGCTGCTTGTAGATCTGAGGGGACTGGGGAAGCGCATAGAACTTTCCGTTGTGGATACGGCTGGGAACGATGTAGTCACGCGCACCCTCGGGTGTGGACTTTATCATCATGGGAGTTTCGATCTCGTAGAAGCGGTTCTCGTAGAAGTACTCTCTTGCGCACTTTGCAACCTCGTGGCGCATTTTGAGGTTATCCTGAAGCGGCTTTCTGCGCAGGTCGAGGTAGCGGTGCTTTAAGCGAAGCTCCTCATTTGTTTTGCAGTTGTCAACTATCTCAAAGGGAGTTGTCTGGGACTTACTGAGGATACGAAGCTCAGTAACCATGATCTCGAGGTTGCCTGTCTTGATATCGTTGTTTACGCTCTCACGTGCGCGAACGTCGCCCTTTACCATCAGAACATACTCAGAGCGCACGCTCTTAGCCTTTTCAAATACGCTCTTTTCTGTGGTTTCATCAAATACCAACTGAACGATACCTGTCGTATCGCGAAGATCAATGAATATAAGACTGCCCTTGTCGCGAACTCTCTGAGTAAAGCCGCCGACAACGACCTCTTTAGCGTCGAGAGTTACCTCGCCGCAGTAATGTGTTCTTTTAAGACCCTGCATGGTGTCTGCCATAATTTTATATCCTTCTTTCTTTAAATTGAAGGGCAACTCTGAAAACCGTTTTGAAAAAAGAAAATGAGATAGGTGCAGTCTATGCAAGGAAACGCGACGAAGTAATACTTGGTGTATTTCGAGGAGCGTTGACGCAGCATAGGCTGTGAATAGTTCATTTTCTTTCAAAAGAGGTTTTTAAGAGGTGACCATAAGCAATGCTCATACATCATACATTATATCATTTATTGTGCCTTTTTTCAAGTAGAAATACACTTTTTTTTAATGAGGAATGAGGAACTAGGAATGAGAAATTAAGGTGCGCCTACGGCGCGGATCAAAAAACAGCTTCGCCGTAGCGTTGTAATAATTTAATCATTTGCAATGTTACGGCGAAGCCGTCATTAAAATTCATGCCGCGCAGCGGCATACCGAAATTCCTCATTCCTCACTCCTCATTCCTAATTATAAAAAAATCCGCCCGAAGGCGGATTTTTTTATCCCAGTCTTATCATCTCGTCAATGCAGTGTCTTGCTTTTGCTGCGGTGGCTTCATCAAAGGTTATCTCAAGACCGCCCTTGCCGCATACCGCGTTGTATATGTCCATTAGGGTAGTGGCCTTCATATCGTGGCAGATGAGGTCCTTTGAGAGGTTCACAAAGCGCTTTGCGGGCATCTCGTAGCTGAGCTGTGCGGTAATGCTTATCTCAGTGCCGATGATGAACTGCTCCGCGTCGGACTTTCTCGCGTAGTCGATGATACCTGCTGTGGAGCCTATGTAGTCAGCGTGCTGGCAGACCTCGGGCGGACATTCGGGGTGAACAATGAACTTCGCCTCGGGGAACTTCGCTTTTATAGCCCTAACGTCAGCCGCGGTCATCTTTCCGTGAACAGGACAGCCGCCGTCCCAGCATACGATATTCTTTTCGGGGTAAGCCTTTTTCACGAACGCGCCGAGGTTCTTGTCGGGAATGAACAGGATATCCTTGTTCTCTATCTTGCCGACTATCTCCACTGCCGAGGAAGATGTAACGCAGACATCTGTCACGCATTTAAGCGCGGCTGTGGTGTTGATGTAGGACACCACCATGTATTCGGGGTGCGCCTTTTTGAACTCCAGCACCTGCTCGGGCGTAAACTGCTCCGCCATGGGACAGCCTGCCTCGTCGGAGGCGATGACAACAGTCTTTTCGGGGGAGAGCAGCTTTGCTGTTTCCGCCATGAAATGAACGCCACACATCACTATCTTGCTGTTCTTTACCTTCTGTGCCTCTACGCTCAGCTTGAAGCTGTCGCCTACGATATCGGCGATCTCGCATATCTCGCGCGTCTGATAGCTGTGCGCGAGAATGCACACATCGTTTTCCTTTTTAAGCTCGCTGATCTTTTTCTGAAGCTGTTCAACTGTCATTTTTTTATCCTCCGCAGTCAGTCCTCGGGCTTTTCTTTAAGCTCGATCTTTATCTTGTTTACGCGCAGACTTGCCGCCTCAAGTATGGTTATTGTAAGCTCGTCGTTTTCGTGGATATCGCCTGTTTTGGGGATATTTCCGAAAAGCTCCAGCACCCAGCCTGCAACTGTATTAGCCTCGCTGTCTATCTCAACCTCAATATCGTGGGAGTTGAAATATCTTCTCAGCGAATTAAGCGATACCTCGCCGTATACCTCGAACGCATTTTCGGAAACCGCTGTCACGGGCGAGCGCACCTCGTCGCTCTCGTCCCATATCTCCCCGACAAGCTCCTCCAAGATATCCTCCATCGTAACGATACCGAGCGTGCCGCCGTGCTGGTCAAGCACCACTGCGATGTGGCATTTTTCCTTCTGCATATTTCGCAGCACTTCACTTATCTTCAACATCTGCGGCAGGTAGATGGTCTGCTGGAGTATGCTGCTGATAGAGAAATCCGTGCCGTACTTCTCATAAGCCTTGAAGAAGTCCTTTTCTGTGATAGTGCCGATGATGTTGTCGAGGGTCTTTTCGTAAACGGGCATACGCGAGTATTCCTCTGACAGGAATTTCTCGCGCACCTCCTCAACGCTTGCGGTGTTCTCCACTGCGACTATGCGAACGCGGGGAGTGATTATCTCGTCAACGGTGATCTCGTCAAATTCAAGCGCGCTTCTGACTAAGTTGGACTCCTGCGTTTCAAGCACGCCCTCGTCCTCGATCTCGTCGATCATTACCTTAAGCTCTTCCTCTGTCATGCTGACAGTTTCCTTTGTGCGGAACAGCTTTGCAACACCCTTTTTCATGAGAATAAACAGAGCCGAGAAGGGAGTGAAGATAAACATCAGCAAGCTTATCGGAGCAGAAACGATGATGCTCAATCCCTCTGCGTGATCCTTTGCTATGCTCTTGGGGAGTACCTCACCGAAGGTGAGGACTATCAGCGTAACCGCGACAGTGGATACAAGCGAGCCATAAGTGTCGCCCGAGCCTGCGCTGAGTTCGTTCATGAGATTTATCGTCAGCAGTGTAGCGATGGACGAGCAGGCGATGTTTACGATGTTGTTTCCGATAAGGATAGTGGTGATTGTCTTGTCATATTTCTTGATGACCCTGAGCGCTCTTTCCGCGCCCTTGGAGCCGTTGTCCGCCATGCTTTTCAGACGTATCTTGTTCGCGCTGGAAAGCGCCGTCTCGGACGCCGAAAAGAACGCCGAAAGCGCTACCAGAATTACTATAAGTACTATGTCCATTTGTGTTTACTCCCATGTTTTCCATATTTCGGGCTTGTAGCCTGTCGTAGCCTGTTTTCCGTTTCTGACGATAGGGGTCTTGTAAAGCTTCGGGTTTTCCGAGAGCTTCTCGGGCTTTGCGTCGTCGTAGAGGTATTTTATCTCAGCGTAGTCCTTTGCGTTCTCGTCAATCACCGCGTCTATTTTACCGCCGAGCGCTCTTACTACGCTGTCAAGCTCACCCTTGCTCAATCCCTTTGAAATTACGTCGATGAACTGATATTTTATGCCGCGCTCCTTGAAATAACGCTCCGCCTTTTTGGTGTCGAAGCACTTTGACTTTCCGAATATCTGTATATTCATACCGTCACCTCGTTAAGCACATACTGCTTTATCGCCTTTGTCACACCGCCGTTGTTGTTGCTGTCAGCGATGTGCGTGGTTATTCTCTTGATATCCTCATGACCGTTTTCCATAGCGAAGCTTACTCCTGCGGTGGTGAGCATATCCATGTCGTTGTAGTAGTCACCGAATGCCATTACCTCGCTGCGGTCGATATCAAGCGCCTCGGATAGCTTTTTCAGCGCGCTGCCCTTGCTTACACCGCCCGACATAACGTCCATCCATATCTGACCCGATACCTGTATATTCAGCCTGTCACCGAATATCGCGTCAAGCGCAGGCTTTCCGCGCTGCTGCGCGCCCTGCATATCGCATACCGCGAGCTTGTATATGGTGTCGTCGATAGAGAGCAGGTCTGTACATTCGATGTGGTTTTTGTAGAACTTTGCAACCTCAACATTGAAGTCCTCTGTATCGGGCAGGTGGTAGGTGCCGCCTACTGCACACACCAGCAGCTTGAAGCCGCCTATTTCATTTGCAGCCTTTACAAATTCCTCAAATACCTCGCGCTCCAGCGGAGTTATCTCCAGTATCTCGCCGTTGTGGACTATGTATGCGCCGTTGTCGCAGATGTAGTCTATCTTTGTGCGGTAATCCTCAGGAAAGAGGTGCTCCACCGCCGCGTAGGTGCGTCCGCTTGCAACGGTAAATCTCACGCCCTTTTCACACAGCTTATCTATCGTTTCGTAAAAGTCTGCGGGTATCTGCTTTTTGTCGTCAAGCAGCGTTCCGTCCATGTCGCTTGCAATAAGTTTTATCATGTTTCTTTTGTCCTTTTCAGTTCAGCGGCTCCTTGACAAATCCGCTGTACATTATGTCTGTATCGAACAGCGTCGCGTCGAATTTCTTTAACGCTTCGCTGATATCGTATGCGTAGTCCTCGGGTATCTCCTCGTTGTTTATGAAGTTCTCCAGCGCCGAAACGAAGTTCTTTCTCAGCACCATCGTTTCCTTCAGCGCTATTCTCATCGGCACGCGGTTTCCTGTATCAACGTTGCGCAGGCTCAGAATATCGCGGTCCAGCAGCGCCATTATGTGCGAGATACTGTCAACGCTGTGCTGACCGAATACCAGCTTGTGGTACACCGCCGCCTTGCAAAGCGCCGCCATGTTGAATTCCTTCAGCAGTGTTTCGTGGGCTGACATCAGCGTGAACACATATTCTTCGATGGAAGCGTAGTTGTTTGAAAGTCCCATGCACATAGTAAGCGAGTCAACGTTTGCCATGGAGAATTTTATAGCCATATCAAGCGCGGTCTTTACCTTGTTCATCGGGCAGATATCTATCGGCACGGGTGCCGCGTTTTTAGCGGCAAATATATACGAGCGCGCGTCCTTGGGCGTCATGTACGGAAAGCTTCCGCGAAGCCTTACCATAGCTATTTTTGTGTCGAGCTGGCTCTGCGCAAGCTGTAAAAGCTGCGGCTGAAGCTTCTGCACTGCGGGAAATTCCATTATCGCAGGGGTATTGCGCAGCTTTATACGCTCCTTGAAATCATGTACAGTGAGCAGCACATAGCTGAAATCAAACACCTCTGTAAGCTCTGCAAACATCGGGTTTCCGAGTCGGAATATATACTGCACATTGTCGGGTAACTGCTCCATCTTCATGACGGTGCGGAAATCAAGCTCCACATAGCGCACGCCCGTTTCACCGAGCGCTTCTATGTACTTGTAGATATGCTGAGGCTTTGCACTTTCGCTTATAGGGAGCGTGCAAAGGCTGTTGTCGGTGATTACGGTCTTCATGCTTTTCCTTTCATGGCGCGGCATTGCCGCAAGTATAAACAAACTGTAAATAGTATAGCATATTTTTGCGCAGTATTCAAGCGGTAAGAGTTGCACAAAAATTAAGATATAACTAATAATTTTGCATTATTCATACAAAACGCACTTGCAATAAGCCGAGAAATGATGTACAATATCGGTAACACGACTTTTACGAGGTACAGATGAACAATTTCTATATCATAATACTCGCTGCAAGCGGAGTTTATCTCGCTGTGCAGCTTGCTGCTTATATCTTCTTCGGCAAGGTGTTCTTTGCCGATACGGGAATACTTTTCGAGCAGCGCAAAAACCGCTTTGAGTGGCAGATGGTGTTTCCGAAAAATCTGCTGCTGCTTATAATATTTCTGTTTTTCACGTCAGCGTTCGGGCTTATCATGGAAAACCTCGGCGTTGTAGGCTGGATATCGCTCCCGCTTGCGGCGATAGGCGGACTTGCGGTGAATTTCATCATAAACTATGCGATAGTGCCTGTGCTGTCAAAGGCGCAGGACAGCGGACAGCCGACGGACGAGGAGCTTGATGGCGCGCAGGCGGTGGCGGTGGACGATATCCTCCCCGACAGCTACGGAAGAATAAAGGTAAAGCACGGAAACCGCAGCTATTATTTTGACGCCATGACCGCAAACGGCAGGGAGCTTTACAGCGGCGAGCGTCTGCTTGTTATCCATGCCGAGGAGGGCTTGTGCTTTGTAGAGAGCGAGGAGCACATCTGCGATATCCTTTTCGAGGAGGAGCAGGATACACCGTAGGGACACAGCAAGCCGTGTCCCTACTAAAGATTGTGGCATAAATAAAAAGGCGAGCATCTGCTCGCCTTTTTTGTATATGCGTTTTTATTACTTCAGAGAGTTTACGAGATCTCTTGTATCGCGAGCGATAAGCAGCTCCTCGTTTGTGGGAACTACCCATACCTCTACCTTGGAATCGGGAGCGGAGATCTTAGCGAGCTTGCCGCGCAGACCTGCGTTTGCAGCCTCGTCAAGCTTGATACCGAGGACTTCCATGTTGTTGATAACATCAGCACGCAGATCGTCGGAGTTCTCACCGATACCGCCTGTGAACAGAACAGCGTCAAGACCGTTCATTGCGGCAGCGTAGGAGCCGATGTACTTCTTGATCTCATAGCGCAGCATCTCGCCTGCGAGCAAAGCCTTCTTGTCGCCCTGAGCAGCGGCAGCGGAGATATCGCGGTTGTCGCTGGAGATACCGGAAATTCCGAGGAAGCCGGACTTCTTGTTGAGGTAGTTGCTCATCTCGGAGGGGGTCATGCCCATCTTGTCAGCTACGAATGTAACAGCGGAGGGGTCAACACAGCCGGAGCGTGTGCCCATGATAACGCCGTCCAGGGGAGTGAAGCCCATGGAGGTGTCAACGGACTTGCCGCCGTCGATAGCTGTGATGGAAGAGCCGTTGCCGAGGTGGCAGGAAACGATCTTCAGATCCTTGATGTCCTTGCCCATAGCCTCTGCGAGCGCCATGGAAACAAAGCGGTGAGATGTGCCGTGGAAGCCGTACTTTCTAACGTGGTACTTCTCGTAGCACTCATAGGGCATACCGAACATATAAGCCTTTTCGGGCATTGTCTGATGGAAAGCTGTATCGAATACGACTACCTGAGGAGTTGTTTCGGGGAGTACCTTCTTGCAAGCCCACAGAGCGAGTGCGTGGGGGTGGTTATGTACGGGAGCAAGCTCAGCGAGATCGTCTATCTGCTGGATTACCTCGTCTGTTACGAGAGTAGTCTTGTCGAATATCTCAGCGCCCTGTACGACTCTGTGACCTACTGCGGAGATCTCGCTCATGCTGTCGAGTACCTTAGCCTCGCCTGTTGTGAGGACCTCAACGAGCTTTTCAAAAGCCTCTGTATGTGTGGGGAATGTGCAGTCCATATCAACAACTGCGCCGTTGTCTGCTGTGTGCTTGATGTGACCGTCGATACCGATACGGTCGCAGTTACCCTTTGCGATAACGCTCTCGTCCTCCATGTTGATGAGCTGATACTTCAGCGAGGAGCTGCCTGCATTGATGACCAGAATTTTCATGATACATAAGTCCTTTCATATATTGTGATTTGGCTTTGGTTAAATTTTTAACCATTCCATAAACAGTCCAATGAATATTTTACCTCTTTTTGTCGGAAAAATCAAGCCCTTTACCGAAAAAATATATAATTATGGTAAAATTCGTGCGCTTTTCTGTAAAAGACACTTGTAAATCGGTTTAATTTGTGATATAATATAAAGTGCGACACAACTGAATAAATCACAATGAATAAGTATACACTTTTACTACGGTAAAAGTGCATGCTCTTTTTCGTATGCTTATTCTTTGTGAAAGTGTATTTGAAAGTTGTGTCGCAGCAATCGGAGTTATGCATTTTTCGGTGCGTGGCTTCGGCTGCGCACTTTTTTATTTTACGGAGGAAAAGGGTATGAAGAAAAAACTTTTAAGCATTGCGCTCATTGCTTCGCTGGTTTTGGGGACAACGGGCTGCGGAGGAAAATCATTTGACGTAATGTCAACAGCCGAAATTTCGTTCAGCGGCTACAGTGGACAAGCCGTATGCACTCTTGAGGGTGAATATGACTGGGTCGATGATGTTATGGATTGGTACGGAGATACGATCACTGATAAGGAGCGCAAAGCTGCCGAGCGAGAGCTGAAAACTACTGTTACATACGAGGTGGAGCCGTCTAAGAATCTTTCAAACGGCGATGTAGTGACTATTACGGCAAATATTGACAAGAGCGCCGCCGAAGGATATGCATTTCAACTCATAGGTGAGGAGATCACAGTTACAGTCGAGGGGCTTGCGGCGTATGTTGAAAGTATATCTGATATTCCCGAGGATATGTTGAACAAGATGAAGGCACAGGCAGATGATATCATCAAGTCTAACTGCGAGGGGTGGGATAATGAAAACAGCCTTGCTTCTTCTGAGTATTTAGGCAGTTATTGCTTATCTGTAAAAGAGGGCTTTAGTGCAAATCCTAACAACCGTATTTGTCTTGTATATAAAAATACAGCAAACATGACAGGCTTACTTGAATCTGCTTTTGCAAATGGCGATGACTCTACGTATTCGGGAGCAGAGGAGTATTATACCTATGTTTACTTCGAGAATGTCATAATCCTGCCAGATGGTACGCCGTCTGTTGATTTAAGTGCCGCAAGGGTATGCCCTTATGAGTGTAATAGCGATTACGGCTATTACACATGGCTCGGAACAAGGAATTATACTTTCAACGGTTACAAAGATCTTGATTCGATGTTCAGTGATTGCGTGACGAAAAATATCGAAAAATACAACTACGAAAATACAGTATCATAATAGTTAAAGCGCGTGCAGTAAAAGCACGCGCTTTATTTTGCCTATTTTTTTGCTATTTTCCTATTTATTATATTGATTTATTGCGCGTTTTGGTGTACAATTAACTATATAATGCTTGTAGGAGGGGTGGCATGGATATTACAACGACAGTTATCGGCGGTGTCCTTATCGCGGCAGGCGCGGCGTTGCTCGCAAAAGGAATATACAATTTCGTTTCGGCAAAGCGTCTGACTTCATCGGCACGCTGGACGAAGACCGATGCGCTCATCATAGGCGACTACTCGTTCACCGAGCGCGGAATGCCGTACGGCTCCAGCTTCAAGAGCCGCTCAAATCCCGTTACATATACGCAGAGGAAGATAGTTTACGTGGTGGACGGCGAAAGCTACGAAAAGACCGTTTTTATTCCCGAAGAGGAAGGCACAGTCCCGATATATTACGACACGAAAAATCCCTCGTATTTTTATACCGAGGAGGAATGGCTTGCAAGATTTAAAGACAGGCGCAGCGGAAAGAGCCTTGCATTTTTCATCGTCATGGCGGCGATAGCAAGCGCTGTCGGAGCTGCTATGCTGTACGGCGGACTTCAGTCGAGCGATATAAAGACCGCGTTTACCGATGCCGAGATGGCGCAATTACTTCAAAAGGGAAGAACAAAATGACACTTCACATAAAACACTTCACCGAGCTTACCGCCATGGAGCTTTATAAAATACTCCGCGCGAGGGCTGAGATATTCGTGGTGGAGCAGGATTGCCCGTATCAGGACTTGGACGATAAGGACTTAAATGCGTGGCACGTGTGGTTTGAGGACGAAAGCGGCGTTGCCGCATATTGCAGGGTGCTTGACAAGGGCGTTTCCTACGAGGGCGAGGGCTCTATCGGGCGCGTGATAACCGTTAAGCGCGGCATGGGGCTTGGCTACAAGATCATGATGGAGGGAATACGCGTCGCAAAGGAGAAATTCGGGCAGACCTCGCTTCGTATAAGCGCACAGCAGTACGCACAGGGCTTCTACGAAAAATGCGGCTTCAAGAGAGTTTCCGAGCCGTATTTGGAGGATAATATTCCTCATGTGGAGATGGTGAGAACAGGGGAATGAATGGAACGCAGACGCAGGAAGCAGATACGGCTGAAGAATTTTGATTATTCACAGAGCAACGCTTATTTTGTGACGATATTTACGTGTAACAGGGAAAATTTGTTTGGGAATATACGGATTGACGATGAGGTCGTAGGGGCGGATTCGATATCCGCCCGCATGGTAAATGATATATTTCAGCAAACTATCGCGCAATATGGGCACGTTCATTGTCCGCAATATGTGATAATGCCTAACATTTGAGAAACGTATTTGGCAGCGTTCCTTTTATGAACACATAATCCGCAACGAGGACGATCATCAAAGAATTGCGGAATACATTGAGCAAAACCCTTACAAATGGGAAGAGGACAGATTTTATATGAAAACCGAGGTGATAATATGAAGACCGCAGCAGTAATATGCGAATACAACCCGTTCCACTACGGGCATAAATATCAGCTTGACAAGACGCGCGAGCTGGGCGCTACCCATATCGTAGCGGTGATGAGCGGCAATTTCACGCAGCGCGGCGACGCGGCGATATTCGACAAATACGCGAGGGCGAGGGCGGCGCTGCAAAACGGTGCTGACCTCGTGCTGGAGCTGCCTACAGTCTACAGCCTGTCGGCGGCGGAGGGCTTTGCGCGCGGCGCGGTGTCTATAATAGAGGCGCTTGGCTGCGTTGAGCTGCTGTCCTTTGGCAGCGAATGCGGCGATATCGCGGCGCTGAAAGAAGCGGCAGGCGCGTCAGAATACGCGCTGCATACAGAGGAGTTCAAGGACCTCATGCGAAAGGGCGAGGCTTTTCCTGCGGCTCTTGCAAAGGCTGTGAAGAGCTACTACACAGATGATGTGTACGAGGTGCTTTCTTCGCCCAACAACACGCTTGCGGTGGAATACATCAAGGCGCTGGACGATATCGGCAGTGCGATAGAGCCTGTAACGATAGAACGTTTCGGTGCTGACCATGACAGCGACGAGGAGGAGCAGCGCTTTGCGAGTGCCTCGCTGATACGCAAAAAGATACTGTCGGGCGGGAATTATTCGGAGTTTGCGCCTGTTGTGAACGAGCCCTCGGCGGATATCCACAGGCTTGAAACGGCGATACTTTCAAAGCTTCGCACCATGCGCCCCGCTGATTTCGAGAGCGTATACGATGCTGCTCAGGGGCTGGGCGAGAGGCTCTACAAGGCGGCGAGAAAGGCTTGCAGCCTTGACGAGCTGTATTTTCTCGCAAAGACCAAGCGCTACACCCTCGCGAGAATACGCAGAGCGGTGCTGTGCAGCTTCCTCGGAATAGACAAAAAGCAGCTCACCGAGCCGATAGCGTATATCCGCATACTCGGCATGAATACGCGCGGCAGAGAGATACTTTCGGCGGCGCAGTGCGGACTTCCCATTGACACGTCACTTAAAAATCTCATGAAGCAGAGCCGCGAGGCTCATAAGCAGGGCGCATTTGAGGAACGCTGCGGCGATATCTATTCGCTTTGCTTTGAAAAGGCTAGACCATGTGGCTGCGAATTTACCGCAAAACCAATAATCATCGAATGATCGTGTAGGGACACGGCTTGCCGTGTCCGAAAAAACATATTAACTATGCAAAAATGCATATTATATCGGAGGACAGAAAAATGCTCACAATAACAGAAATAAACTACAAGAACTTCGGCAAGTGCCTTGAGCTTAAAAACGAAACAGCCACCGTTGTGGTAACGCTCGACATCGGACCTCGTATAATCTCCTATCACCTTAATGGCAAGGATAACATTCTCTTGGAGGACGAGGAACGCGTTTTCTTTGAGCGCGGCGAGGCTTTCAAGGAGTACTTCGGGGAGGATAAGACATGGTACATCTACGGCGGTCACAGGCTGTGGAGCAGCCCTGAAAGTATGCCGCACAGCTATGTCCCCGATAACGCGCCTGTAAAGCATGAGCTGTTGCAGTATCAGTGGAACGACGAGGAGCAGAGCACAGGCGTTGTGCTGACGCCGCCTCCCACAAGGACAGGTCAGCAGCATACCATGGTGCTGTGGTTCGATGAGGGCGGCAAGGGCAGCTCGCGCCTTAAGGTGATACACAACATCAAAAATGTTTCGGGCGCTATCGTTACGCTCGCACCGTGGCCTATGACCGTATGCAGCGCAGGCGGCGTTGAGATATTCCCGCAGAGCACAAAGGATAACGGACTGCTGTCAAACCGCAGAAATGTATTTTGGAGCTACTCCGACATAAACGACCCTCGCTTTTTCCTTTGCAACAAATACGGCACGCTGAAGCAGGTCCCCGACTCCGAGGGCAAGTTCAAGATAGGCATGAACAACGAGGACGGCTGGGCTGCTTATGTAAACAAGGGGCAGATATTCTTAAAGAATTTTGAGATGAACCTTGACGGCGAATACCCCGATTTCGGCTGCAATTTTGAAACCTTTACAAACGGTATTTTCTTGGAGTGCGAGAGCCTCGGTGAGCTGAAAACGCTCAAAAACGGACAGGTAGCAAGTATCGTGGAGGAGTGGGAGCTTATGGAGTGTAACGACAGCTTCGACCCCCGAAACGAGGACAGCATTGACGAGTTTGTGAAGAAGTACGACCTTCGCAACAGAACAGGTGCGCAGCCTGCTACCGCCCACACAATAATGAGGCATGAATAATACACAAGGAGCATATATGACCCTTTATGAGCAGCTTCGCGAGAAGCACAGACTATTTATCTACCACAGCTATGAATTTCTGAAAGACGGCGAAAACAATGTCCTGCGCTTTCATTTTTCGATAGACGAGCATCACTTTTATCCGCAGTGGACATGGGACTTTGACGTTCCCGATAACTGCGACATAACGCTTATCGACGAGCTTGCATTCTCGCTTGGCATGGCGGAGCTTGTTTCCTACTGGAAGTGCGCGTGCTGCCCTGAGGTCGAGGTGCGCTGCGGCGCGCTGACCGAGTGGCAGAAGAACTGGTGGAAGAAGCTTTATTGGGGCGGGCTTGGCGAGTTTTTCTACCGTAACGGCATAGAGCCTGACTTTGACGGCTTCATGAATATTACCGCCCCCGCAACTATCGAGCGGCGCGCATTTTACGGCAGAAATTCCGAGCTAAGCGGTATCTTAGTTCCGATAGGCGGCGGCAAGGACAGCGTGGTGTCTGTGGAGCTTTTAAAAAAGCATGGCGCGGATATCCACCCCTACATCATAAATCCGCGCGGCGCAACCCTCGGCTGTGTCGAAGCGGCAGGCATTTCTCCCGAAAAGACAGTTGGAGTACGCCGCACTATCGACAAGACGCTGCTTGAATTAAATAAGCAGGGCTACTTAAACGGTCACACGCCGTTTTCGGCGGTGGTTGCTTTCTCTGCGGAGCTTTTCGCGGCGATGAAGGGGCTTAAATACATCGCGCTCTCGAATGAAAGCAGCGCGAACGAGGCTTACGTTGACGGCACGACAATAAACCACCAGTACAGCAAATCCACCGAGTTTGAGCGCGACTTCCGCGAATACTGCGAGCATATCTTCGGCAGTATCGCGCAGAATGCTTACCCCGAGTATTTCTCACTTCTCCGCCCCTGGAGCGAGTGGCAGATAGCAAGGGAATTTGTGAAATATCCGCAGTATTTCGGAGTTTTCCAGAGCTGTAACCTCGGCAGTAAAACGGACGTATGGTGCGGCGAGTGCGCAAAGTGCCTGTACGTCTATATACTGCTTTCCGCGTTCCTTGATGATGAGCAGCTTATAAAGATATTCGGCTGCAATATGCTGGAGAAGTCCGAGCTGTCCGAGATGTTTGACGGACTGGTGCTGGACGGCGAGGATAAGCCGTTTGAGTGCGTTGGCACGCGCGACGAGATAAGACTTTCGCTTGAAATGGCGCTGAAAATGCGCGGTGCGAGCGCTCCCGCATTGCTGAAAAGATACGCAGGCTACCGCGAGATAGGCGGATTTGATATTCCCGATCTTACAAAATTCTTTGACGAGGTAAATTTCGTTCCCGAGGAATTTTTGTATCTGCTGAAATAAATGCGGACACGGCGAGCCGTGTTCCTACAAATTATTGTGCGTAACAGAGGTAATATGGATATTATGACATTAAAGCCCTTTTTTGAGGGTAAAAGAGCCGCTATCCTTGGCTTTGGGCGAGAGGGCAGGGTGTGGCTTGATATACTGAAAAGACTGGACTGCTGCGCCGAGATAGCGATAGCTGACATGAACGAGGTGAAAGCCGAGGGCGTAACGCTCCTTTGCGGAGAGGACTACCTAGACAGGGCAAAGGAATATGACCTGCTTTTGCAGTCCCCCGGTGTTATCATCAAGGATAAGCTGACAACAGCGGAAAAGGCGAAGATACTGACCCAGACGGAGCTGCTTTTAAGGCTGCGTCCGTGCAAGGTGATAGGCGTCACAGGCACAAAGGGCAAGAGCACCACGTCATCGCTGATACATCATTTTCTTAGGGCAAGCGGAGTTCCCACCATGCTTATCGGCAATATCGGTATACCGCCGCTTGAGCGCTTTGAGGAGATGACGTCCGACGCTGTCGCTGTGTGCGAGCTTTCCTGCCATCAGCTTGAATTTGTGCAGCATTCTCCCGAGATCTCGGTGCTGCTGAATATCTTCCCCGAGCATCTTGACCACTACACGGGTTTTGACGCATACAAGGCGGCAAAGGAGAATATCTACCGCTATCAGGGCGAGGGCGACTGCGCGATAATAAACTGCGATATCCTGCCCGAAACGGAAAGCGGCAGAGTTATCTCGGCGGCTTTTTGCGGCAGCGCTGATCTCATGACGGACGGCGGCGATATAACGCTTCCTGACCGCGTAATTTCTGCGGCTGAAATAAACACAAGGCTTCGCGGAAAGCACAATGTTTACAACATCGCCGTTGCGCTTCAGGCGGCAGCACTTGGCGGCGCGGATATTGAAAAGAGCCTTTTAGCGCTGCCCGATTTCGGCGGACTTGCGCACAGACTTGAATACATCGCAATGATTGACGGCGTTGAGTACATTAACGACAGTATCTGCACTATCCCCGAGGCTGCGATCGCGGCAGTTGAGGCTTTCCCTGACGGCGCGGATTGCATTATCGTCGGCGGAATGGAGCGCGGAATACCTTACGACAAGCTTACCGATTTCCTCAATACAGGCGCGGTGGAGAATGTTATCTTACTTCCCGATACAGGCGCGCGCATTGCGGACGGTATCACGAACAAGGCTGTCAATGTCGTCATGGCGGCAGGGCTGCCCGACGCGGTAAATGCCGCGAGGAGCTTTGCGAAACGCAGGGTGATACTCTGCCCCGCAGCGGCAAGCTACGGCTTTTACAAGAATTTCGAGGAGCGCGGCGAGCATTTCAGAGAGCTTGTTACAGCGCTGAAATAACAAAGGAGAATTTATGCCACAGATGACATGGGACAGGCTGCTTTGTGCAAAACGCAGCAGGCAGACCGTCCGAAAAAACGAGAATGACGTGCGCACGGAATTCCGCAAGGATTATCACAGGATAATCGGCAGTGCATCGTTCAGGCGGCTTCAGGATAAAACGCAGGTATTTCCGCTTGACAGGGGCGACTTTGTGCGCACAAGGCTGACCCATTCGCTGGAGGTGTCCTCCTTTGCGGAGTCTATAGGCGATACTGCGCTTCGCAGGCTCATGGACGAGGGGCGCTGTGAAATGACCCACGAGATACGCGAGGCTTGCTGTGATATACTGCGCTGTGCGGGGCTTATCCATGATATAGGAAATCCGCCGTTCGGGCATTTCGGAGAGTTTACGATACGCGAGTGGTTCGGGCTTAACCTCACAAAGCTTACATACAAGGACAAGCCTCTTTCGGAGCTGCTTTTGCCGCAGATGAAGGGCGACCTCTTGAATTTCGAGGGCAATGCGCAGGTACTCAGAGTACTGACAAAGCTGCACTACCTCATTGACGAGCATGGCATGAACCTCACCTATGCGCTGCTGAATACAGTTATAAAATACCCCGTGTCCTCGCTTCAGACGGACAAGCACAGCGGCGACATCAGGACGAAAAAGATGGGCTACTACCTCACCGAGGAGGAGCTTTACAAAAGCATAGTTTCTGCGACAGGCGCGGAGGGCTGCCGATATCCGCTGACATTTCTGCTTGAAGCGGCGGACGACATTGCCTACAAGACCGCCGATATCGAGGACGCTGTGAAAAAGAGCATGATAAGCTTTTCGGCGCTGCTTTCCGAGCTTCGCGAAAGAGCCGAGAAATGCGCGGACGAGGCAAAAAAGGCTGTGCTTTTGAACGCTGCGGAAAAGCTTCTCGGCTGCCGCAAAAGGGCGAGCGAAAACTCAATGCCCGACCCCGAAAGAAACGCAGTTCAGAACTGGACTATCGCGATGCAGTCGCTGCTGATATATGCGGCTTCCGATGCGTTTGTTGACAATTACGATGCGATAATGCGCGGCGAGCTTAAAGCGGAGCTGCTGTCCGTATCGCCCGTATCGGAGCTTGCAAAGGCGCTCAGCGATATCGCGTACAGGTATGCGTTTCAGTCAAAGGAGATACTGAAGATAGAGCTTTCCGTTGCAACTATGATGGACTTCCTGCTGGAGAAGCTTACGGGCGCTGCGCTGAGATTCGACACGGAGCAGGAGAAGATAACGGATAAAAAGCTTATCTCGGTGATATCGGAGAATTACGTCAAAATATGCAGAATGCAGTGCGAGGGTGCAGACGAGGCGCATGAGGCTTATTACAGGCTTATGCTGGTGACGGATTATATCTGCGGTATGACGGACGGCTTTGCACGTCAGCTTTATCGTGAGCTGGTTGGAATTACATAACAAAGAGGTTTGGTATGGACGAATTACGAAGAGCAAGGGAAGAGGGAACCTACGGCAAGACGGAGGCTGACGAGCTGCCTTTGATAAGGCGCGGCTCGTTCAAGGTTGCCTACAATCACGAGATGGTGTTTCTGATAATAGCGGCAGTGCTTGCGATAGGCACGTTTATCGCGTTTTTTCCTGTAATGCAGGCGGCTGACGATGCGATCGAGAGCTCTTCAAGGGGCGGAAATTTCGTGGTTGAGGGAATACTGCTCGCAATCGCGGCGGTTTTCAGCACGATATTTGCTATCATCTTAATGGGCAGGAATTGCGAGTTCAGCGCGGAGGAGACCGAGTTTGCAGTAAAAGGTCCGGGCAATAAGACCGAGTATTTCTACTATTCCGATGTGCAGAATATCGACTTCAAGCCTTTTCATCTTTTCGGCAAGGACAGAGGTCATATCGTGACCGTAACGACAAGCGTCAGGGTCATCGAATACCGCGTTGTATTCGGAGAAAACAAGATTATAAAGGATATCAGCGGAAATCCGTTCTACTATCTTGGCGTAAACAGCAATATCATTACCACAGAAAAGCCACAGATCGATACCGATATCGCTGAAAGTGTGTTTGAGTCTATGGTGGTCGAGCAGATAACCCGTAAATCGTATGAGGAGCTTGAAAAGACCCACAGCACTACGGGAGGAATAAAATGGTGAACCAAAATACAAATGTAATTCGCAGAGGAACATTCCGCTGCTTCAACAAGGCACAGAATATGTGCGGCGCGCTGTTTGTGGCGGGGCTGCTTATGGTGGCGCTGGTGACGATACTTTGCATATTCGATCTCGGCGAGATAAGCGAGTACATCACCTCGCTGTTCTGGGTGGTGCTGGGGCTTGAAGCCGTAGTCGCGGTCACATGGATAGTTGTATCCATGCGCGGCGACTACAGCTACGAGATACGCGAGGACGAGTTCTCCGTCACCGCACCGAACGGCGACACCGAGTATTTCTTCTATAACGACGTGCAGAGCGTGGATTATGCGCCCATCAATAAGGGCAAGGACAGAGGCTACACCGTCAGCATAACCACGAGCGTGCGCACGGTGAAGTATCAGTTCATATTCGGCTACAACGCGGAGAACACCGATACAGCGGCAACACCGTTCTATTATCTTGAAGTGAAAGCGGGGCTTCGCGAGGAGATCGTTGAAAATGTGGACAAGGAGAAGATAATGGAGCAGTTTGAGCGCATGGCACGCGAGCAAAGTCTGCCCAAGACCTCAAAAGCCGAGCGCGAGGCGAGATTTTTTGACTCCATAGCCGCCGAAAAGGAAAAGCTTGAAGCGGCAAAGGCTGAAGCAGAACAGGCTGCGCAGCATTCCGATGAAAATGAAGCTACCGAATAAGAGCAAAGCTCCCGAGGGCTAACCTCGGGAGCTTTTTGTGTGCTATTTTATGGGAATTACTTTCTCTTGGTGGAGATAACAAGCGCGCCTGCTGCGAGAGCTGCAAGACCTGCAACTGCTGCAACGCCCTCAACGCCTGTGTCGGGGGAAGCCTTGTCGCTTTCAACGGCTGCGTCTGTATCAACAACTGTATCGTCAGCTACAGGCTCATCTGCTGTTGTATCATCAGCAACAGGCTCGGAAGCTACAGGCTCTTCAGCAGTTTCTTCGGAGTAGTCAACGCTCACGATGTAAGCGTCTGTATCGCTTGTGCGCACCTCCGCCCAGAGGATCTCGCCGATCTCGCCGCCGAAGTTGCTTACGATATCGGAGTACAGCTCGTCGCGTGTGATGATGAGAGTGGTGTTGCCGTTGTCATCAACAGGCTCGTCTATGCACTGATAGAAAGGATATACGGCATTAGCCTCTTCCCAGTCTGTATGGTTTACCTTGAAGCCGATGTTCCAGCCTGTGGGATCTGTCTCGGAGTTGTGGTATACTACTGTGAGAACTGTCTCGGTGTTGTCTGCGGAGAAGAAGTTTGTGATATCGCAGCCCCAGTCCTCGACTGAGCCGGGCTCAACTGCGAATGCTGTTGTTGCAGCGATAGCCGCAACGGAGAGAGCTGCTATTGTGGAGATAAGCTTTTTCATGGTGATAACCGCCTTTCTGTTATGTCCTTTTGTTTTTGTCCGTTTTGCAACGCTTTGAGCAAGCGTTTGCTCTTATTTATAATATACCACTAAATTCCGCTTGTGTCAATCGTCATAAGAACACAATATTTTGTATGTTTTATGTGCATTATACACATATCGCAGGCAAAAATGCTCCGAATTTTGCGCAAATTTGCGCAAAATAAGCTTGGATACAAAAAAGGGCGGTCATTCCGCCCTTTAAATTATGTCTTGCTTATGTCGCGTATCCAGCCCGTAAAGCCGTCAGGCAGACGCTCGTCTGCGGGAGTGCCGTTGTCAAACATAAGGTCGTTCTGTATCCAGTTTATCATGCAGTGCTGACCCATTTCAAAGCCGTAGAACACCGAGGACAGACCGCCGTCGCCGTTGTACACCCATTCGGGGAAGAACGGCAGGCAATTCCTGAGGCTGTGTATCTTCTCAAGGTGCGGCTGTATGCACTCGTCGAATGGCGCAAGCTCGTCATGCTGACCGTGCGCTATCATGAGCCTAACTCCGCTTTCGTCTATCCTGTCCAGCGCCTCATAGCTCGGGAAATAACCCGAGGCTATCGGTACAGCGGCGTCAAAATAGCTGCCGTAGTCCTCTAAAAGCTGCCATGTGAAGTAGCCGCCCGAGGACGCACCCATGACGAATTTCTTTCCGATATTGGCAGAGTTCTCGGCGCAGACCTTGTCGTAGATAGCCTTTATCGGCTTTGAGTATACCTTGTCCCAGCCGCCGAGTATCTCGCCCCTTTCGGTGCGCTGCTCGTTGGCTAGGGGTACGATGATAAACGCGCCGCCCATCTTCTCCTGATACCTCGGGGAGGCATACTGCTCCGCGCCGCAGCACATGATACAGCCCTCGCCCATAAGCGAATTGCTTGCGCCGTGCAGCCACATCAGCACGGGGTACTTTTTGTCGGGGTCTGCTCCATGCTTTATGGGGGAGTAGACGTAGTAGGTGATATCGCCTGTTTTGGCTGAGGGGAAAACGCACTTGTCGAACAGGTCGAAATATATCTTGCTTTTGTAGGTGGTGGAATAGCTGATAAACTCGCCGTCCTTCATGAGCTTTGCCCATTCGGGAACAGCGGTCTTATCCTGCACCGTCTTTTTAAAATCGGGTAGAGCCATTTTGTTTCTCCTGATATGTGTTTAAAAAGGGCGGTAAGACCGCCCTTTTTGGTGCACCCAATACACTTGTGTTTGGTGTTTTATGATTGTTATTGATAAGTAAATCGATATGAGCAAATTATTTATATCTGTTTACAAATTGTATAATTGAAGAGGTAATTCTAATCGCAACGTTATAAGGTAGACCATCTAAATGCGCTGTGTTTATACCTACAACAGTCCCAATGCTATCGGATAGAAATACTGGGCTACCACTATTGCCTGTTTCCGTATCAGCAACATGCAAAAAATAATTATCTTGAATACTGGTTGCATCAATAGTACCTGTGCTTATCCAGAATTCATAAAAATCACCAATACCACTGACTGGTTTTGTACCGCTATATGGCTTGTCCAGAGGAAAACCATACAATGTTATATTTTTCGAACTAAGCTGAGATTCTGTTTTTTCACTTAATGCATAATATCCATATGATATATCAACAAGCACCTTAATAACACCATAGTCATGAAAATTTTTATCCTCAGCATCACTTACCCATTTGTTACTCGCATAGGCTGTATATGATACGCTGTAGCTTATACCCGATTCACAACCACCCGGGAAAATGTATATCTTTTCTGCGTAGCCATAGTCAGGGTGATATACGCAGTGTCCAGCTGTTAAAAGCAAGTCCTTATCTACGAAAAAGGCAGTACCGCTAGCGGGCACATAAGTGTTATCGCCTTTGTCGAATAGTGAAATAGTATAGGCGGTAAAAGAAAAAGGGGCTACAGATGTTGTTAAACAGTGTCTTCGGTTGTCGCCATCTATTATTGTGCGTGGGTTTACTGTGTTTGTTTCAGTTGTACTATTACTTATGGGAAAATCGGGCATACAAGCAGGTGCGCTCTCTGTGGAGAAGTCAGACCACGGACGCGTATCGAGAGTCAACATACCGTTTGATGTGCCGATTATAGCATCGGGATATTCTTCGAGCCATTGCTCTATTATTGCGCGTTCTTCCTCGTTTGTAAGATCGGAGCGATCATATGTTGTTTGTAAGAGGTTATCGTTAATAGCTGTGTCATAAACAAGATGTTCTTGGACAAATGAGTCTATTTCATCGGGTGTCATACTTGAAAAGATATTTTCCTTTTCTGTATTAGCTTCAGAAGTTCCAACTGTCGGATATTCAGCTAAATACTCCTCCATAGAAAAGTCAGGTATACAAGCAGGTGCGCTCTCAGTGGAAGAGTCAGACCACGGACGGGTATCGAGAACTAGCATACCGTTTGATGTTCCGACTACCGCGTTTGGATATTCTTCAAGCCACTGCTCAATTATGGCGCGTTCTTCTGTAGGCGTCAGCTCCGAGCGGTCGTATGAGGTCTGCAAAGCAGACTTTTCTGCCGAGTTGCTTTCTGGCGCGCTGTCATAAGCGGCTGCGTTCACAGTTAAAATAAGGGATATCGCCAAAACAGATGCTGATATTTTTCTGAATTTCATCGCTATTCCTCCTGTCATGTGTAAAAGCTATTACATCACGCGTCGAAAAAGCTTCCGACGCGTGATGCTCTATTATAACAGATACAAAGCGTGCTTTATGCCTTCATACGAGCCTTGTAATCCTTCTTGATCTCCTCAAGAGTGATAGCGTCCTGCTTTCTCTTCTCGCGAGCCTGATCCTGAATAGCCTGAACCTCGTCGATACCTGTAACGATGGTCTGCCATGTCTGCTGGAGTGTCTCTACCTTGATAGAGGAGCCTGCGGACATTGCTGCGATAGCCTTAGACTGGTCAACGGTGTTCTGAGCGTTCTTTATCAGCATCTCGTTTGTCTTTTCATCAAGCGCGGACAGGGACTCAGCCTGAATACGCTGTCTTTTCAGCATGATAGCCTGAGAGAGAGCCTGCTTGAATACGGGCATTGTGATGATGAACGCGGAGTTTATCTTTCTGATGAGGTTGAGGTTGGAATACTCCATTGTCTTAAGCATGGGAACTGTCTGGATAGCAACGTTCTCTGCTACCTTGAGGTCCATTACACGCTGATCGAGTATCTCTCTCATCTGCTGGAGGTTGGAGAGGTCCATACGGATAGTGCCGTCATCGGGGTTAGCCTCTACCTTAGCCTTGTACTCGTCGATGAAAGCGTCAAGCTCCTTAACTCCCTGCTCGCCTGCCATGATGTACTTTACAAGCTGCTGGTAGTAGCCGAGGTTTGCCTCGTACATATTATCAAGCTTTACGTTTGCCGCCTCGATCTCAGACTCGTAGGTCTTGAGCTGAACATAGATATCGTCGATCTCGTGACCCATTGTCTGATACTTGTTGAGTATCTTATCGATCTTCTTCTTGAGGCTGCCGAAGAAGCCGGGCTTGTCGTCCTTGATCTCGTCGATATCGAACTGATCCATAACTGCTGCAAGCTTCTTCATCATAACGCCAGTGTCGTTGATCTGGTCAATGCTCATGGAGTTGAGCACCTGATCGGAGGCCTTGGAGATCTCCTCTGCTGCCTCAGCACCGAACTTAACGATGGTGTTAGCGTCGTTTACATTGATGGTGCTTACGAGAGCGTCGATCTCCTTGCTGGTTGCAAGCTGCTGCTTGATCTCCTCAGTCTTTACTACGATGTTGAAGTTCTGCACTTCCTCGATCTTGGTGTCGAGAGCTGCCTCGTCAACAACAGCGGACTTTACCTCAACTGCTGCTGCCTCAATAACATCTGCGTTGGCTACCTGAGAGCCGGGTGTGAACTGTAATGCCATAGTTTCTTATCCTTTCCTGAACAGCCTTCCGAAAAATCCGCTGTTTTTATCGTCGGAGGGAATTTTTAATTTCGGAACCTCCATGTTGTACAAAAATTCGTCCATGGTGTGCTCCTCAAAGGCTCTGCTGTCAACATACGTTTCGAGGTTCTTGTAGCCTGTGGGCGTGTACACCAGTATATCAAAGCCGAGGAGGTTGCAAAGCACTGTATGGATACATTCCTCCAGTGTAAAGGTTGCCTCAACGACATCAATATATATGAGCTTCGGCAGCCGCTTTGTAAAGTCAAAGCGCTGCAGTATCTTCAGCAGCTCCTTATCGAAGCTTAAGCCGTAGTGCAGTATGCTGCACATCAGCTCGTCGCCTGAAAGCTTGATAAAGCCGCTGTCTGCCGCCTCCTGAAACTTGTAGAATATAAGGTCCTGTGTTCTGTCGGGGAGGTAGCTGTATCGGTTGAGCGGAGAAGCCTTGAGCTTTCCCGTATCTATCTGACCGTTGTGGTAGAAGCTGCGGTATGCCGAAAGATCGAGATTTCCGTCGGGCGCGGGTTCGTTTTTCTTTATGCGAAGTATCGTTTCGGGAGTAAGGCGGGATCTTACCTCGTCCCAGTAGTCGCCCTCATCACCGCGCTTTACACCGCTGATCTTTGCAAAGATATTCGGCACGCTAACGAGATTTCCCGATACCTCAAAGCCTGTTCTGAACTTCGACTCGTGCTTCCAAAGTATTCCGATCTCCTCAAACGTTGTTTTAAGCGTCACCGCCTGAGAATTTGGGAACTGGAAGTCGCGGAATATGCCTGCGTCGCCGTTGTAGAGCATCGTATCAAGCTCGCGCTCCGCGTTGTAGGCGACCGTCGCCATGCTCATTTTTACGGGCTTGTCGGGGTATTTCCCGCTTTCCTTTGAGAGCGGTAACTGGAATATCTGCATACGGTTTTCGTAGTTTTTATCCACTGCCATATCCAGCATCTTCTTGTTGGGCGTGATGTACACCACGTCAAAGCCGCAGCGTGACATGAAATGCAGGAAGAACAGCTCCGCCTGCGAGATATCGCCGTAGTACAGCACCACAGGGATATCCTCGTACTGGACGGAATATTTTCGTCCCTGCGTACAGCGGTACAGCCATGTCACCAGCTTTGAGCCGTAGTTCATCACTACCGTCTGATTGCCTGTGTCCTCAAACAGCCCTTTCAGCATCGTTTTCAGCGTGCTCTGTGCCAGTGCTGTTCGCATCGGGTCGCCGCCGAGCCTTATCAGCAGCGCGAATGCGTCTATCATCTCGTCGGTGCTGTTTCGGGGGATACTGCCGAGTGCCTTTGTTTCGTCAGCATCGGGGTTTGACAGCGTGGTTTCTATGAATATGAGCTGCTTTTTAAGCCCTGCGAAGCTCTCCTTAAACTTCAGCAGCATATTTGTATAGACAGCCTCCTCGTCGTAGCCGATAAGTCCCGCGAAGTACACAGGCACCTCGCAGCCGTCTGCGAAAACGCCGCCCTTTGAGATAACGCGCTTCTGATGGGTAGTAACGAAGTCCTCAAAGATACCTGCCGCCGACGTCGTGCCGCGCGTTACGATACCGTCGTACTTCTGAGCCGCGGCGCGCATATTGCTTAGCTGACCTTCAAGCGAGAGGTCTATATTCTCAAAATCTATCTCGACAGGAGTGCTGTTTTCGCCGCCGAGGGTGGTTATATCGTCTTTTTTGGAGAAACGCTCAAAGTCCGCGTCCTCGCCGTAGGAAACATAGATGATCTCGCTGCCAATCGCGTGCATGATATACAGGAAATACAGCTCGCGAAGCGACGCCGCGCCGATATACAGTATCTTGTCCCGCTTTTCGGGAAGATATTTCATCAGCCAGCACAGCAGTACGAAATACGTGTTGCGCTTGCCCTCGCCGCAGGACTGTATCGCCTCTGCAAGAAGCCTGCAAACTGCCTTGCTGTCGCATTTTATCCTGTTCTGCTTGAGCCATGCGTCAAAGCCCTGCTGTATCGCCACGGCGTCCTCGAACTGCGCCGCGGTGTAGGCTGCGGCAGCCGATATCTCGGCAGTGGACGCAAGAGGCAGACTGTCAGAGAAGAACAGACCGTTCTCCTGCACCGCTATGTAGCTGTCCAGCAGCAGACCCTTGAAAACATCGGTATTGTCATAGCCGATGTATCTTTTGAATAAACTTTTGTCCGCCATTTAGGGGTTTTCCTTTCCTTTCGGTCATCATTCGGTAGCGACTATGCCGAAGCTCTCGCACAGCGCCGCAAGTCCCGAATAAAAGCTGCGCCCAGCGGCAGCGACCTTCCATTCGCCCTTGTAGTTGTAAAATTCAAGCGCTATCACGGTGGGAGTCTCGCCAAGTCCGTACATACTGTATGTGATGCGCGTCTTACCGTCTGCCTTAATCACACAGCAGGGCGCTTTCACAGCGCCGAAGCTCTGCACGGCGCTTTGTGCGTATATCGAGTATACGAGCAGCAGCCTTTCCACGCGGTAGTCTATCTTGTCAAATTCAATTTCTATATGCCCGTCGTCCGCGAAGTAGCGCACAGCGCACTCGTCCGAGCTTTCACAGCCGAAGAACACCATTCCAGTACTTCCGAATGCCTTTGTATCCTTGTCCAGCAGGAACACATACGGGTCTATCTCAGCCGCATTTCCCGAGCTGTGCGAGAAGCGTATCTCGCATTTTCCGCCGATATACTGACTAAGCGTTATGCGCTGTCCCTTTCTGATGTCGGCTGGGGGAAGCTCCTGCGACGGTGCGTTTGACAGCACCGAGAAAACATCGCTCTGCTGAGCCTTTTCGCCGCACCTGTAAAGCTCCTGGCCGTTTACGGCAGGAATATCTGCGGTAGGTCTGCCGCTGACATAAAAGCGGCGCGTAAACATTGATTTCAGCAGCACCTCTGCGTAAAGCAGCATACCTGCCGTGAAGCCCTCCGCGGTTATCGTGACGAGGTTTTCGCCTGCCTGAAGCTCTGACGGGGTGAATAAAAGTCCTGCTGTATTGCTTTCTATCGTGCAGGGAACAGGAACATTCACGTTTATCAGGAATGTATTCTTTTCCTCTGCCGCAAACGAGCCGAGGTAAAGGCTTCTCGGAAAGTCAAAATAGCCGTCCTCCTCACCGAAGCCGATAACTCCGCCGAATATCTCGACATTGTTTATTACAGCGCCCTTATGCGCAACTATCACGCTGTCGGAGCTGTCTGCCTCGGAAAGCTCAGCGCGGATATTTTCTATCGCCGCGCCCTCGCAGGTCACTTCGATAACGCTGCCGCGCCTTGCCCACAGGGTGGTGTTGTTTCCCGTAAGCTTTATCGGCTTTGTTATGTACACGGGACCCTCAAACTCGCCCGAGGGGAGCAGCACTATCTCGCCCTCTTTTGCGCGGGCGATGATATCGTTTATGTTTTCGGACATGAAGTCCTCCTTAGGTTACAGTAATTTCGGCTGTTAGAGCGTTTTCACCGCTGCCCATTCTGAACAGCACACCGTTTTTAAGCTCTATCGCGCTGCCTTTCGGGATAAGTCTGCCCTCGGGTGAGCGCATACCCTCCGCACCGTTATTTACAAGCAGCCACTTTTCGTTGTGGCGGCAGATATAGGCAGTCATTTCAGCCTTTGCCTTTTCGTCGTTATGCACGTTGTCAAAGGCATGCCAGTCGAACAGCGGCATATTTTCGTAGATGAATACCTCGCTGTTGTCGCGGTAAATGCCCTTTTTGCCGCGCATACGGCTTTTAAGCGAGAGCTTCACCACGCTGTCTGAGGACCTTGTGCCGCAGAACGGGCAGGTGGGGTCGTTTTCGTCGCGCAGGATAAACCAGCGCTTCTGACAATTGGGGTTTTTGCAGGGCTGAAGCCTGTCCCATGCACGCAGTAGCTCTGTTTCCCACTCCATTGCCGCAGGGCGCTCGGAGGGGTGGTGCAGCCCGTCCACAAACGCTCTGAGAAACAATTGTTCCAGTCCCTTTGACAGTGAAGATATCGTCACATCGAGGTCAGGCGGACGGTTTGAGGTATCGGAGGGGTTTTCTATAAAGGTCGCCAAAGGTCCCATTGCTAGGAAATCGTCCTTTTCCGCAGACTCGTGGCTGTATATCTTCGGACCTATCAGCGGGTGGCGCAAAAACAGATATTCGTAGATAAGCACAGGCAGCGCGTGAAGGTCTGTCTGCACACAGGGCAGACAGCGGTGCGGGTCATGGGAGTCGCGCTCCATCGTAGCAAGCACCTCGGGCGCAATATAGCCGCGCGTACCGCAGACCTCGGGTGCAAACTTATTCGGCACCACAAGCGAATCTATGTCGATAACCACAGACGAGCCTGTTTTAGGGTCGATAAGCACGTTGTTGCAGGAAAGGTCGGAATGCGCAAGTCCTGCCTGATGCATACGGCGAATGCTGCGCGCAAGGCTTATCGCCGTCCTCAGCATCATGCGGAAATCGCCAAGCTCTGAATGGTTGATGTACTTTCTGTTTCTGCCTGTAAACCAGTTGCTTTTCTTGTCCTTGCCCGAAAGCTTCAGCAGCGCGGACGCGCCCTCGCCGAAGAAGAAATTATCGGGGTAGGTGGGGCAGACTATGCCGAACTCGGGGCTTTTTACTATCGCCACGGGCCAGCAGAATTTTGCTCTGAAATAGTCCGCGGTCTTGTCGGTGTTTCCGAGTGCGCCGCCGTTCTTTTCGGAAACGGTGGGGTTGTATCGGCTGACGATGGTGCGGATACGGTCCTGCATCTGAGGGTCAGCCGCGTCACGCGGATTGTTGAAGAACTGCACCGCATATTTTCTGTCGGGGGTGAAGAACGTATGCTTCATTCCGCCGCGCGGCGCATTTGCTTCGAATACATATTCAATTGTTTCGCCGCTCTCGAGAGTAGCGAGGCATATATCACCGCTGTTCATGTATGTTTAGTCCTTTGTATCTGTCAGAATGAGTACAAGCGTCCTGTCGTCGAAACTGCCGCGCTCGTTGTAGCTGTCAAGCCATGTGAGCAGCCTGTGCTCAGCAGTATCGCCGAGGGATATCCCGTTAGCCATGAGCGAGTGCCTTTTGAGCGTATTTCTGCGCTGCCACAGCTCGTTCACAGGGTCGTCGCATTCTGCGAAAAGCTGCTTTGAGTATTGCAGCGAAACGCTTTCTGCGCTCTCGCTCACAGCAGGAAACGCTATCGGTGCAGGCTGCTGCGGCTTTGGAATGATACCGCGCATGGGCAGCACTCCGTTAAGGCACAGGTCGAGGTAAAGGCGTTTTATCATAGGCTCTGCGGGGAAGTAGTCGTCCGCAACGCCGTCCGTCATCAGCATGATGACATCGGACTTGCCGCGGCTTATCCTTGTTTTGGACGCGAGGCTTGCGGGGGTAAGCGCATTTTCTGTGAGAAACTGCGTTTCGCCCGAGTATTTTCCGCTGTCCGCCTCACCAAGAAGCTTTAAACAGCTATCGCTGTCAGCCTCGGTATTGATGGCGCAGATACAGCCGTCGCCTATCTGAGCGGTGGCAATGAAGCTCTCCTTGCCGTTTGCTGTTTCAAGCGGAATTACTATAGCTGCGAGATAGGTGGAGGAGAGGTCGGCAAGCTCGGGAGCGCGTCCCAGTGCTGCAATATAACGCTCGTCCGCATAGATACCGCGCAGGTGGTTGATGATGTTGTCGAATGAATACCGTGCCGCATTCTGCACGAGGGGCGCTATCCTGCCGCACGCAGCCATAAATTCCGCGCCCGACATATCGCCCGCGAGGTCGTTTTTGAGGCTGGGCTCTGCTTTGAGCAGTGCGGAAAGCTCCCTTTTCAGGTAAGACGCCGCACCGTCGCAGCACATCTTTGCGCCTGTCCTTGAAAGCTGCTTTGAGCCTGCACCGTCCGACACCACCGCAATAAAGCAGCCGTCTGTGACAGCCGTTTCAAACCAGTCGTCGCAGTTTGTGCCGTCGTGCTTGTGCTTTTTACCGCGTACACGCGCACCTATTATCTCGCCGTTTTCGGTGAGGGTGTGCTTTGCGTGGCTCTCGTCGTGCTTTTCAAGTCCGTCGTCCTTGATGGGGCGGTACTTCCATATCGTGGCGGTATGCTCCATCACATCGCGGTCGGTAAGCTGCTCCTCCTCGTTTATGAGGACAGAGGACAGCCTTTCTGAGTAAATTTCTTCGTTCATATACACGCCTTACGGTACGATAACAAAGCCCTGAGGGGGAGGCGGAAGCTGCACAGCATCGCCGGGCTTTGCGTCAATGCTCTTGGAGGAAGCCTTTACGGAGCTTGATACCCACGCAAAGAACTGTGCCATATCGCCTGCTGTGAGGTTGTTCATCATCAGCACATTGTTGGTTATCTTCTTTAATGTAGCGGTGTTTGCGTTTGCACCTGCCGCGCAGGCGATGATGTTTCCTGCGGTAACGCCTTTAAGCGCGTCAAGTCCGTCGTCGAGGTTATCTGTAGGCGCGCCGTCCGAGAGGATAAACACCAGCGGCTTCCAGTCGCCCTTCTGTGTGGGAGTTGCGGTACGCACCTCTGCTTTTATGCACTGTGCAAGCACCTGAAGCGCCGCGCCGAGCGCGGTTGCACCGCCTGCGGCAAGCTGAGGCTCTTTAAAAAGCATAAGCTCTGTGAGCGGTGTTATCTGACGCGCGGAGCTGTCAAAGGTAATTACGGACAGGCAGGCTGTTTCGAGTGCCTGCGGGTCGCCCTTAAGCTCGGACACCAGCGCCTTTATTCCCTGCTTTACAGCCTCGATAGGCTCGCCTGCCATGGAGCCTGAGCAATCCAGCAGCAGGTATACGGGTAATCTTCTTATGTAATCGGACATCGCTTTATACCTCCGTATTTTATAAATAATTATACATACTATATTATATAATAAAATCGCCTTTATGTCAATGGAATTTGTGAAAATCGCGCCGCTGTTTTCACTGAAATATGCTCTGCGGAATAAAATGTAATGATATCCGCGCTGCACTGAATAAGTTCCGACCGCTCGGCAATAATATTCACGACGGACAAACGCGGAAATCGGGATTTTTCAGAAAGGAATGATCATTAAATGTTAGTAAAACGCGGAGAGATATACTATGCGGACTTAAGTCCCGTTGTAGGCTCGGAGCAGGGCGGCGTAAGACCCGTGCTGATCGTACAGAACGACATCGGCAACAAGCACAGCCCTACCGTGATCGCCGCTGCAATAACCAGTCAGAAGGAAAAGAACAAGCTTCCGACACATATTGAGCTTAACGCCGCCTCCTGCGGACTTGCAAAGGACTCGGTGGTCCTGCTGGAGCAGGTTCGTACATTGGACAAAAGGCGGCTCAAGGAGCGCATGGGGGAGCTTGACAGCGCCGCAATGTCGCAGGTGAACGACGCTTTATCTGTTAGTTTTGGGCTGTAAGCGCACTATGTAGGGGCGGAATCCATTTCCGCCCTGAAATGCGTTATGTAAAACGGGCGGATATAGAATCCGCCCCTACGCTGATCTTATAAAAAATCAGGGCAGAGCCGCATTGCGGTTTCTGCCCTGTTGTTTATTTGAATGTATTGCGAAAGCCGAGGGTTGGCTTTCTGTCACAATATCGCCACTCCAAAGAGGAAACACCCCTTTGTCGGCTTTTTATTTTGTTTGCTGCGCAGCATTGCGTGAGGTGTCTTTGTGCGCGTTTTTATTTGTTGTTTTATTGCGATTTTAATGCGTCCAGACAAAAAACGAGGAGAGGGATAGGGGACAGGAAAGAGAGTCCAGAGAGGAAAACTGGGGGAAAGGGAGATACTCGTTTTTGCGCCGGTTTTCTTTCTCCCTTTCCCCCGGGTTTCCTCTTTGGGGTTGCGATATGTGATAGAAAAACGTTCTATTGTCTTTAGCTATTTCCTACAACAAATCTCCGCACAAGAAAAAGGGCGGACTTGAAATTCCGCCCTGCCTCTTATTTCGTCTTCCTCATATACGCCCAAAGCGCCCACTGTGCTCCCGCGAGCAGCGCCACAAGCGCCACGATAAGTATCTGCGCCACGCCCCACTCGCGCATGCAGACTGCTATCAGGACAGTCGCGGCAGTGAGTATTATCGCGTTCTTCAAGAACGGCTTTGCCTGATTTTTCATTTCGACTGGATACGCTTAGCCATGACGGTGTTCTTCATCAGCATTGCAATGGTCATGGGGCCAACGCCGCCGGGAACGGGTGTGATGAACGAAGCCTTCTGCGCAACCTCGTCATAAGCAACGTCGCCGCAGAGCTTTCCGTCAGCGTTGCGGTTGATTCCGACGTCGATAACTACCGCGCCGTCCTTTACCATGTCGGCTGTAACAAAGCCTGCTCTGCCGACAGCGGCTACTAAGATATCAGCACGGCGGCAGACCTCCTTCAGATCCTTTGTGCGGGAGTGGCATACCGTAACTGTGCCGTTCTCGTGCAGAAGCAGCATAGCCATGGGCTTGCCTACGATGTTGGAGCGTCCGATAACTACGCACTCCTTACCGCTTACGTCAATGCCTGCGCTGTGGATAAGCTCCATGCAGCCTGCGGGAGTGCAGGGCAGGAAGGCGTAATTTCCGATCATGATCTTGCCTACGTTTGCAGCGTGGAATGCGTCAACGTCCTTCATGGGGGAGATACGCTCGATCACCTTTTCTTCGTTCAGGTGCTTGGGCAGGGGGAGCTGAACGAGGATACCGTTTACCTTATCGTCTGCATTGAGGGTATCTACCAGCTCCAGCAGCTCCTCCTCTGTTGTTTCGGCGGGGAGCGCATACTCATAGCTCTTGATACCGCATACCTCGCAAGCCTTCTTCTTGTTGTTTACATAAACGCGGCTTGCAGGATCGTCGCCTACGATAACTACCGCAAGACCGACATCAAGACCCTCGCGCTCGATCTCCTGTCTTACCTCTTCCTTTACCTTTGCGGAAACTGCCTTTCCGTCGATGATCTGTGCTGCCATATTATTCGCCCTCGCTTTCGTTGTCATTTGTATCGTCGTCGGAGCTTTCCTCCGCTTCGCTTTCATCTGCCTCGCTGTCGTCATCAGCCTCGTCCTCGACGCCTTCTAAGGTCACATCATCTGCGTCATCGGCAAGAATGCTCTTAGCCTCGCCCTCTTTCTTAGCCTTCTTCGCAGCCTTTGCCTCGGCTTCCCTTTTATACTCCTCCTGCTGGGCTGCCCAAGCCTCGGAGGTCGCCCACAGCGGGATCTTTTTCTTTTCTGTGATCACCTTGAAGGTGATGAACAGGATAAGTCCCGCAAAGAACGCGATAGCCGCAACCAACTGGGAAACCTTTATACCCGTATCACCGAGATACAGGCTGTCTGTGCGCATACCCTCGATGAAGAAGCGACCGAGTCCGTACCATACGCAGTACAGCAGGAACATCTCGCCGTCGTATGTGCGAAGCTTCTTTGAGTAGAAGTGCAGCAGCACAAAGCCAAGCAGACACCACAGGCTCTCATAGATAAAGCAGGGGTGAACCAGCGCCTCGGGCTCTACCTGAGTGCTGATGATAGTGCCTGTCATGCCGAAGAGGTAGTCAGGCTCGGCAACAGCGCCGAAAGCCTCCTGATTGATGAAATTGCCCCATCTTCCGACACACTGACCGATAAGGAAGCCAAGCGACGCGATATCGAACATCGCAAGCACCTTTACCTTGCGTATCTTGCACATAATGAAGCCTACCAGCAGCGCGCCGATTATGCCTCCGTAGATAGCAAGACCGCCGTTTCTGATATCGGTAAAGAATGTGATGAAGTCATAGCCGCCTGCGAAGATGCAGTAGTAAAGACGTGCGCCGAAAAAGCCGCCTATAAGCGCTACGAACACAACGTCAAACATTCTGTCGCCGTCGATACCGAACTGCTTTCTGCGCAGGTGTGCATACAGATACGCAAGCACCACGCCGATAGCTATAAGCACGCCGTACCAGTATATCGGAATGCCGAAAAGCTCAAAGCCTCTGAAATAGGAAATCGTCAGTCCGTCAAAGAGGTTAGGGAACTGAAGCTCGATCTCCTCCGTTACGGCGGAAGAGATAAGATTTAATGCTGTCATTGTTTATCCTCCATTAGATAGGGTTGATTATTGCGATACAGGAATTTTCCTCGTCTATAGATCTGAGCCGTCTGCACATCTCCTCATATGAAGCGTCTGCGACGGTATCTACCACTGCATAGGGCGGAAGCCCCAGCATCACCGCGTCCAACATATACTGCGACACGGACTCGGTGTTGTTGTAGGCGCGTACTACATAGCCGTAATTCATCTTTTTGATACGCTCAAACAGCTCCTTGTCGGGAGGGGCTTCCTTGAAGCGGCGTATCTCGTTTTTTGCTGCCTCGAAAACAGCGTCGGGGTCGTCCGACTCGCCGCTTATGAACGGCAGGGAATAGTTCCTTCCCGAGAAAGCCGACACCTTGAACGCGTCATTCAGTGCGCCGCTGTCGCGCATACGCTTGTAGAATTCCGATGTATCACCGAAGATCATATCCATTATCATGTTGAGATAGATATACTCGTCCAGCGACTCCTGACCGTCTGCGTCGGGGCGCTTGAAGCCGATAGCAAACTGCGGCTTTGCAACGGGCATTTTTATCTCGCTGCGGCGGCAGGCTGCCTCGTAGGGCTCTATCGGAGCTATGCTCTCCACCTTTGAGGGCTTGCGATCCTTTAAGCAGCGCTCACATACCTCTATCGCCTTGTCAAGGTCGAAGTTTCCTGCGATGCTTATATACATATTTGAGGGCGAGTAGAAAGCGTCGTAGACATCGTACAGTATCTTGTCCGTTATCTCTGCAATGCTCTCTATCGAGCCTGCAATATCCGTCTTGATCGGGTTTACCCGATATATGCCCTTGAACAGCTCCATGATAACTCGCCACGAGGGATTATCTAGGTACATTGTGATCTCCTGCGAGATTATACCGCGCTCCTTCTCGACGTTTTCGGGAGTGAAGTGCGGGGACTGAACAAAGTCCAGGAGTATCTCAAGGTTCTTTTCAAAGTGATCCGCGCAGGTGAAATAGTAGCAAGTGCTGTCGTAGGAGGTCACCGCGTTGCAGGAGGCTCCCGTCTGCGCGAACAGCGCAAAAGCGTCCTTTTCGGGACTTTCAAACAGCTTGTGTTCAAGGTAGTGAGCCGTACCGTCGGGAATGGTGATCTCCTCGCCGCCGTTTACACGGTAGCGGCAGTCCTCTGAGCCGAATTTCACCGAAAACTGCGCGTTTACGGTGGAGTAGCTCTCCATAGGGCAAAGGCATATCGTGACACCGCTGCTGTGGGTGTATTTATAGCATTTCTCGCCGATGCGGGAGCTTGTGATCTCTTGTATCATGTTTCCACCTCCGCCATCAGTGTATAGAAAGTATCGGGCGAGTATTTCCTGCAAGCCGCCTGAACCCGCTCGGGAGTTACCTTTTGTATCTCAGCGATAAAGTCCTCGGGGGTCAGCAGCTCATCGTCCATAAGCTGTGCGCTGTACCATGAGGATATAGCGTTTACGCTGTCGTAGACGGACTTCGCGTCGTTTACTATCTCAAGCTTTGCCCTTGCAAGCTCGTCCTCCGAAACACCGTTCTCGCAGATGTCCTTAAACTCCGCAAGCACTGCCTCGCGCGTCTTTTCAACGTTCAGCGGGTCAACGCCTGCGTAGGCTGTTATCACGCGCTTGAAGCGGTTGGAAAAGCAACTGCAATAGTAGCAAAGCGACTGCTTTTCGCGGATATTTGAGAAAAAGCGCGAGGTAGTCATTCCGCCAAGCACCATAGAAAGCAGTGAGCCTGCGTAGCGGTCGTCCATATCGGGCGCTTTGAAATACATACGCAGTATCGCCTGCTGCATAGGCATACTTTCCGTAACGCTCTCGGTCTTTTCCTTAAGCGCGCTCGCCTTGTATCTCGGAGCATATATATCGCTTCTGTCAAGCTTTGCAAAAGCCTCGGTGAACATATTTTCGCTCTCGGCAAAGTCGCTGCAGCCGACAGCGGTTATCTCTATCCTGCCGTGGGCGAGCATAGCCTTGTATGCGCTGTAAGCGGACTTTGCGGTTATCTTTTCTGCCTCGGGGCGCGTACCCTGAATGGAGCGCTCCCAGCTCTCGCCTCTGTATGCAAGCTCTGCACCCTTCTGAGCGGCGTAGTTGCGCTTGTCGTTTATCACGCTGTCAATGCTGTCCAGCAGCTCTCCCTGCATAAGCTTTGTTGTCTGCGCATTGAATGCGCCGTTTTCCATAAGCGGGTGCAGCAGGCAGTCCAGCAGCAGCTCACAGCAGTCGTGCTCGATACGCTCTCCCTCGAGCGCAAAACGATCGTCTATCGAAGCCACAGCAAGGCTTGAGCACCTGTTGTCGCCTGTGATCGAGGTGTTGTCCGACATTGTCGCACCGTAAAGCTCGGAAAAGCGCAGACTGAGCGCGGAGTAGTCGGGGTATTTCTCGCAGCTATCCACCAGTATATACGGAACTATCGCATAGTCCGCGCGTGAGTGGGCGGGATCGTCTATATCAGTGTAAAAGCTCACCGCAATGCGGTTTACCTTGAAGCGCGGGTCAGTGATCTTATTGAACCATATACCCTCGCCTATCTGTTTTCTCTCGTAAATATTGATTCACCTCTCAGGATTATGTACTGTGCGCACAGACTATCTGTACGCAATACTAATATAGTATATCATATTTCACTCTACATTTCCAGTGGTTTATGTGAAAATTAGCAAAAAAAAAGAGCCAAACGGCTCTGGGTGCGAAATCCTTCGCAAATGAAATAATAATTATGTGTAGAACAAAAGAAAGGAGACAACTAAACAAAACAAATGAACGGAGAAATTTTCTCAGACCATTTATTTGTCTATATTATAGCGCGTTTTGGTGGTTTTGTCAATAACTTTTTTTATTTTTAAAAAAAATTATGCAAAAGAAACAAAAAGCCACTGCTTGTTTTGGCAATCATTTGAAAAACAGCTCCGGTGATCTCTGTAATATATAAGCATAGGACATAAATGAATGCCGCGCCCGAAGCTGTTTCGTGACGCGGCATTTCGTTTTTTACATTTCCTCAGCGGTAACAGCGTTTTTTCTGAACAGCAGGGAAATGCACCATGCTGCCGACAGCGCTATCAGTATATATACTATTCTGCTTATCGCTGCGCCCTGACCGCCGAAAGCCCATGCAACCAGGTCAAAGCTGAAGATACCGACCAGACCCCAGTTGAGTCCGCCGATTATCAGAAGACAAAGTGCGATCTTATCAAGCATATTTTTCTCCTCCTTTGGTAGGATCGTGACGTTTTGTGAGAACTGTGTTCTCGCATTATAGTATGTGCGGTTTTAAGCGTATTACTTTTGTCAGTTTTTGGTGAGTGTTTTGTGAAAAGTGCAGACCGAATGCGCGAAAAACTAAAAATCTTTTGTCTAAAATGACATTTTTGAGAAAAGCTATTGACAAAAAGGGGTCTTTGGTGTAAAATAGAGAAGTCGTCAGGGAAAGCAATGATGACATGAAATTGAATGGGAGTTTAGCTCAGCTGGGAGAGCATCTGCCTTACAAGCAGAGGGTCACAG
>CAYSYF010000021.1:31670-37509 GCA_964435155.1 uncultured Ruminococcus sp. | reverse complement strand
ATGACGTGCTTGAAATGACCGTTTCGGAGGGCGTTGAGTTCTTCGCGAATATCCCGAAGATAGCAAACAAAATGCGCACGCTTGAAGAGGTAGGGCTTGGCTATATCAAGATAGGTCAAAGCTCCACAACGCTCTCAGGCGGCGAGGCTCAGCGCATAAAGCTTGCAACAGAGCTTGCAAAGCGCTCTACGGGCAAGACTATCTATATCCTTGACGAGCCTACTACGGGACTTCATACTGCCGATGTAAGAAAGCTTATCGACATTCTGCAAAGGCTGACGGACGGCGGAAACACGGTGCTTGTTATTGAGCATAACCTTGATGTCATCAAGACCGCTGATTATATCATCGACATGGGACCCGAGGGCGGCGATAAGGGCGGTACAGTGCTTGCAAAGGGCACTCCCGAGGACATTGCGAAGAACAAGAAGTCCTACACAGGCTTTTATCTGAAAAAGCTGTTGAAATAATCAAAGACCGCACGTCATAAAGGCGTGCGGTCAGCTTTTTATTTATCTAATTCCCTCATTATTTTGTCTTTAAGCTCATCGGACGGCTTTTCCTTGCTGTCGGCTATCATTTTTACAATATCGTTTTTGGCTGCTGCGGTGACCTCGGCGCTGCCATCGGAGTTTACAGAAACCCTGTTCCTGCGGATAAGCACTATCGCTCCGCCGACTGCAACGAAAGCGATAAACGCAATTCCTGCCCATGCCCACATGGGAAGACCGTTCTGCTGTTTATCAACAATACCGGTGGTGAGCTCTTCCTCAATGCCGATCTCTGGTATGTCATTATATCCGCCGATTCCGGGTACCGCTCCGTCAATGCCTGTGACTATTGTACTGCCGATATCAAGGCTGTCGTCGATCTCCACCATAATTTCGCTGTCGGGCACGACCTTCACCATTCCGTCATAAAGAGGAATATCGTCAAAATGCTCCGATTCATCGGGCAGATATACGAATATCGTTTCGATATTTTCAGGCATTGTGACGCTCATGCCCTCTATATCCATTGCACGAAGCTCGTCATACACAGCCTTGCGCTGGTTATAGCTCCACTTTGCGTCAACGAACTTGATATAGCAGTTTTCGGCAGCTATGTCAAGCACCGCCTGTCGGTTTTCGGGAGTGTTCTCGCAGAGCGCTACATCATAGTACCAAAAGCAGATGTTCTGATCGTAATAGCCCTCGCTTGCGAGCATTTCCGCGCCTGTATTAAAGACGTAAGAGATATATTCGGGATAGCCGAATTTACCGTAGTATTTTTCAAGCACCTCCTCCGTGCCGTTACCGCCTACGCCCCGGCCATCAATTGAGTCGGGGTAGACGTAAGGCTCGGAGGGAGCTGTGTTTTCCTCAAATTCCTCGGGCGTTGATGTGGCAAAAGCTTCGGGGTCATCATTGTCGTCAGGAACAACATCGAAATCTATGGGCGCTTCGTCGGGCAGGATATCTTCCTCGTACATGGCGTCATCAACGATATCGGGCAGTGTCGTTGCGGGAACTGCGGTAGCGATGACTGCAATATCATCGATTGCATCTTCCTCGTATTCACTCATATCAACTTCAAAAACCTCGTCGGGTGCGAGATCGTCCTCAACATCTTCGATCACTTCCTCGCTTGCGGTCTGCACAGCGCCTGCCGCAGCGGTTGTCATACCCATTGCAAGCAGTGCCGCAAAGAGCGAAATATATATCTTTCTCATAAAGTACCTCCGTCAAGAGCATTTCTCATAGCTGCGATAGCCTTTCTGTATCTCCACAGCACCGTTCCGAGAGGAAGCTCTGTGATATCGGCTATCTCACGGAATTTCAGCCCTGCGTTGATGTGCATCACGACTATGCTCCGCTGCTGCTCGGGCAGGGAGTTCAGTGCCTCGGTAACGTCGGAATAGTCCGCCTTTTGCGGTGCGGGAATATCTGTATGCTCCTCAATATCATCATGCGCGGGATTTTTTCTCATTATATCAAGTGCAGCGTTTCGTGCAGCCTTGAATATGTACGCGCGCGGCTTTGAGAGTTTTTCATCGGGCGGTGATTTTATCAGCTTTACAAAAAGCTCCTGCACTGCGTCCTCGGCTAGTGCGCGGTCATGTGTAATTCTAAGCGCGACTGTAAAAATCGCGGGTGAAAGCCCGTCATATATCTCAGAAAGCGCGTTCTTGTCGCCTTTCTTCAGGCGTGCGAGCAGCTCCCTTAACTCATTGTCGGTCATCGACGTCACTCCTTTCGCGGCGAGGTGCACCTTCGCCTTTCATTAACTATAACGCACAAACGTAAAAAATTATTGGCAAACCCTAAAATTTTTCCAAAACACTTGAAAACGTCGGAAAAGTGATATATAATAATAAATGGATAATTATAATTTTATATTATTATACATGATTTTGAAAGGAATGTGTGCAATGCTTAACGAAAAAGTTACAATTTCCATCTGCGGCTCAAGCTACAGACTTCGTACCGATAACGCAAAGCAGCTTGTCAGCATGAGCGCGGAGGTTGAAAAACGCATTACCGATTATTGCGCAGCAAACGATGCGATGGAAAAGGCTGATGCCGCTGTATTTGCGGCACTTGACCTTGCTACTGAGATACATACCCTGCGCTCCGAGTGCAGCGAGCTTGAGCAGAATAATGAAACTCTTAAAAAGCAGCTTGATGATGCCGCTATTGCTATTGAGGAGAACAAGGCTCTCAAGGCTGCAAGCGAGGAGCTAAAGCGCGAGAGCACCGAGCTTGCAAAGCTGAAAAAGAGCTATGAGGAGCTTGAAAAGAAGAATGCGGAGCTTTCCGAAAAGCTTCGTGAGGCGAACGAGGGCGCTGACAGGTCGGGCGAAAAGGACAAGGAAATAGCACAGCTCAAAAGGGAGAACGAGGCTCTCAAAAAGGACGCGGCAGAGGCTGAAAAGTACCTTGAAGAGAATATCAAGCTTTCTGAGCAGCTCAAAAAGTCGGGCAAAAATTCGGACGAGTTCAAAAATGCCGAAAAGCGTATAAAGGAGCTTGAAAAGGAAAACGATAAGCTGAAGTCCGACGCTGATAAGAAGTCTGCGGGCGATAAGGCTGTAACAGAGCAGATGGCAGAGCTTAACAAGAAGCTTAAACAGTATGAGGACGCCTGCGGTGACGCGGCAGGACGAACAGCCTCGCTCGAAAAGGAGAATAAGGAGCTGAAGGCGCGTGCAGATGAGCTTGAAAAGTCAGAAACAGACCTTAAGCAGAAGCTTCGCAGCAGCGCCGATAAGGTGGCTCAGCTCAGCGAAAAGGCTGATAAGTATGAGGAGCTTATGGTGAAGTTTTCGCAGACCGAAAGCGAGAATGCGGCGCTTAAGGCTTGCAGCGAGAACGCGGCAGAAGCTTCGGACAAGCTCAACGAGCTTGAAAAGCAGTGCGAGGAGCTGAAAAAGCAGGCTGAAGCAGCCGAAAAGGAAGCTAAGGAGCTTAAGCGTACCAATGCGTCGCTTAACAAGCAGCTTAACGAAATGCTGGAGGACGGACAGCTTACATTATGAGTGAGATACTGGCTCCCTGCGGGAGCATAGAAAGTCTTGCGGCGGCGCTCAATACGGGCGCTGACGCGGTGTATATCGGAATGAAAGAATTTTCGGCGCGTAAAAACGCCGAAAATTTTTCTGTTGATGAATTGAAGAAAGCCTGCGACGAGTGCCACAGACGCGGAGTGAAGCTTTACTCGGCGCTCAATACGCTTGTGTACGACAGTGAGGCAGAGCGGTTCGCGGAGTGTGTTAAAACGGCGGCAGAATGCGGTGTTGACGGAATTATCGTGCAGGATCTCGGTGCAGCCGAGATAATACGCACTGTCTGTCCCGAAATGCCGATTCATGCGTCAACGCAGATGACGCTGAACAGCGTAAGCGGTGTAAGGGCTGCGGAGCAGTGCGGCTTTTCGCGCGTTGTGCTGGGCAGAGAGCTGAGCGAAACGGAAATAAAGAATATCGCGGATAATACCACAGCAGAGCTGGAGGTGTTCGTTCATGGCGCATTGTGCGTTTCTATCAGCGGTCAGTGCTATATGAGCAGTGTTTTCGGCGGCAGAAGCGGCAACCGCGGACTTTGTGCGCAGCCCTGCCGACTTGATTTCACCTGCGATGACAGACATAATGTCATTTCACTGAAGGACAGCTCGCTGATATCGCACCTGCCCGAATTGCGCGATATGGGAATAGCGTCGTTCAAGATAGAGGGCAGAATGAAGCGCCCCGAGTATGTAGCGTGCGCGGCGGACGCGTGTTATAAGTCGCTTTGTGGCGAGGACTACGACAAGGAGCGTCTTGGCGGTATCTTCTCACGAGGAGGTCTTACAGACGGCTATTTCAGCGGTTCCATGCAGAATATGCAGGGTATACGCGGCAAGGAGGACGTTGAGAACTCCGCAAAGGCATTGAACGGCATAAAAGCGCTGTACAAGGACGAGCTGCCGCGCTTGAAAGTCGATATTCACGTCACTGCCGAGGCAGGACAGCCGTTATCCGCAAGCGCAAGATGCGGCTCGGTGTATGCCGATGTTGAGGGTGCAGTCCCACAGGCGGCACAGAATGCAGCCGCAACAGAGGAAAGCATTTGTGAGCGTATGGCGAAGCTTGGCGGAACGCAGTTCTCGGCAGGCGAGATAACAGCAGATGTTGATGACGGGCTGTTTATTCCCGCGGCTGAGCTTAACGCGCTTCGCAGAGGCATTTGCGAGCAGCTTGACAAGGGAATACTGGAGCGGAATACACCAAAATACAGCATTTCGGATATGAAGCGGCTAAGTGTAAAGCCGAAAAAAGCTTCGGCGCTGAAATTCCGTGCCGAGGTTGCAACAGAACAGCAGCTTTCCGAGGCTCTTTCACTGCCGTTTGAGCTTATTTACGCACCGATATCGCTGCTGTCCGAAAATACCTCGGACAAGGCGCGTATAGCGGTAATTCCGCCGCTTTTTCTCGGTGACTGCGAGGAAAGCGTGCGCGAGAGGCTGAGAGCCTTAAAAAAATCGGGCTTTTCTAAGGGCATTGCGCATACACTGGGTCATGTAAAGCTTTTAAAGGGCGAGGGCTACGAGGTGCTTGGCGGTTATCGTATGAATGTAATAAACAGCTATGCCGCCGACTTTTACGAGCGCTTCGGCCTGTCTGATCTGACCCTTTCCTTTGAGGGGACGGTGCAGCAGTTATCCGATATACAGTGCGGTATACCTCGCGGAATACTTGCATACGGCAGACTGCCGCTTATGGCAATGCGCCGCTGTCCGTTAGCGGACGGCAAGCCCTGCGGCGCTGAAATGCCCTGCAACCGCAGCATAAAGGACAGACGCGGCAATGAGATGCCCGTGCTGTGCGGCGGCAATTATGTGGAGCTTTTAAATCCCGATCTGCTGATAATGAGCGACAGACAGCGCGCACTTTCTCAGTTTGATTTTGCTCTGCTGAAATTCACCACAGAAACGCAGATCGCTCCTGTTTTGGATATGTATCTGCACGACAAAAAGCCCTCGGGAAGCCTTACCAGAGGACTGTATTTCCGCGGAGCGGAATAAAAAACAGCGTGTATTATTGCTTTATTATGCTAAAACACCAAAAAAATTTTCAATTGTAAGAAAATTTGTGTAAATAATATATTGCCCTTTGTGCAAAATAGTGATATAATTAAACTGGCTTATTCCAAAAGCTATCGCTTTTGCGCCAGTTTAATTGAATGGCGGGGAGGTCGGCATTCGCCGACAGCGGCTTGCGCCGCTACCGACTGCTGTCGCAGTCGCTCTCCTGATTTAGATTAAACATGGCTTATTCCAAAAGCTATCGCTTTTGCGCCAGTTTAATTGAATGGCGGGGAGG
>CAYSYF010000021.1:0-31570 GCA_964435155.1 uncultured Ruminococcus sp. | reverse complement strand
GACAGCGGCTTGCGCCGCTACCGACTGCTGTCGCAGTCGCTCTCCTGATTTAGATAAAAGGCCTTTTGATTGGAAATATTCAAATTTATATATTTTAAGGAGAATAAAACTATGTTTGGTATTTGCAAGGATATCGGTATCGATCTCGGTACCGCAAACACACTGGTATACATGAGAGGAAAGGGCATCATTATTCGTGAGCCCTCCGTTGTCGCTGTTGACAAGAAGATGCAGTGCGTGCGCTATGTAGGTCAGGAGGCTAAGGACGTTATCGGTCGTACTCCCGGCTCTATCGTGGCTGTAAGACCCCTCAAGGACGGTGTTATCGCTGACTTTGATATGACCTCCAGTATGCTGGAGCAGTTCATTAAGAAGGCTCTCAAGGGCAGAGGCAAGGCAAGAGTTATCATCTGCATTCCCTCGGGCGTTACAGAGGTTGAGCGCCGCGCAGTTAAGGAAGCTGCACAGAACGCAGGCGCAAAGCGCGTTTCCATTATCGAGGAGCCTATGGCGGCTGCTATCGGCGCAGGACTTCCTGTTGCTGAGCCTGTAGGCAGCATGATCGTTGATATCGGCGGCGGCACCAGCGAGGTAGCCATCATCTCCCTCGGCGGTATCGTAACAGCACGCTCCGAGCGCGTTGCAGGCGATGATTTCGACGCTGCTATCATCAACTATATCAAGAAGAAGTACAATCTGCTGATCGGTGAAAGAACAGCAGAAAACATAAAGACAGGTATCGGCTCTGCTTACAAGACAGATGAGAATGAGCCTGTTATGGACATCAAGGGCAGAAACCTGCTCAACGGTCTGCCCGAAAACATCACAGTAACCAGCGAGGAGATCCGCGAGGCTATCTCGGAGCCGCTCTCCCACGTTATCGAGGCTATCAAGACAACTCTTGAAAAGACTCCCCCCGAGCTTGCTGCCGACATCATCGAATCGGGTATCATGCTTGCAGGCGGCGGTGCGCTGCTGAGAGGTCTGGATATGCTTATCCATGCCGAAACAGGTATGCCTGTAAAGATCGCGGAGCGTCCTCTGGACTGCGTTGCGGACGGCACAGGTAAGGTGCTTGAGAATATAGACAAGCTCGAGGACGTACTTAGCGAAGACGAGTCTATGTATTGATGACAATGTGATATAATGTGCGCGGCGGGCGACCGCTGCGCCTTTGTGCATTTTAGGAAACGGTTACGGAGGATTGAGATGAAGGAATTTTTCCACAGCGTCAGATTTAAGATCCTTATATGTATTGCTGCCCTGCTTTTGGGTCTGATGACCTATATCGCGGTATCGGGCGGCTTTCAGACCGTACCTGAGAAGATCATTTCAACTGTTACCTCTCCTTTTGTAAACGCAGCAAATGCCATTTCAGAGGGCGTCGGCGGATTTATCGATAAGCTTGTAAATGCTGATTCCTACAAAGCAGAGAACGAGGAGCTTAAGGCTCAGCTCAGCGAGATGTACAAAAACACCATGGATTACGAGGAATTGCAGGAGGAGAACCGCCTGCTTCGCGAAATGCTGGGGCTTAAAGAGGAAAACGAGAGCTTCGTTTTCTCAGACCCCTGCGATGTCGTGGCACGTAACGCAAACGATATGTACGGCGGCTTTACGATAAACCGCGGCAGCAACGACGGACTTTCCCTCAATGATCCGATAATAACCTCCATAGGTCTTATCGGCAGGGTGACGGAAATAGCTCCCAGCTATGCCAAGGTATCCACTATACTTTCGCCGCAGGTAACAGTAGGTGTGCTTTCGGTAAGAAGCAAGGCGACAGGTGTTCTTGAGAATGACCTTGTCAGTGCAGAAAAAGGTCTTTGCCTTATCAGCAATATACTTAAAGATGCTGATATCAAGGAGGGCGACGTAGTCGTTACTTCGGGTAACAGCGGTCTTTTCCCCGAGGGTATCGTTGTTGGCACCGTTACAGAGGTATATGACGATCCGAACGGTCTGTCGAAGCACGCACTGATAAAGCCGTCGGTGGATTGCTTTGATGTGACCTCGGTGTTTGCGGTGGTCGGCTTTGATGGAAAGGGTCTATCCTTTGATACAGATGAATAACAGGTAAACAATATGATGAAAACTATTTCAAAAAGCAAGGCGCGGTCGCGCAAAATGATGCTGCGCGAATTTATGCGCTGGTTTCTGTACGCGGCGGTCTTGCTTTTCTTTTATGGTTGGCAGACAAACCCCTTGATAAGAGGCTTCTGCCCGCTGCTGATAATTCCGCTCGCTACCGCAGTGGCAATGCGCGAGGGTGAGCTTGCAGCAGGTATATTCGGCGCGGTATGCGGTCTTATGATCGACATGGCTAGCGGTACGCTGCTTGGGTTTACGGCGCTGTGGCTGCTGGTGTGCTGTCCTGTGATATCAATTTTGTCTTATTATTATATCAAGGTCAATTTCATCAGCCACTTTGTGCTTAACCTTGCGGTAAGCGTTATGGTAGGGCTGCTTGACTTCCTGTTTCTGCATTCCGTGTGGGAGGGAAGCGACTCCTCGATATCCTTTGTAAACATGGTGTTTCCCGCGTACCTCGGAGCAATAATAGGCGCGATACCCGTGTATTTTCTTGTAACGCTGATCTCCAAAAAGCTGCGTCCCAAGGAAACGCGCCGTCCTGAGGAGTCCTCGCTTACATCTGACGAGAACAAGGATATAGTTCGCGAGTAAATAACACATTCAAGACTGAACGGCTTTCAAGACCTTTTTAGTAAATATCGGAGGAAAAATGGCAAAGATCTCAGCTTTTATCCGCTCGGCTGTGCTGGCGGCGATAGTTATAGTTGCTTCGTTCATGTGCGGGCTTCGTCTGCTTGAGATACAGATAGCGGACGGCGAAAAGTACCTTGCCATGACAAACAGCACATATACCGCAGAGCAATCTATTGAAGCGGCTCGCGGAAAGATCGCTGACTGCAACGGAGTAATATTAAACTCAAATGAGCTAAGCTACAGCGTCAATCTTCAGCGTGCATCGCTCGCCGTAGGTACGGAGAACGAGATAATCTACCGTGTGCTTACCGTGCTCATTAAAAACGGCGAGGAATGGAACGACTCACTGCCGATAACAAAGACCGCGCCATATCAGTTCATGCCTGACAGCGACGCGGAGATCGACTATATGAAAGAGGAGATAAACGTCGGCGTTTATGCAACGGTGGACGACTGCATGGCGGCATTGTATGATGCTTACAAGATCTCAGAGGAATACGACGAGCAGATGCGCCGCTATATTGCAGGTGTTCGTTATGAGATGCAGATCAAGGACTTCTCTTATAAAAACCAGTTCGTGCTGACATCAGGCATTTCCGAGAATACTGTTATTGAGCTTAAGGAGCTCAGCTCTCTGCTGGGCGGTGTTGACATCACGGAGGGTTGGAGCAGGCTCTACCTTGACGGAACTATCGCACCGCATATCAGAGGAACTGTGGGCGCTATCTCGGCTGACGAGTATGCAGAGCTAAAGAGTGCTGGCTACACGATGAACGATGTTATCGGACTGTCAGGTGTGGAGCTTGCGCTGGAGGAGGAGCTTCGCGGAGAGCGCGGAGTGCGTACTATTACAAGAAGCTCTGACGGCACGGAGCTGTCCGATGAGATCACCGTTGACCCGATCGCAGGAAACAGCGTACAGCTTACCATAGATGCTGAATTTCAAAAGCAGGTTCAGGACATAGTCCAGTATCACATCGACTTCCTCAATTCTCCGCATTATACACAGGACGACCGCGGAATAGGCTGCACCAGCGGCGCGGCTGTAGTGCTTGATGTAAAGACAGGCGGAGTGCTTGCTATGGTTAGTACCCCGGGCTATGACATCAACGATCTCGTTGAGGATTATGCGTCGGTGCTTACTGCTGAAGACCAGCCTATATTCAACCGTGCTCTCAACGGCGTTTACCGCCCCGGCTCGACATTCAAGACTATTACCTCTACGGCGGCGCTTGCAGAGGGCATCGTAACTCCCGATGACACTATCTACTGCGGCGGAACATATAATTATTATTCGGGCTATACGCCGCATTGCTGGAATTTAGGCGGTCACGGCTCAATAGATGTAGAGCTTGCGCTGCGCCATTCCTGCAACATCTTCTTCTATGAAACATCGCGCCTTATGGGCATTGACACGCTCTCGATGTGGGCGTCGCGATTTGGAGTGGGAACAGATCTCGGCTTTGAGCTGCCCATGGAGAACGGACAGATGACCTCGCATGAGCTGTACGATCAGCTTGGGCTTACATGGAATGAGGGCGACATCGTGCAGGCGGGCATCGGTCAGTCCGAAACGCTGCTTACTCCGCTCCACATGGCGGTGCAGGCGATGACTATCGCAAACCGCGGTGTAAGATACCAGCCTCATATAATCAAGGCGGTGTATAACTACGACTATTCCGAGCTGCTGTATGAAACAGAGCCTGTCGTTGTTGAGGATATGTCGGAGTATTCCGAGGTGTTCGAGGTAGTAACAGACGGCATGATAATGGTTTCGGAGTCCGCTACTTTTGCTATTGACGGTCTGTGGGTAAATATCTATGATTATAAAGATATTCCCGAAGATGTAGCTACCAAGACGGGAACTCCGCAGAAGACAACTACCACTTACAATTCCGCGATAGTTGGCTTCTATCCCGCCGACGACCCTGAGATAGCGTTCGGAGTGATTATGGACGAGGGTGAGTACAGCCGTCACGTAGCCTGCAATATTATTTCTGCTTATATAACAGGCGAGTTCAATCCGACTTACGACGAGGACGGATATGCCGTGCTTCCGCTTTGATTTGAGTTGCGCATTTTTTGCGCAAAATACGTGTGCAAAATGCACAAACCAAATGTTGAGTTATTACAAGGTTTTCACAAAAATTTGCATAATTTTAAAAAAGACCTTTTCATTATTGCTATTTTGTGATAGAATAACAATAAGGTGTTTATACTATAATCTATTCTCATGATTTGTCGTTTTTGGGCATATCGTGGGAGGCTTCATTGAGAGAGGGGAAAAATATGTCACAGATTATTGCAGTAACTGCCGGTAAGGGCGGTACAGGTAAATCCACTACCTCCGCTAATGTTGCAACAGCGCTTGCGGCGCTCGGAAAAAAGACACTGGTAGTAGAGCTCGACTTTGGTCTGAGATGTCAGGATATCATGCTTGGTATCAAGGATAAGGTCAAGCACGATATCGGTGAGTATCTTGAGGGTAAGATAGATATCCTTACAGCGACGACAAAGGTAGACCGTGTGGACAATCTTTATCTTGTCTGCGCAACAAGAAACCCGTTTATTGACATCAATCCTGAAAAGATCATGGAAGTATGTGAGGAGATGCGCAAGCACTTCGATTACATAATCATGGATACCGCAGGTATCGGAAGCTCTGTGTTCAGCGTTATCAAGGCTGCCGAGCTTATCCTGATGGTTACTACTCCTGATACCGTCTGTGTACGTGACGGTGCTATCCTGTCTGACTTCCTGTATGTTAAGAACTGTACAAATCAGCGTCTTATCATCAACAAGGTAAGCCCCAACTTCAAGGACGAGGAGATCCTCTATGACCTTGACGAGGTTATGGACAGCGTTGGTATTCCGCTTATCGGCGTAGTACCCGAGGATATGAACATCAAGATCTGCGGTGCAAAGGGTGAGCCTCTGCCTCCCAACTGCGGCGGCGCAAAGGCTTATGCTGCTATTGCAAGAAGAATAGTTGGCGACGATGTTCCGCTGACGATCAATATCAACTAATTTTGAGAGGTAACTCCCTATGAATATCGCACTTATAGCACATGATTCAAAGAAAGAACTTATGGTTCAGTTTTGCATCGCGTACTGCGGCGTTCTGAGCAGACATAATATCTGCGCTACCGGCACAACAGGCAAGCTTGTTTCCGAAGCCACAGGTCTGCATATTCAGAGATTTCTCAGCGGCTCGCAGGGCGGTGATCAGCAGTTGGCTTCAAGCATCTCCTGCAATGAGATCGACCTGCTGATATTCTTCCGCGATCCTATGCACGCCAAGTCCCACGAGCCTAATGACATCAATATCCTGCGTTTGTGCGATGTACATAATATCCCTGTGGCAACAAACATCGCTACCGCCGAGGCGCTTATCCACGCTCTTGAGCGCGGCGACCTCGACTGGCGCGAGTATATGCGTTAAGCCTGCATTTTCGGAATCAAAGCGTACCTGTTTCAAGGTGCGCTTTTTTGTTTTTATAAGCTTCAAAATACCATTAAAACAGTTGCATTTCTTTTTGTTTTATGGTAAAATAAAATGGAATATGTATATAATTAAGAATTCATCGCCGAAGTATCGGCAGAAAGGACATAACTATGAACATCAAACCTCAGAAGGGAATGCAGGAATACCTGCCTGAAGCAGCGGCACAGCGTGACCGCCTTATGAACATTATCCTCGACACCTACACAAAGAGCGGCTTTACCCGTATCTACACTCCCGCTGTTGAGAGCGCGGAGAACCTTGACAAGAGCGACGGCGGCGATAACCTCAACCTTATCTTCCGCATCATGAAGCGCGGCGATAAGCTTGCTTCTGCACTTGCCAAGACTCCCGTTGACGAAAAGGAGCTTTGCGACCTCGGTCTGCGTTATGACCTGACCCTGCCGCTTTCCCGTTATTATGCAAACAACCGCAACAGCCTGCCCAATCCCTTTAAGGTAATTCAGATCGACAAGGTTTACCGTGCAGAGCGTCCCCAGCGCGGCAGACTGCGCGAGTTCGTGCAGTGCGATATCGACATTCTCGGTTCTGACAGCTATGTAAATGAGATAGAGCTGATAAACGTAACCGCAAAGGCACTTTCCAAGATCGGTATCGGAGAGTTTACAGTTCGCGTGAATGACAGACGCGTGCTGAGAAATTCGCTGCTCACTATGGGCTTCCCCGAGGAGGCTCTCGATACAGTTTCCGTAAGCTTTGACAAGCTTGATAAGATAGGCGCTGAGGGCGTTGCTGCGGAGCTTACCGAAAAGGGTATGCCCGAGGCTGCTATAAAGGCGCTGACTGGTCTGCTCGAAAAGGGCAAGCTTACCCTTGACGACATGGCAGAATACTGCTCCGAGGACGCAAAGGAGATACTTGAGCAGCTTCGCACAGTTATCACAACTGCTGACAAGCTGTCCGACGGCTATACTGTTGAGTTCGACCCCTCTTTGGTAAGAGGTCAGGGCTACTACACAGGCACAGTTTTTGAGGTAGCAAGCAAGCAGTTCGGCGGTACGGTTGCAGGCGGCGGACGCTATGACAACCTCATCGGCAGATTTACTGGCGATACAGTTCCCGCAGTCGGCTTCTCGATCGGCTTTGAGCGTATTTTCTCTATCGTTCAGGAGAACAATATACAGCTTGCAGGCACACGCAAGAAGACCGCTGTTCTGTACAAGGCAGAGGACGTTCTTGACGCTATCAAAAAGCAGGACGAGCTTATGGCTGACAGCGATGTGACACTCGTGCTCGTGCCTAATCCCAAGAAGATCGACAAGGTGTACAGCAGAGTTAAGCAGCAGGGATTTGATGAGATCATCAAGGTGAATCTGTAATTACTGCTGAAAGGGTAGATGATATGAAAAAGTATAAAGCGGCAGCGCTCCTGATGATAATTCACGGCGGATTCATGGAGATCGGCGGAGTATTGGCTATGATTCCTGCTCTGCTATTGGGAACCGACAAATTTGATATCGGTCGATATTTTGAATTCAAGCTTTCTTATTTTCAGGAAAATCTTTATATGATGATGGTTATGGGTGCGATTTATGGAGTACTCAGACTTATAGGTGCAATCGGGCTGCTAAAAAACAGAATGTGGGGATTGGTACTGGCTGTTATAACCAGTATTATCACATTAACATTAATGATGTTCCTGTTGCCTGCGGGAATTATGGATGGTATACTCGCAGGAAGCGTCTTGGTTTTGATACTGATTCAATATTATGGAGATAAGAAAATAGCATAATACGCAGATTTCAATGACATCTGAAAAAGCGCATAATAATGAGGTTTCTATGAAAAAACAATTTCTTGAAATAGGCAAGATAGTTGCCACACAGGGCATACGCGGCGAGGTGAGAGCGCAGTATTACTGCGACAGCGCGGAGGTGCTGTGCGATTTCGATACGCTGTACTTCGACAGAGGAAAGACCGAGGTGCACGTTACCCGAGCGTATCCTCATAAGAACATCGTGGTGATGAAGATAGAGGGTATCGACACTATCGAGCAGGCACAGCCTCTCATCGGCAAGATACTTTACATGGACAGGGACGACGCAGAGCTGGAAGAGGGTCTGTACTTTATTCAGGACATCATCGGGCTTACTGTCAAGGACGTAGACACAGGCGTTGTTTACGGCAAGATAACAGACGTTTATCAGAACGGCGCAAGCGACGTGTATTCCATCAAAAAGGACGGCGGAGAGCTTATGTTCCCCTGTATCGACGAGGTAGTAATAAAGACCGATATCGAGAACGGCGAAATGCTCATTCGTCCGCTGAAGGGTCTGTTTGAGGACGCAGATAATGAGAATTGATATTGCAACGCTGTTTCCCGATATGTGCAACAGCGTTCTGCACGAGAGCATAATCGGCAGGGCTATTAAAAACGGGCATATCGAGATATATTCCCACAATATAAGGGATTACACTAAAAATAAGCACCGCCGCGTTGATGATACTCCCTATGGCGGAGGCACGGGAATGGTCATGCAGGCGCAGCCTATCTACGATTGTATCATGGATATCGTGGCAAAGCACGCGAAAAAGCCGCGCATAATCTATATGTCACCGCAGGGAGAAACTCTCACGCAGGAAAAGGTCAAGGAGCTTGCCAAGGAGGACGGTCTGATACTGCTTTGCGGTCATTATGAGGGCGTAGACCAGCGCGTTCTTGACGAGCTGGAATGCGAGGAGCTTTCTGTCGGCGATTATGTGCTGACAGGCGGCGAGCTTCCTGCTCTTATCGTAGCGGACGCAGTTGCGAGATTGCAGAAAGGTGTTCTCCCGAATGAGGACGCTTACAGCATTGAGAGCCACTATAACGGACTTCTTGAATATCCGCAGTATACAATGCCCTACGAGTGGAGGGGCAGGGAAGTGCCGATCGAGCTTACACTGGGCAATCATGAGGTGATAGCCGAGTGGCAGAGAAAGGCGGCACTGCGCGTAACAGCGGAAAAGCGCCCCGATATGCACGAGGAGTATATGGATAAGCTGGTGGAAGATTTCTGGCATGACTTCCTTGAAGCAAAGGGACTTGACGAGGATACGGACTATATCCAGATATTCCGTGTAGGGCGAAACGAGGGAGAGTCGAACAGACTGCTGAGGCTTGTGCTTCGCGGCAAAAAGAGAGCCACCACATGCCTGTATACCGACGACGATATCCTCCCCGAAAAGGGCGACTACGGCATAGTTACCGACTGGGACGGAGTTCCGCGCTGCGTGATAAGAACGACAAGGGTGCAGGTCATTCCTTTCAACGAGATAACACTCGAGCAAGCGCTTAAAGAGGGCGAGGACAAGACCCTCGAAGCGTGGCGTGAAACGCACAGAGCGGTCTACAGCAGAAACGCGGAGCAGCTCGAAATTGAGTTTTCCGAGGAAAGTAAGATAGTATATGAGGATTTCCGTGTTGAATATAAGAGGTGATATTATGTTCAGCGTTACTGCGGCTGATACACAGCCGCTTCTTGACGAGTGCAGGCGCGTGCGGCATGAGGTGTTTGTACAGGAACGCGGTGTTGACCCTGCGATAGAGCAGGACGAGCATGATATCCTCGGCAGCAGTTGCGCACACTTCCTTATCCGCTGCGGCGAAAGCAGCGCGGGCGCATTCCGCTGTATGACGGACGCAAGCACGGTAAGGCTGCAGCGGCTGTGCGTTGCAAAGGCTCACCGCGGCAAGGGAGCAGGAGCGGCGGCGCTCAGATATATGGAGCAGCACTACTGCGCGCTCGGCTGTTCGCGCATAGAGCTTGACTCCAAATGTGAGTCTGCTGATTTCTACCTGAAAAACGGCTACACAGCGGTGTCCGAGCCTTTCATCGAGGCAGGTGTACCGCATATTAAGATGATAAAAGAGTTATAAGAAAGGCGATCTGATGACAAAAAACGCATTTATTGCAATAACAGGCAGGGCTAACGCAGGAAAATCCTCGCTGACAAATCTTCTTGTCGGCGAAAAGGTTTCCATCGTCAGCGAGAAGCCGCAGACTACAAGAAACCGCATAAACGGCGTGCTGACCGAGGGGGATATCCAGTATGTATTTATCGACACCCCGGGTATGCACAAGCCCAAGACAAAGCTTTCCGAGCACATGGTGAAGTCTATCCGCACAAGCGTTGACGACGTTGACTGCGCTATCCTGATGGTGGACGTCACAAAGAAGCTCTCCGCTATCGAGCAGGATCTTATCAGAAGCTTTGCGGCTCACGGCACAGAGGTAGTTCTGCTGCTGAACAAGATAGACCTGCTTAAATCAAAGAGCGAGGTGCTTGGCATAATTCAGCAGTACAGCGAGCTTTACGACTTCGCGGAGATAATCCCGATAAGCGTTAAAAACCGCATAAATACCGACAAGATAATGCCGATACTGGAAAAGTACGCGGTGGAGGGCGAGCATTTCTTCCCCGATGACATCGCGACCGACCGCACCGAGCGCTTTATGTGCGCCGAGATAGTGCGCGAAAAGGTGCTGTGGACAATGCAGGAGGAGATACCCCACGGCGTTGCGGTGGATATCGAGAGCTTCAAGACCCGCGAAAAGAACGGCAAGGAGCTTATCGACATCGGCGTTGTTATCATCTGCGAAAAGGACTCCCACAAGGGCATGATAATTGGCAAGGGCGGCGAAAAGCTCAAGACTATCGGCTCGCTTGCGCGCAAGGATATGGAGGAGCTTTTGCAGGCAAAGGTAAATCTCCAGTGCTTTGTAAAGGTCAAGGAGGACTGGAGAAACCGCGAGAGATTTATCAATGATATGGGGCTTGCTGACGAGTAAATCGAATTCTACAGTGATAGGATAGGTTATGTTAAATAAAATCAAAACAAATCCGTTTGCAATGATAATATGGTTAATGCTTTCATGTGTTGTTCATATTGTTTTGTTTAATTCCAAAGTTAATTCTGATTATCAAATATGGCAAAGAATTCTGATTTTAATCATAGCTTTGTGCTTTGCTTTTCCGATACATGAATTACTGCATTTTGTATTTATGAAGATGTTTTGTAAAGGCAGCGTAAAGATCAAAATTATGAAAGGTCCGATGGGGTTACCTACATTTGGAACAGTAGCACAGGGAGAATTTCAGAAGTGGCAGATGGTTATTATTTATTTAGCACCGCTCGTTTTTTTAACGTTATCACTTGATATAGTGTTTGCTTTTTGTGCAAAAGTTGAACTGATATTTTTCGTCGTTTCAGTATGTAATTCCGCGGGGTGCTTTTATGATATTGTTGATACATTAATAGTGGCAAATAAAAAGAGTTAGGAAAAATTCTATAAATTAAATTCAGATTAATTCCAATTCATCGCGGAGGTAAAAATGCTCTTCACATACGACGGAATAGTGGTCGGTCGCCGCGAGATAGGCGACAACAGCTGCTTTATCGACATACTCACCGACGAGCAGGGCATTATTGAGGCCACCGCACACGGAGCAAAGAAGATAAACAGCCCGCTTTTAAGCTCCGCTTCTATCTTCGCATACTCGAAATTCTGCCTCAACAAATCAAAGCTGCGCTATACGGTAAACAGCGCAAAGCCGATATACAGCTTCCACGAGATAGGCAGCGACATCGAAAAGCTTGCGCTTGCGTCATATTTTGCGCAGGCGGTGCGCTTCTGCACCCCCGAGGAGCAGAATCAAGACAGTATCGTGCGCTTTTTCGCGATAGCCCTGTTTGAGGCAAACAAGGCGCAGAGCCTTGAAACTGTGCGCAGTGCATTCGAGTTCAGATATTCAGCAATGCTTGGCTATCGTCCCGATCTTCGTGCCTGCTGCAACTGCGGCTGCTATGAGCATAAGGAGATGTTCTTTCTCCCGAGCAGGGGAGAGATATTCTGCGGCGATTGCTTTGACAGGGAATACGGCGGAAGATATTTCGTGCTGCCGCCCGAGACCTTAGCGGCAATGCGCAATATCCTCTACGCGCCGCTTGATAAGGCATTCAGATTCAATATCGGGGGCGACAGCGCGGCTGTGCTGTCAAGAGTGACAGAGAGCTTTTTCCTGTCGCGCACCGAGAGAAGCTTCCCCGCGTTGGAATACTATAAATCGCTTGTTCATACAGTTTATTGATAAGAACTGCACGCCGTTTTCCAAATCAAAGATTTGGACGGCTGAGCAGATCTTGAAAAATATGTTGACAAAAGCAGTTGTATGAGCTATAATTTAGTTGTAATTTTATACGACTGAAGTCTAGGTTCTGTTTTATATGCTATAGATCATCAAGTGATAAAGGAGCGATACAGATAATGGGTTACGGCGGAAAAAACAATAAATGTAAACAGTGCGGAAGTGTTATCCGTGACTTTTCAAGCGGCTTCTGCCCCGAATGCGGCGCAACTGTTTTGACTAAAAAAAGCAAGAAGACAATAGTCTGTCATGCTATCAGAGGTGCTGATATGGTGCGCTATGTTTTCGTTGCTATCCTGCTGATCGCTGCATGCTTTTATTCGGTGTGGAACATAAAGCATGTGCTGGAGTTCAAGGCTTCGCTTGAGCCTGATTACCTCGCTGCCGAGCAGATGCTTCAGGGCGAAGGTGTGATCGATCCTGTTATCGAAAAGGCACATTCCGATTACAAGCTTGCAGATATCTATTACACATACGGTATGCCTGTGATAGTCGGCGTAAATGCGATTACTGCATTGTTTGCTTTGCTGGGTATGATAAGGCTTAGGTTTTCCTATGTCTGGACAGCGGTCTTTAATATCATAGGACTTGTGATACTGTGTGCAGATACGCTGTGTCTGTTCCTGTATGCCGTTCAGATGAATTATATCTATGCGGCAACCGCCTTTATCGTGAGGTTTTTACTTATTTTCGTGCTGGCAAAGTACATTTACAAAGCGAGAAGCGAAACTACGCGACGTCGCAGACGCAAAAAGGGCGAGATCGATACTTCGGGTATGATGGATATGTATGATACTTCTATGTTCACCAGTGACATGAAGACACTCAGAAGAAAGGTTGAACGAGAGGGTCAGGCAGATTTTGAGATAATGAACAGCGCCGATGCAATGGGCGAGGTAACTCTAATTTCCAAGGGTACACCGATGCCCAAGGCAACAGAGGTAGCTGAGGCGCCTGCAGTGCCTGTTGCGGTTGCGGCTCCCAAAAAGACCAACGATCATTTCGGTGATGATAAGCACGTTGACGCAGTAGCACAGCTCGCTGCGGCAGTAGGTGAGCTTTCCGCCGAAGAAAAGCCTGCACCTGCGCCTGCACCGACACCCGTCACAAAGGCAGAGCCTGCACCTGCACCGACACCCGTTGCAAAGGCAGAGCCGATACCTGCGGCTGTAGTTGAGCCTGTTCCACAGCCAGCTCCTATGTCTGCTCCTGGATCTGAGCAACCTGAGCTCAAGGCTGATTCCTATTATAACCCGATGGACGAATTGGCGGCTACCATCGCTGCGCTTGATCTTGGCGCTGCTAAGACAGAAGCCGAGCCTGCTCCTGCGCCGACACCCGTCGTAAAGACAGAGCCTGCTCCTGCGCCGACACCTGTCGTAAAGGCTGAGCCTGCTCCTGCACCGACACCTGTCGTAAAGGCTGAGCCTGCTCCTGCGCCGACACCCGTCGTAAAGACTGAGCCTGCTCCTGCGCCGACACCCGTTGCAAAGGCTGAGCCTGCTCCTGCACCGACACCTGTTGCAAAGGCTGAGCCTGCTCCTGCGCCGACACCCATCGCAAAGACAGAGCCTGCTCCTGCACCGACACCCGTCGTAAAGACAGAGTCTGCTCCTGCACCGATGCCTGTTGCAAAGGAGGAAGAGCATCCTGTCGAAGAAACCGTTTCTGTTGCGCCTGAAGCAAAGACAGAAAAGCGCAGTCTTTTCAAGAAACTTTCTTTCGGTAAGAAAGCGGAGGAAGAAGTGTTCCCCGAAGACGAGTACGGCATCACCGATCAGGAACCCATTCCGCTTTCAGCCTTTGCTTCCGCGTCTGTTAAGGAAGATGCGGAGGAGGATAATGAAAATTCATCTGAGATCAATCGTACCTCAGGACCGTGGCAGTGTCCCAATTGCGGTCAGATGAACTACGCTTCAAGCACAAGCTGCATGAATTGCGGCGTAAAGAAATGATCGGAGATCCGATGGCTTATGCTGTCGGATCTTTTTGTTGACAAAGACAGATATAAATGATATAATATTATTTGGTTAGCATACTAATGTGGTAAATTATATGGAAACGAGGTAAATACTATGGCTGAAAGCAATTATTCGCGCTGCAAAAAGTGCGGTGTGATGTACATCAACGACGGCAAGGGCTACTGTCCCACCTGCGGAACGCCGGCAGGCTCGGAGAAGAGCAGGAGTTCAGGACTTTTCTATCGTTTTGATTCAAAGGAATTCATGGGTGTAATCGTTATGGCGATCATTGCGATTGTTTTTGCTGCATTCAATATCTATACGGTAGTTGATTGTAATAATGATATCGCACAGGATCGCGCAGATTATGAGATTGCGAAAGATATAGTTGACAGCGGTCTGTACGACAGTATCTTAAATGAATATTATGAGATGAAGGAGATCGTTGAGAGCGGTCAGTATTACATTGATGATGAAACGATGCAGTATTATTATGAGATGAAAGCCGCAGTGGAATCCTTGCCTAAGGATATCCGTTCGGAACTGGCAGATTATGAGGCAAGACTGTTTTTTATCGATGCACTCAGTATGAGCTATATCGTGGTATGCTCGGCGCTGATAATAGGCTCGGTTCTGATGATCATACGAATAAGGTTCTCGTTTAAGATCATGATGATAGCTTACATATTGTCGATAGTGACTATCGCGGTATTTGAGATATGGGGACTTGTGGCTTACGGTATCTCCACGAGCGGTGCGCGTATCGGTATCAAGATAGTGATAGCTGTTTCGCTTATCAAGACGTTCTATCGTTATGATCAGATGGCGAGGGAGGCTTTAAGCTCCGAAAAAGGCTGGGTGGAGGTTCCTGCTGCGGCAGGTGTTCCCATGCCTGCGGTGCAGGAGCTTAACAGCGGCTTTGACAGCTTTATTGCGCAGACCCCTCCCGATAAGGAGATGGAGAGCGTTGGGCTTCCCAAGGCTGAAACTGAAATGGCTTCTGTTGCGCCTGTCGGTATGGCAGTGCCTACCGAAAAGGATAAGCTGTTCGTGCCTACTGACGTAGCGCCCTCAGTCCAGCCCGTAATGCCGCTTGCAGATGCAAGTGCGCGCAGAGCCGATGTTGGTGTTTTGACAGGCGAGGCGGTAGCTCCTCTTGATCGTCCGATGATCCCTGTTGACATGATGGAGGACGAGGCAATGCCTGATATCTCGCTGTCACAGGTACAGTCTGCTCCCGCACCTGCTTACACTGCGCCCCGGCCTGTACAGAGCACTGCTTCTGCAGAGCCTATGCAGTCCGCTCCCGATATAAGCAAGGGAATATGGTTCTGTTCCAAGTGCGGAAGTCTCAACGAAAACGCGAACTTCTGCAATTCTTGCGGAAGCCCCAAAGGATAATTAAACTGCCCGACAGTATTTTTTATGCTGTCGGGCTTTTGTTTTTATGGCGATAACTGCACATTTCAGTTGACAATGTGATGATAAATGGGTATAATAGAAACTGGAGCAGTATGATCACTGGCGGGGTCATACTGTGTTGGTTTGCGAATAAGAAATAAGAGGTAGAAAATGAATAAATACTATAAGAAACTAGAGCTTGACAAGATACTGGAGCTTCTTGCCGAGCAGACATACAGCGACACCTGCCGTGAGCAGGCGTTGAAATTACGTCCCGAGTTTGACGGTGCTAAAATGCGCGAGGAGCTTAAAAAGACAGATGACGCATTCAGACTGTCCTCAAAATTTGGTACACCGCGCTTCAGAAAGATAAAGGATATCACAGGCTCGCTGAAGCGCTGCAAGAGCGGCTCAGCGCTGAGCTTCAGAGAGCTTCTTGACGTTGCGGAGATACTGCGCGAAACGGGAATGCTGTGCGACTGGTACAGCCAGTGCGCAAATGTCGAAAACAGCCTTGACGAGTACTTTAAGGAGCTGTACCCCATCAAGAGCCTTGAGCAGCGTATTTCCGACAGCATAATCTCCGAGGAGGAGATGTCCGACGGCGCAAGCGCGGAGCTTTCCTCGATCCGAAAGAGGATAGTAAGGCAGGGGCTTCATATCCGCGAGCAACTGGATAAGCTCATAAAAAACAAGAATACACAGAAGTTTTTGCAGGAAAATATCGTCACCATGCGTGACGGAAGATATGTTGTGCCTGTGCGCTCCGAGTATAAAAACGAGGTCCCCGGTCTTGTGCATGATACTTCCGCTACAGGACAGACCTTTTTCGTTGAGCCGATGAGCGTTGTTGAAGCTAACAATGAGATACGCGTGCTGAAATCGCGCGAGCAGGCGGAGATAGAGCGCATTACGCGCGAGCTTTCCGAGCAGGTTGGAGAGAATGCCGACGCTATTCAGAACAATTTCCGCGTTGCGGAGATACTGGAGCTGTATTTTGCTAAGGCAAACCTCGGCGCAAAGATGAAGGGTGTTGCGGCTGAAATTTCGGACGAGCCCAAGGTGGTGCTGCACAATGCGCGTCACCCTCTCATCAATGCCGATGTAGTAGTTCCTATTTCCGTGGAAATAGGCGAGGGCTACGACTGCCTTATCATCACAGGCCCGAATACAGGCGGTAAGACGGTCGCAATCAAGACGGTGGGTCTGCTGACGCTCATGACAATGTGTGGACTTATGATCCCCGCAGGCGATGGCAGCGTTATCGGTGAATTTGGCGGTATATACGTCGATATAGGCGACGAGCAGAGCATTGAGCAGAGCTTGTCCACATTCTCCTCGCACATGACCAATGTAATAAAAATACTGGATAAGGCGGACGAGCGCAGCTTAGTCCTGATAGACGAGCTTGGAAGCGGTACTGACCCCGTAGAGGGCGCGGCGCTTGCGGTGTCTATCCTGACCCAGCTTAAGCAGTACAATGCCAAGGTAGTCGCTACAACGCACTATCAGGAGGTAAAGATGTTTGCGCTGGAAACAGAGGGCGTTGAGAATGCCTGCTGCGAGTTTGATGTGAACACCTTAAAGCCTACCTACCGCGTTATCGTGGGAGTTCCGGGTAAATCCAATGCGTTCGCCATATCGTCTAAGCTTGGTATGCCCGATTTTGTCATCGAGCGCGCACAGAGCCTAGTAAGCAGCGAGAACAAGCGCTTTGAGCAGGTGGTGGACGCGCTGGAAAAGTCCCGTCAGGAGCTTGAGGAGCTTAAGGAAAGCGTAGCCGTTTCAGAGCGCAATGCAAAGATGACCGAGAGCGAGCTTAAGCAGAAGCTGTCAGAGCTTGAAGCGCAGAAGGAAAAGGAGCTTGAAAACGCACGTCAGCGAGCAATGAGCATAATCGAAGAAACACGTATGCGCTCCAATATCCTGCTGAACGAGCTTGACGAGCTTAAAAAGGTAAAGGACAAGGAAGAATTTCGTCAGAAATACAGCGCCGCAAAGGGCAAGGTCGGCGGAACGCTCAATAAGATGCACGACGAGGCTAATCCTGTCATGGAGAGAAAATCCGATGAATATGTTCTGCCGCGTCCGTTAAAGGCAGGCGACAGCGTTCAGCTTGCAGATACTAAGAAGGAAGGCACACTGCTGACAGTTCCGAATATGTCGGGGGTATGCTTTGTGCAGGTCGGAATGATGAAGGTAAAAACCAATCAGAAAAATCTCCGCCTCATCGAAAACAAGAAGAAGCAGTCTGCACCGACGGGCGGCAAGGTAAAGAAGCAGGTAAAGTCCAACATGGAGCGCAAGGGCTCTATGGAGCTTGATATCCGCGGCATGATGACCGAGGAGGGCGTAATGGAAACAGAGCGCTTCATTGACGGTGCTATGCTTTCGGGACTGAAAACGCTTACTATTATTCACGGCAAGGGCACAGGCGCGCTTCGTGCGGCTATACATCAGTCGCTTAAATCCAATCCCTCGGTAAAGAGCTATCGTCTGGGCGTTTACGGCGAGGGCGAAACAGGAGTTACCGTTGTGGAGCTTAAGTAAATTTAGGGGAAGTGTGAAAATGAGGATAGCAGTTGCGGGTATGGGCTATGTAGGTCTTGCAAATGCAGTACTGCTTTCGCAGGATAATACTGTTACGGCAGTTGATATATCGGCTGAAAGAGTAGAAATGCTGAACCGCGGTATCTCGCCTATATCTGACGAGTACATCGAAAAATATCTTGCTGAAAACAAGCTTTGCCTTTCTGCCACGACAGATGCGCAGCGGGCTTATTGCGACGCAGAGCTTATCCTGATCGCAACTCCGACGAATTACGATCCCGATAAGAATTATTTCGATACATCTTCCGTTGAGAGCGTTATCGGGCAGATATTGGCTGTCAATGACCACGCAACCATAGTTATCCGCTCGACAGTCCCTGTCGGCTATACCGTAACGGCAAGGGAGAAATTCGGCTGTAACCGCATTATTTTCGCTCCCGAGTTTTTGCGTGAGGGCAAGGCGCTGTACGATAATCTTTACCCCTCGCGTATCATAGTGGGAGCGCCGCAGGATTGCGCCGACGCTCGGAAAAGGGCGCATGAGTTCGCGCGGCTGCTTCAGCAGGGCGCAATAAAGCAGGATATCCCAACGCTTTTTACGGAGCCGACGGAGGCTGAGGCGGTCAAGCTGTTTTCAAACACTTATCTTGCGCTCAGAGTGGCATATTTCAATGAGCTTGATACCTACTGCGAGATGAAAGGGCTTGATACAAAGCAGATAATCGACGGTGTGGGGCTTGATCCGCGTATAGGCTCTCATTACAACAATCCGTCATTCGGCTACGGAGGCTATTGCTTGCCTAAGGACTCAAAGCAGCTACTTGCGAACTTCGCTGAGGTGCCAAATGAGATAATCGGTGCGATAGTCAGCGCCAATAAAACACGCAAGGATTTTATTTCCGAGCAGATAGCGGCAAGAAAGCCTAGCATTGTTGGTGTATATAGGCTTACGATGAAGTCGGACTCCGATAATTTCAGACATTCCTCGATACAGGGCATAATGAAGCGCCTCGGTAAAAGGGGAATACGTGTTATCATATATGAGCCTGCATTAAAGGATAAGAAGAGCTTTTACGATTACGATGTGTTTTCCGATCTCTCAAGCTTCAAGCAGCAAGCGGATATCATTCTTGCAAACCGTTTGAGCGAGGAGCTCAAAGATGTAACGGAAAAGGTATACACGCGCGATATTTACAGCAGAGATTAAGTTTAAAGGAGAAGACTTATGGATTATATTGAACAGCTAATGCTCGACGGCGGCTCTGAGATCCGCACTGTAATGGGTCTGTTTTCTCTTGAAATAGTAGATAGAAAACCTGCGGCGCTTTTCATTGATGAGGAATTTCGTGAGATGATGGGCTTCGATCTTAGCCTTGATCCTGCACAGCTAAAGTCTGAGATGTTTAAAAGTGTATTTGAGCAGGATCGTGAAACCATATTAAGGGCTATAGAAAACTGTATTTCAGGCTTGAAGGCGGAAGCACGATTTAGATGGCAGCACCCTATGGGCGATGTGTTTGATATCAGTTGTATCGGTGTTCATGCCGAGAATAGCGAGGAGGGCTATTTTGTCCGCGGCTATTTCAAGCTCAATACACAGGACGATACAGTCGACGAGGAATATGATACCGTCATACTCAAAAATATGCTGGCAGAAGCAATGATGGATAATCTTTCTCTGTGTGCTTTATGCGATCTTGAAAATAACAAGATCAGGCTTGTCAAGGATATTTTCAATGTCGGAAAGGTGCTTGGCAAAAGCTATACATACGATGCTTGGCGTGATACTTTTTCTGCACTGGTAGCAAGAGAGGACTGCGAGAAGTTCAACGAAGCCACTATCCGCAAGACGCTGATGCATTATTTTTACAAGGCTACCGATGAACGTATCGAGGAGATACGCTGCCTTGATCCTAAGACCAAAGCTTACAAATGGGTAAGACTTCGCTTCGTTCGTTTCAAAGGAGATTTTGCTTCTCAGTACAAGGAGATGCTGGTGCTGAGAGATATATCGGAAAACCGCCATACAGAGTTCAAGGACGCGCTGAGATTAAAGCTTATCAATGGTCTTATACTGCCTTACGAGGATATCGATCTTGTCAACCTTAAAACAGGAAAATGGTATTCTTCAAATGCCCGCGCGGGAGAATATGCGGAATCTTTCGATATGCGCGGTTATTACAATGACGAGATAGTAAGATACGTATATCTCTGCGATTGCGAGGAATCAAAGCGTGCCGAGATGCTGGATAAGTTCAGGGTCGAGTGTATGCGTGAGCGCTTTGCCGCAGGGGAAAAAACTATCGAAGCTGAGGTGCGTCGGAAAAATCTTATCACGGGTCAGTATGAGTGGGTAAGAATACAGGGCTTTGCGTCAGCATTCGACGAGGACGGCGAGCCTTTGATGGCGCTTGTCACCATACAGACTATAAATGCCGAGAAAGAGCGTCAGTTGAAAGAACAGCAGATGCTTGAATACGCGCTTCGTTCCGAGCGTCAGTATAAGCAGGCAATGCTGTCCTCGGCTTTTGCTGTGTACACGTTCAATGTTTCCACGGACGTTATGTACGATGAGGTGATAGAAACCGAGGGAATAAATCCTCTTGTACCGCTTCTGGGACTCTCCTGTCCCTGCTCGTACAACGAGTATATATTGCGTAAGTCGAAATATATCTCCTCTGAAAAGGAGGCTGAGATATTCAGAAAGACTTATAATACAAAAACTCTGCTTGATATGTTCAAAAGCAACCGCTGCTCTTTCGATACGGAGTATGAGTTTGTAATGAACAACAAAAAAGGTATTTTCCGTGAGGCGGTCATTCTGACGAAAGATCTTCAGACCGACGAGGTATGGGGACTTACCTATGTAAAGAACGTTACCAGCGAAAGCGAGGAAAACAAGCGCATAGAGCAGGCTATCCGTGATGCGTTCTATCAGGCACAGAAAGCAAACAGCGCGAAAACCCTCTTTATGTCGCAGATGAGCCATGATATCCGTACACCGCTCAACTCAATTCTTGGCATGGCACAGATCGCAAAGGAGCATATAGACGATCGTGAGCGTGTGCAGGACTGTATGGATAAGATAGAGTATTCGGGAAGGCATCTGCTGGAGCTTATCAATAATGTGCTTGATCTCAGTGCTATCGAAAGCGGAAGGACGGTGCTTGCAGAGGACGATTTTGATATGCAGCGCTTCCTTGGCGATACGATAAAGATCGTAAAGCCGCTTGCCGAAAAGCAGGGACATACGCTTAACTGTGATATTCGTCCGATGCACGCCTGCGTAAGGGGCGATGCCACGAAGCTGCGTCAGGTATTGACCAATATTCTCGGAAACGCAGTGAAATATACACCTGACGGAGGTGTGATAAATTTCAGAGCAGAAGAGATAGAGCCTGACCGTCAGGATATTGCAAGATATATGTTTACTGTTGCGGATAACGGTGTAGGTATGACTAAGGAATTTGCCGAAACGGTGTTCGATCCGTTTGTTCGCGCCGATGACAGGCGTATCACAAAGGTCGAGGGTACCGGTCTTGGCATGAGTATCGCGCTGAATATCGCAAGAATGATGAACGGTAATATAACCGTAAAAAGCGAGGTAGGTAAAGGCTCTGTATTTGAGATAACAGTGTGCTTGAAGCGCGGTGAGGAGCATATTTCGGATCGTCTTGCGGAGATATCCATGGACGAGCCCAAGAAGGTTCGCCTTTCCGATCATAATTTTGGAGGAAAGCGCATATTGCTTGCTGAGGATCTTCAGTTCAATGCGGAGATCGCAACGGAATTCCTCTCTCAGGCAGGGCTTGTTACAGAGGTAGCCGAAAACGGTGCCAAGGCTGTAGAAATGTTTGCGCAGTCTGCTGAGGGCTATTACAGCATGATATTTATGGATATTCAGATGCCCGAGCTTGACGGTCACGAGGCAACACGCAGGATACGTGCGCTTTCACGTACCGATGCTAAGACCATACCTATTGTCGCAATGACCGCAAATGCATTTGTGGACGATATCAAAAAGGCAAAGGAAGCAGGCATGAACAGCCATATTGCAAAGCCGCTTGAGATATCACGGCTTATTTGGGAGCTTAATACCTGGCTTAAGGAGTAAACTATGTTGTTTTCAGATATTTCTGAGCTTATCGGCGGCACACCTGTGCTGAAGCTGAACGGCTTTTCGGAAAAAAACGGCGCAAAGGCACAGCTTTTTGCAAAGCTTGAGCGCTCAAACCCCGCTGGCAGCGCAAAGGACAGAGTTGCGCTGTATATGATAAACGACGCAGAGCAGCGCGGACTGCTCAAAAAAGGCGGCGTAATCATCGAGCCTACAAGCGGCAATACGGGCATAGGGCTTGCTGCGGTGGGTGCAAGCCGCGGCTACCGCGTTATCCTTACCATGCCCGACACAATGTCGGTAGAGCGCAGAAAGCTTATCGCGGCATACGGTGCAGAGGTTGTGCTGACGGCGGGAAACGAGGGTATGAGCGGCGCTATCGCAAAGGCAAAGGAGCTTGCGGAGGAGCTTGACGGTTTTATTCCCTCGCAGTTTGACAACCCTGCAAACGCTCTCGCACACTATGAAACCACCGGTCCGGAGCTTTGGAATGACCTTGGCGGCGATATTGACGTTTTTATTGCAAGCGTTGGTACTGGCGGCACGCTTACAGGCGTTGCGCGCTATCTTAAAGAGCAAAAGCCTGATGTTCGCATAGTAGCAGTAGAGCCTGCGGAATCACCGCTTCTGTCCGAGGGCAAGTCAGGTGCGCATAAGATACAGGGCATAGGCGCAAATTTCGTGCCTGAAGTACTGGATCGCTCGCTTATTGACGAGATAGTGACCGCTTCTGCCGAGGAAGCCTTTCGGTGCGGCAGGGAAATTGCGCGCACCGAGGGAATACTTGCAGGAATTTCAAGCGGCGCGGTGCTTGCGGCGGCATTGAAGCTTGCAGAACGCCCCGAGTATGAGGGCAAGCGCATTGCAATGGTGCTTACCGATACGGGCGAAAGATATCTCTCCTCCGAAATGTTCGGGGACTAAGGAATTGGCATAATGAAAAGAATTGTAACGATACAGGATTTTTCCTGTGTGGGAAAATGCTCGCTCACCTCGGCGCTGCCTGTTATTTCGGCGGCAGGGGTGGAGGCTTGCGGTATTCCGACGGCTCTGCTGTCGAACCACACAGGCTTTGACACATTTTATTCGCGCGATCTCACCGAGGAGCTTCCGCCGATAGGCGCACAGCTAAAGCGCGAAAACATCACCTTTGACGCGGTGTACACGGGTTATATCGCTTCTATCCATCAGATGCAGCTTATTTCGGATTTTATTGATGAGTTCGGCGGAAATGCGCTGATATTCGTTGACCCTGTAATGGGCGACAACGGACGCATCTATTCGGGACTTTCACAGGATTATCCCGAGCATATGCTTAAGCTTTGCGGCAGGGCAGACGTGCTTGCTCCGAATGTTACGGAGGCATGCCTGCTTCTCGGCAGGGAATACTCCCCCGATATCTCGCGCAGCGATATCGAAGATATGCTGACAGAGCTTTTTAAGCTTTGCGGACGGTATGCGTTCATCACGGGTGTCCGAGAGGGCAGGAAAATAGGGGCGCTGGGTTATGATGGCAATGAGTTCCACGGCTGCTTCATGCCTCATGAGGACATAGTATGTGCAGGTACAGGCGATATTCTTTCGGCGGCTTTCCTCGGCGCAGTAATGCGCGGCGCTGACTACGACAAGGCGCTGGATATCGCGGTAAGCTTCACCTACGAGGCGGTGCGCATAACCGAGAATGATCCCGAGCGCCGCTTCTACGGAGTGCAGTTTGAGCTTGCGCTGCCGTATTATATCGAAAAGCTGGCAGGGATCTGATATGGCAAAATTTGAGTTGAAAAGGCTTCATAAAGCCATTTTGCTGCTTGTTACATCGGCGCTGTTCTTTGCGCTGATGAATATGTTCGTGCAGCTTTCGGGCGATGTTCCGACTATACAAAAGACTTTTTTCAGAAACTTCTTTGCGCTGATAATTGCAAGCGGAGTTATGATAAAGAACAAAGTCAGTATAGTGCCTCCGAAAGGCGCTAGGCTTGATATCATTCTGCGTTCTGTTATCGGCTATATCGGAGTTATCTGCAATTTCTACGCGCTGGGCGAGCTTAACATCTCTGACGCTTCGCTGCTGAATAAGATGTCGCCGTTCTTTGCGATAATATTCTCCATATTCCTGCTGAAAGAAAAGGCTAACAAGGTACAGTGGGCGATAATACTCACTGCATTCGTGGGAGTGCTGTTCGTTATCAAGCCCTCATTTCAGAATGCGGAGCTTATCCCCTCGCTTATCGGCTTTCTCGGCGGAATGTGCGCAGGCTGCGCGTACACGTTCGTGCGCCGCGCGACCATGCACGGAGCAAAGGGCTGCTATATCGTGTTCTTTTTTTCGGCGTTCTCATGTCTTGCTTCGCTACCGTTCGTGATATTCGGGTTCAGCCCGATGACAACGGAGCAGTTCCTTATGCTTGTCGGAGCAGGCTTAAGCGCCGCAGTGGGTCAGTTCTGCATAACCGCAGCATACTCCTATGCCCCTGCAAAGGAGGTTTCCATCTACGACTATTCGCAGATAATCTTCTCCGCAGCGATAGGCTTTTTCGTAATGGGGCAGCTCCCCGACTGGCTCAGCGTTGTGGGATATGCGGTGATAATTGCGGCGGCGTTCGCGATGTTCAGGTATAATAACAGGAAAACGATGTGATCGTTAAAACAAAACCAGCCCGAGGCATTAAAACCTCGGGCTGAATTTATATGAAGAAGCCTTATCTGTAAGCAGGCACTGCATTCCTTGACTTGAACTTAAGCCTTAAATGGTCCGCGATAAGCGCGATGAACTCGGAGTTTGTCGGCTTTCCGCGCGTGGTGTGTACGGTGTAGGAGAATATCCTTGTCAGCACGTCGATGTCGCCTCTGTCCCATGCTATCTCGATAGCGTGGCGGATAGCTCGTTCAACGCGCGAGGACGTGGTCTGATAGCGCTTTGCAACTGTCGGGTAGAGCAGCTTTGTGATGCAGTTTATCATCTCATCGTTGTTTACCGACAGCATTATTGCTGTGCGCAGGTAGTGGTAGCCCTTGATGTGCGCGGGGATTCCCACCTGATGGATAATTTCAGTTACAGCACATTCAAGGTCTGTTTCGTCGGGAACTGCGGTAGGCTCGCTCTCAAAGCCGCAAAGCTGTGACACCTTAGTGGTCAGGAACTGAGGGTCAACAGGCTTTACCAGCACACAGGCAGCACCTACGTTCATTGCCTCGCGTTCAAGCTGGGGATTGGTGACATTGGTAACGATTATCACCGAGGGAACGTATTTCTTTTCAAGCTTCAGTCGGCGGATCACCTCGATAGCATCGCAGAATGGCATCTTTTCTTCCAGTATAGCAACGTCGGGAGCCTCGCTCTTTATCGAGTTCAGCACCGAGTTTCCGTCGCAGCGGCGCGTTATTGCGTACATTCCGGCCGCCTTCATTGCTCCTGCCCATGCCATACCGCAGTCAGCGGTATCGTTTCCGATTAAAACTTTGATCTGATTCGTCATTTTTGTACCTCCAATGTATTTTTTACAATCTCATGTTACCATATACTGGATAAAATTTCAAGAGGTTTTTGGAAAATATTTCAAGGATTTTCCAATTCTCTGTAAATGCGCCAAAACGCTGACAAATGCGATAATGATCGCATTTGTTGAGGTTTTGAAACTTGATTTTTAGGCTGAACGCCGCTGTTTCTTGTCAGTTTCTTAACGCTGCTGTCGCCGGGAATTGGTAATTGGTCACCTGTCCTCTTTCCAATTGGAAACCATTGGAGCGAGTTTTTCCTTTCGGAATGTCCTGCGGCAATAGTTTTTGGTAATTGCAAACACTTTTGGTGACAGCAGGAACAGCGCTATCAGGTTTGGAATTGCCATAAGTCCGTTGAATATATCGCACAGCCCCCATACAGCGGAAAAATCCATCACCGCTCCGACAACTGTCAGCACTGTGAATACCACACGGAACGGCGTCTGCGCCTTTTCTCCGAAAAGAAACACCGCCGCCCCAGAGCCAAAGCAGCTCCACCCGATGACAGTGGAAAAAGCAAACAGCAGCACTGCAATTGCCAGCAGCTTTCCTGCTGCACTGCCGAAGGTCTGCGAAAACGCATAGGTAGCAAGCTGTGCGCCCGTGACCTCTGAGATCACTATATCTTCTATAAGAGGGACGGTCTTTTCGCGGTCAAGAAAAACAGGCTCGCCGTTTTCTGATATCGTCTGTATTCCCGTTACGGTCATAACATTGGAAAAAGTCGTGCCGACTTCTGATATTTCAGCACTGAAGCCTGTGCCGTACACTGTGCGAAGCTCCGTGCGCGTTCCGTTATCTTCAACGGTCAGCATAGCAGAGCCGCCTGTTATTATGGTTTGTTCGTCGGTTAGCCTGAAATACTGCGGCGTAAGCGAAATGGCTTTGAAAGCCTCCTCGGCAGTTGGAGCGGTGCATGGGCTGGCAAGAAGTATTGCGGCGGTCAGCGAGCACATTACGATAGTATCAAAGAATACTTCAAAAATGCTCCACATACCCTGTACACACGGCTCTTTGACATCGGACGCTGCGTGTGCCGCTACCGAGGTTCCCAGACCTGCCTCGTTTGAGAAAACTCCGCGCCTGAAACCCATGGATATCGCCTGCTTTATTATGTAGCCGCTTATACCTCCGCTCACAGCGTCGATACCAAATGCACCCTCAAATATAGAGCCGAACACGGCGGGAAGCTGACCGATATTCTCTGCCATTATCCATATTGCTCCGAGAATGTAAAAGCCCGACATAAACGGTACTATCTTGGCGGTTATATTTCCAACGCGCTTTATTCCGCCGAAAATGATAAAAGCCGTTGGAATGCACAGAACAAGCCCTGTAACTATCGGCGGTATTCCGAAATTGGTATACAGCACTCCTGCGGCAGAGTTTATCTGAGCCATATTTCCCATGCCGAATGCTGACAGCACGCACAGCGCCGCGAAAACAGTGGCGAGCGGTTTTGCGAGTCGGCGTGCAAAGCGTATTTCGGAAAGCCCCTCGCTTATGTAGCACATCGCACCGCCCTGCCATTCGCCATTTTTGCTTTTGCGTCGGTAGTATATGCCGAGTACATTTTCCGAAAAGCCTGTCATTGTTCCAAGCAGTGCCGATACCCACATATAGAACACAGCACCTGCTCCGCCCAGCGCGAGAGCAGAGGACACGCCTGCAATATTGCCTGTGCCGAGCGTTGCGGCAAGCGCAGAGGACATTGCCTGAAACTGCGATATCGAGCCTTTGTCGGAGCTTTTGCTGCTGTTGGCTGAGAGGACTGTGCTTTTCAGCCAGTGACCGATGTGCCGTATCTGAAAAAATCCCGTTCCCACGCTGAACAGCATTCCTGCCGAAAGCATAAGTATAAGGGTAGGCGCTCCCCATATAAAGCCGTTTATGGTATTTATGATCTCCATTGTGATTTCCTTTCGATCCATTTTGCTACAGTATATGGCTTGTACTGTGGGAAAATTACGTTTTTTGCCGTTATAATGCACAAAAAGAAGCGTTCTGCTTTAAGTTATGAGCGTGTCGAAAAATATCGACAAATCGTGTCGCTTTGGCGGAAAATTAACACTTCTTTGCTGTAAATTGTGGTACAATATTACTTGCATTTTGACAAATAATATGATTGGACACAGGTAAAATGGCACTAAAGAGAAAAATACTCATGGTACAGCAAAGCATAAGTGTAAGCGAGGCATTGAAGCCAAGGCTTGAAAGCGACGGTTATGATGTGATAATCGCTTATACAGGTAAAGAGGCAAAGGAGATGGCAGAATCGCATTGTCCCGATCTTGTGCTGCTGGATTCGGCGCTTCCCGATGTTGACAGCGTTTCGTTTGTAAAGGCGCTTCATGGCTGGTCGCAGGCGCCTGTAATAGTTATGAGCTCCTGCGAGGACACGGATTTTATGACTGACGCACTTGAAAACGGTGCAGATGATTTTATACTTAAGCCGTTCAGTATCGCAGAACTGCTTTCAAGGATAAAGGTAGTTCTGCGCAATTCCATTCATGACGGAAGCAACGCTGAAAACATAAGATCAAATAAGCTTGAGGTAGGCAGCCTGCTGATAGATTATGACCAGTACCGCGTTTTTGTTTCGGGCAAGGACGCGCACCTCACGCAAAACGAGTTTAAAATGGTGGCTCTGCTTGGCAAGAATGCAGGCAGAGTGATCACATACGAATACCTAATGACGCAGCTTTGGGGACCGAATGTTCAGATGGATAATCAGATATTGCGTGTAAATATGGCGAATATCCGCCGAAAGATAGAGCCTGATACTGCGCACCCGCGCTATATCATGACTATTTCGGGAGTAGGCTATCGCATGGTGATGGAATAATACAGATAAGTGTTCAGCAAATACCTATTGACTTTTTCGCTTTATTATGGTAAAATATAAAACAGCATAATCACAATTTAAAGTACGACAGTGAAAAACTATGGAGGTACTGATTTATGATCAAAGATGAAAATATGGATTATCTGTTTAAGGCGATGCTCACACTGGAGTCTGTTGACGAATGCTATGCATTCTTCGAGGATCTCTGCACTCCGCAGGAGCTGAAGGCTATCTCGCAGCGTCTGCACGTTGCAAAGCTGCTGACTGAGGACTGCGTTTACAACGAGATAGTAAAGAAGACAGGCGCAAGCACCGCTACTATCAGCCGTGTGAACAAGACTCTCAACTATCAGGCGGCAGGCGGCTATAAGATCGTGTTTGACCGTCTTAACAAGGAGAAGTAAGATGGCAGGCTACGGAGAGTTTGCCTCGGTCTACGATCTGCTTACCGAAAATGTTCCTTATGACGAGATCGCAGCTTATTATGACGGAATAATCAAAAGCTGCGGTGCAGTGGGCGGTCTGCTGCTCGACATGGGCTGCGGTACGGGAAATCTCACAATGAAGCTTGCGGCGCTTGGTTATGATATTATCGCTTCCGATGCTTCCCCCGAGATGCTCAGCGTTGCTGTATCAAAGCTTACTGATAATAATATTCAGTATATCTGTCAGAGCATGACGGAAACCGACCTTTACGGCGCGGTGGATATCGCGGTGTCAACGCTTGACAGCATAAACCATCTTGACAGTGCGGAGGATATAGGACGCTGCTTTGTGAGGACTGCGCAGAATATGAATAAGGGCGGTCTGTTCCTGTTTGATGTGAACACCGTATATAAACATCGTCATATTCTTGCCGAAAACACATTTATATATGATGTGGACGGCGCATACTGCGCATGGCAGAATAAATATCGTCCCGACGACGACAGCGTAGGAATAGAGCTTGATCTGTTCTATGAAAACGACGACGGCAGCTACGACAGGGGCTATGAGAGCTTTCGCGAGATAGCTCTGCCGCAGGAGCAGTACATGGCTATGCTTCAGCGTGCGGGCTTTGAGGTGCTTAATGTGTATGAGTACCTGACGCTCGAACACCCGACAGGCACCAGCGAAAAGCTGATGTTTGTTGCGAGGAAACTTTAACACTTAAACCGCTTTCGGCAGACCGAGGGCGGTTTTTGTTATTGACATAGACCAACCCTTGTGCTACAATAAAACTATTGTTGAGGTGATGAAATGGAGTTTCGACAGATTATTACTATAGAAGGTAATAGTGAACTCAGTGCGCTTGTTGGATATGCAAGAGCTTGTTCATGGCAAGGCACAGGCTCATATTTCGCTGATTGTCTTGAGGATAATGCGTTTGACAGCACGGAAAAAGTAGTGGCTGCTTATGACGAGGGAAAAATAATAGGCTTTGCGGCTTTGGTAAGTGAAAGCTGTATTGAAAACACAACGCTTGCGCCTTGGCTGGATTTCCTTTTTGTCGATGAAAAATACAGAAATAAGGGTATAGCAAAGGCTATGGCAGATCATTTGTTTCGCAGTGCTGGGGCAGATGGTATAGAAAAGGTGTATCTGTGCACAGTGAGCCATGAAAAGATGTATGAGAAATTCGGTTTTGTTACGTTATATAATACTATTATCAATAACGAAGATGAATGCTTTGTAATGGAAAAGCGGATTTAAGCGGCTGAGGCTTGCAAATAAATTCAAACTGTGCTATTATAGTAAGGTATTCACAAAAAATCAAAAACAACATATAATGGAGATACAGCGATGGGAAAGATAGTAAGAACGCTGTCCGAGGACGGAAGCGTATTATGCTCGGCAATAGACAGCACCGATATGGTGAGGGAGCTTCAGAAGCTCCATGGCTGCACACCGGTGGTAACAGCGGCACTCGGCAGAATGGTAACGGCAGGCTCGATAATGGGCGCAATGCTTAAAAGCGACGGCGATACCCTGACTCTGCGCGTAAACGGCGGAGGACCCGCTGGCACGCTTATGGTGGTAGCCGATAACTGGGGCAACGTTAAGTGCTGCGCAGGCGACGATCAGGTGAACATTCCTCTCAGAGAGGACGGCGGACTTGATGTTGCAGGCTGCGTCGGCAGGGACGGATTTCTCACAGTTGTAAAGGATATGGGACTGAAAGAGCCGTATGTCGGTCAGATTCCTCTAGTTTCGGGGAATATTGCAGAGGACATCACGGCATACTATTCTATAAGCGAGCAGATACCTACCGTTTGCGCGCTCGGTATCGTGTTCAATGACGATGCCACCGTAAAGGCGGCGGGAGGATATATGGTGCAGCTCGGACCGCCCGTAATGGATACCGCTGTTGATGTTATCGAACGCAACCTTGGTAATATGGAGTCTATCTCGGCAATGCTTGCAAAGGGAATGCAGCCTGAGGAATATGCTATGATGGCATTAGAGGGACTTAATGCAGAGGTGCTTGATAGCTGGGAGGCTGTGTATCATTGTGACTGTTCAAGGGAAAGAACAGAAAGAGTTCTTATCAGTATGGGCAGGGAAGAGATAGAGAAGCTTGCCGCCGAAGAGGAAAAAACAGAGGTTTGTTGTCATTTTTGCAATAAAAAGTATGAATTTTCAACAGATGAAATGTTAGAATTGCTCAAAGAAAAATAATTTTAAAAATTTTTCAAAAAAACGCTTGACAAATCGGTTGCAAACGTGTATAATATAAAAGTCGTCAGGAACGAGGGAACAAAATCCCAAGGGAATGACAGCTATGATGGGAGTTTAGCTCAGCTGGGAGAGCATCTGCCTTACAAGCAGAGGGTCACAGG
>CAYSYF010000020.1:0-37942 GCA_964435155.1 uncultured Ruminococcus sp. | reverse complement strand
TCGCCTTGCAAATCCGCTTCGCTATTGGCTTTGCGGTGTTTTGCTCAGGGCTATAGCAACTCTTCAGAAAGGAGCTGATACCATGTCCCTTGACGGAGCGTTTCTTCACATCGTCAAAAACGAGCTTTCGCCGCTCATAGGAAGCCGTGTGGATAAGGTATATCAGCCCTCGCGCGAGGAGCTTGTACTCTCCCTGCGCACGTTCCGCGACGGCACCAAAAAGCTTATCTTCTCCGCAAACAGCATGAGCGCGAGGGTAAACCTCACCGAGGCTGCGTTTGAAAATCCGCAGCAGCCGCCTATGCTGTGTATGCTTATGCGAAAGCACCTCGGCGGCGGACGGCTTACAGCTATACGGCAGGACGGTCTGGAACGCATAATTTACTTTGATTTCGAGTGCACCAATGAGATCGGCGATATCGTAACAAACACGCTTATCGCGGAGATCATGGGTCGCCACAGCAATATTATCCTTGTCCGTGACGGACGAGTGGTTGACAGCATAAAGCGAGTCACCGACGACATTTCCTCGGTGCGCCGCGTGCTGCCGAATATCGAGTATGAAACTCCGCCGCGTGAGGAAAGGCTTTGTCTGCTTGATTGCAGTGCAGACGATGTGCTGAACGCGATAGAGGACAGCCCCGAGCGGCTCTCCAAAAAGCTTACCTCTGTTTTGGAGGGTGTTTCCCCGATATTTGCAAGAGAATGTACCTACTACGCCGCAAAGGACGTTGACGCAGTATGCGCAGAGCTTTCGGACAGCGCACGCGACAGGCTGAGATTTGTCCTGAACAAGGCTAAGAAAGCGCTCCTCGGAGAGGCGGAATTTACCGTTGTTTCCGATCTTAACGGCAGGAAAAAGGACTTTTGCTTTATAAATATCGAGCAGTATTCGACGGGAATGCTGATTTCCCACTGCGACAGCGCAAATGCGCTGCTTGACAGCTTTTTCGCGGCAGCGGGAAAAACAGAGCGTACCAAACAGCGCGCGCACGACCTGTTAAAGCTGCTGATGAACGCCTACGAACGCGTTTCGCGAAAGCTGGAGCTTCAGAAGAAGGAGCTTTCGGACTGCTCCGAGCGCGAGGTCTTCCGAGTCTGCGGCGATATGATAAACGCAAATATCTACAGGCTTGAAAAGGGCATGACAAAATGCACGCTGGAGGATTTCTATACGGGCGAGCCACGGGAGATAGCGCTTGATTCGCGCCTTACCCCTGCTCAGAACGCGCAGAAATACTACAACGAGTACAGAAAGCTTGACACTGCCGAGAAAAAGCTGACCGAGCTTATCGCAAAGGGTCAGCAGGAGCTTGTCTACATTGACAGCGTTTTCGACGCGGTGAGCCGTACAGAAAGCGAAACAGACCTTGCCGAGATACGCAGAGAGCTGCGCGAGCAGGGCTACCTTAAAGGCGGAGTTCGTCCCGACGAAAAGGTGAAAAAGCAGAGCGAGCCGTTGAAATTCCGTTCAAGCGAGGGCTATGAGATACTTGTGGGACGAAACAACAAGCAGAACGATCAGCTCACGCTGAAAACTGCAAAGGCTACCGATATATGGCTGCATACAAAGGAGATCGCAGGCTCGCACGTCATCATAAGGACAGAGGGCAAGGAGGCTCCCGAGCAGACTATATTCGAGGCGGCACAGCTTGCAGCGTACCACTCGAAGGCGCGCGAATCCTCGCAGGTGCCCGTTGACTACACAGCGGTCAAGTTCGTGAAGAAGCCCGCAGGCGCAAAGCCGGGCATGGTGATATTCACAAACAACAAAACGCTGTATGTCGCGCCCGATGAGGAGCTTGTGAATTTGCTGAAAGCGAAATAACAAAGGACAACCATCATGAGAAATAAGATATGCCCCAAATGCAGCTGCATATTTGAAGAAGAGAAGTTGAAATGCATCGACTGCGGAGAGCTTCTTAGGCAAGCTACGCCCGAAGAAATATACAATTACGAGCAGAAAGCCAAAACAGGACTGAACAAAGCTTCCGACAGCTCGGAAAATAAAAATCCCGAACTGTGGCAATACATTGCTGCGGCTGGTCTTATTGTATACAGTATTCTGATAACGCTGATTTTTCAGCTCACTTTCTATCTTATACTGCTCAATACGATTTTCGCCTTGGCGATTATGGCACCTGCATTCAGGATATATGTAAACAAAGACCCAAAGCGCGGCAAGAAATTCTGGTATAAGCTGTACTATCCGCAAGCACCATATAAATTCGCGTTTGGCGGCGCAGTCATTTTGAATATTTTCATTCTGGCTATGCTGATTTTTCATGAATAACGAATATCAAATCATAACATAAAAGAAAGGACATAAATCCAATGAGAAAAGAACTTGCCAAGACCTATGCTCCTAAGGAGTTTGAGGATCGAATTTATAAGAACTGGGAGGAAAAGGGCTACTTCCACGCTGAGATAGACGAAAAGAAAAAGCCCTATACTATCGTTATCCCTCCGCCCAACATCACAGGTCAGCTGCACATGGGTCATGCCCTCGACAACACACTGCAGGATATCCTTATCCGCTGGAGAAGAATGCAGGGCTACTCCGCTCTGTGGCTGCCCGGTACAGACCATGCATCTATCGCGACCGAGGCTAAGATAGTTACAGCAATGAAAGAGGACGGTGTAACAAAGGACGACATCGGCAGAGATGGCTTCCTTGAAAGAGCATGGGAGTGGAAGCGCGTTTACGGCGGACGTATCGTTGAGCAGCTCAAAAAGCTCGGCTCGTCCTGCGACTGGGAGCGCGAGCGTTTTACCCTTGACGACGGCTGCTCCAAGGCTGTACAGAAGGTATTTATCGACCTGTACAACAAGGGTATTATATATCAGGGCGAGCGTATCATCAACTGGTGTCCCAACTGTAAGACCTCTATCTCCGATATCGAGTGCGAATACGAGGAGCAGGACGGCTTCTTCTGGCACATCAACTACCCCCTCGCAGACGGCAGCGGCTACCTTGAGATAGCTACAACACGTCCCGAAACACTGCTTGGTGATACAGCCGTTGCAGTTCACCCCGATGACGAGCGTTATACTCACCTTGTAGGCAAGATGCTGAAGCTGCCGCTTACCGACAGAGAGATCCCGATCGTTGCCGATGAGTATGTTGACAAGGGGTTCGGTACAGGCTGCGTAAAGATCACCCCCGCCCACGACCCCAACGACTTTGAGGTAGGCAAGCGCCACGATCTCCCTCTTATCCACATGATGAACGACGATGCCACTATCCGCGAGGACGTAGGCGGCAAGTACGCTGGCATGGAGCGCTACGCTGCAAGAAAGGCTATGGTTGCCGATCTTGAGGCACAGGGTCTGCTCGTAAAGGTAGAGCCTCACAAGCATAACGTTGGCTGCTGCCAGCGCTGCGGCACAACAGTAGAGCCTCGCGCAAGCTATCAGTGGTTCGTATCCATGAAGCCTCTCGCAGGTCCTGCTATCGACGTTGTAAAGAGCGGCGAGCTGAGATATGTTCCCAAGCGCTTTGAGAACGGCTACCTCTACTGGATGGAGAATATCCGCGACTGGTGTATCTCCCGTCAGCTCTGGTGGGGACACAGAATCCCTGCCTATTACTGTCAGAACAAGGACTGCGCTCATACAGAGATCACTCTCGACGGCATCTCCGTTTGCCCGAAGTGCGGCGCTGCAATGAAGCAGGACGAGGACACCCTCGATACATGGTTCAGCTCTGCGCTGTGGCCCTTCTCTACACTCGGCTGGCCCGAAAAGACTCCCGAGATGGAGTATTTCTACCCCACAACTACTCTCGTAACAGGTTACGACATCATTCCCTTCTGGGTTGCAAGAATGATATTCTCGGGTCTTGAGCACACAGGCGAAAAGCCCTTCAAGGACGTACTTATCCACGGTCTTGTTCGCGACGAGCTGGGCAGAAAGATGAGTAAGTCCCTCGGAAACGGCGTTGACCCGCTTGAGATAATCGACAAGTACGGTGCTGACGCGCTCAGACTTACCCTCGTTACAGGCAACGCGCCCGGCAACGATATGCGCTGGACAGAGACCAAGGTTACAAACTCCAGAAACTTTGCAAACAAGCTCTGGAACGCCTCCAGATACATTCTGATGAACCTGCCCGAGGACTTCGATAAGGCAGTTCTCCCCGAAAACCTCCCCATCGAGGACAAGTGGGTTCTCTCCCTCTACAACGATGTTGTAAAGAACGTTACATCTAACCTCGAAAGCTATGAGCTTGGTATCGCGGTACAGAACCTTACAGACTTCATCTGGGATATCTACTGCGACTGGTACATCGAGCTTACAAAGCCCCGTATCGCCGCAGGCGGCGAAACAGCTCTCGCTGCACAGAATGTACTTGTTTACATCATGCAGGGAATACTTAAGCTGCTGCACCCCTTCATGCCCTATATCACAGAAGAGATCTGGAGCTCTATGCCCGGCACTGAAGCAGAAAGCATCATGATCTCCAAGTGGTGCGAGTATGACGAAAAGCTTCACTTCGCAGCAGAGCAGGAAGAGTTCTCCAAGATAGTTGATGTTATCAAGGCTATCCGCGTACAGCGCAACGAGCTGAACGTTCCTCCCTCCAAGAAGGTAACAATGATCGTTGAAACAAAGTTCACCGAGCTGTTCAATGGCTGCAAGGCATTCTTTGAGAAGCTTGCAGGCGCAGGCGAATTCACCGTTTGCGAGAGCGTTGCAGATACCGAAGGCATGATGACCGTTGTTTCCGACAGTGCAAGAGTATTCATGCCGATGGGTGAGCTTGTTGACAAGGAGAAGGAGCTCGCACGTCTTGAAAAGGAAAAGAAGGCTGCCGAAAAGGATATTGAATTCCTGTCCAAGAAGCTGAACAACCCCGGCTTCCTCGCAAAGGCTCCCGCACAGCAGATCGAAAACGAGCGCGCTAAGCTTGCAAAGGCTGAGGAGAAGCTTGCAAAGATCAACGAGTCCATCGAAGGTCTTAGATAAAACACGAAATTAAACGGGCACACCACGCTGTGCCCCTACAAAAAGCGATATGATATGTAGGGCGGGTTGCCCTCAGCCCGCCGCATAACGTTGTATTCGCAGAAAGGAGCTATAATGGCTAACCTTACTTTAGTAGTGCTTGCCGCAGGCATGGGCACACGCTTCGGCGAGAGGATAAAACAACTGGAGCCGCTGGGTCCCTCGGGTGAGCTGCTGATAGATTACTCCGTCTACGACGCGATAAGAGCAGGCTTTGACCGAGTGGTATTCATTATCCGCAAGGATATAGAGCAGCTTTTTAAAAGCACCATCGGTGAAAGAACTGCCGAACATATAAAGGTAGATTACGTTATTCAGTCCCCCGATCAGCTCCCCTGCCGCAAAAACGATTTTCCCTCGCGCGAAAGACCATGGGGTACTGCTCATGCACTGTGGTGCTGCAAGGACGTACTGAACGGACCGTTCGCAGTCATAAACGCAGACGACTTCTACGGACGTGACGCATTCATGAGGCTCGGAGGCTTCCTATCTGATTTCAATGCGGACGGCTGCTCCGTAGGCTTTATGCTGAAGAACACCTTGTCCGACTTCGGCACAGTAAACCGCGGTATATGCGCTGCCGATGATGACGGCTTGCTTCAGAGCGTTCAGGAAACTCGCGGAATAAAGCGCGGCGAAAACGGCATCATCACAGGACAGTATAACGGTGAAAAGCGTATGCTTGATGAGTACGATACTGTTTCCATGAGTATGTGGGGCTTCGGCGCGGAGTTCCTGCCAAGGCTTGAACAGCGCTTCTGCGAATTTCTGGAAGCACTGCCCGCAGACGAACTCAAAACAGAGCTTACTATTGCCGATGCTGTCGATGCGGAAATACATAAAAACGGCTATAAAATGCGAAACCTCACAACAGACAGCGTATGGTTCGGCATAACCTATGCCGCCGATGTCGAACAGGCAAAGCTTACACTTATAGAAAATGTAAAAAGCGGAATATATAAAGATCCATTATGGAAATAAGCTGATCCCCGATACCCCAAACCGAGATAATATTGGAGTAAAATTATGATTATTGTACCTGTTGATAAACTGATAGAAGGCATGGTGCTTGCCAAGGACGTTACCACTACATCTGCCACCGACTATCGTACCCTGCTTATGCACGGAACGTTCCTTACGGCAGAGATGATAGGTATGCTTCGCAAAAAAGGTATCAAGTCCGTAAACATCATCGGCGATGACCATGCTATGCTGTCTTCGCGCAAACCGGTGATCGAGGCTCCTCCGCATTCTAATGCACCTGCGCCCGAAGCTGCCGCGGAAGAAGCTCCCGCCGTTGAGGAAAAACGACCCGAAACACCCGAGGAAATTAAAAACCAGCATATCGGCAAGGCGCTTTATGAGCTGAACTCTATCTTTGAAACAGACAGCGAGATAAAGGAGCTGTCTACTCAGGCTGTACAGAAGGTCAACGATATTGCGGACGATATCCTTGTGGACATCGGAAATGACGCTACATATCTCGGAAACCAGATGATAGCGCTTCAGAATTACGATGACTACACCTACAAGCACTGTCTGCGTGTTGCTATGCTTGCAACCAGTGTGGCATATCAGCTTAACCTCTCTAAGAAGGACACCAAGGAAGTGATCATCTCCGCGCTGCTGCATGATATCGGTAAATCCAGCATTGATCACGACATAATCATCAAGCCCAGCAAGCTGACAGACGCCGAGTTCGCTGAAATAAAGCGCCACCCGTATATCGGCTATAATGTGCTTAAAAACAGCAGCAACGACTCGTTCACGGGAAATATAATGTCAGGCGTGCTGTTCCATCATGAAAAGTACGACGGCACAGGCTATCCCACAGGCATGAAGGGCAGAGATATACCGCTTATTGCGAGAATTATCGCGGTGTGCGATGTGTTTGATGCGCTTACATCAAACCGCCCCTATAGAAAGCCGTGGTCGGTAGCCGAGGCGGAGGAATATATCCTCGGCTCGTGCGGTACGCACTTTGACTTTGATGTTACCGCGGCATTCATGAGAGCGTTCAATCCCTACCCCGTAGGTACTATGGTAAGCCTTTCCGACGGCAGACACGGTGTTGTTATCCAAACAAACCAGACCGTCCTTCGTCCCGTTATAAGGATTCAGGGCGAGAACAGCGGCGAGGAGATCGACCTCAGCACAGACTTCCGCTTCCTGTCTGTAATGGTTACGGGAATATACGGCGGAAATTATCCGAAGTATGAGCTTTAAGACATAAAATAACGGCGTATCTTAAAGATACGCCGTTATTTTATTGAGATTGGTCCTCAATAAAAAGAGAATCGATTGTTGTATTTAACAATTTCGCTATAACATATAGTTCTTTATCATTGGCTAATCTAAGCTGACCCTCCAGCTTGGAATAGCTTGTAGGATTGATATCGCAGCCCTCGGCTTGCATTCTGGCAATAAAATCCTTTTGCTTTATGCCTTTTGCCTTTCGCAACTGTTCGATATTCTTTCCAACCATATTTGCTGCGCCATATTCTTTTTTTCTTAGCTTCATCTTTACCTCGCATATTATTCATTATTAGAATTATATGCTCAAAAGCTCTTGACAAACTTCCGTTTTGGAATTATAATATAAATAATTCCAAAACGGAAGAATAAAAACAGGAGGATAATATATCAATGAAGGCAAATAATATTTCATCACAGCGATACAGAAAAATGAGTACAGGATTTATAAGCACTGGTGCCGTTATTATTTTTCTCGGAGCTTTGATTATTCCAATTGCAATTTCAGCCGATCTATGGGAAACTCCGGCAATGGTGTTTATTGGTAGTTGCTTTGTCGTAATAGGCGGAATCATTCTGGCGATAGGAATACATTTTCATAAAAAATCAAAAACCGCACCCTCAGAAAAAGAGATCAGGCAACGCAGAAAAGCAGAAGGCGACCCAAAGGCTCTCAAGCTTATCGAACCCGAAGATAAAATGGAAGGTGCAATCTTCAGCGTAAAGGGGTATAGAGGGCGAAATTTATATGTATTTGAAAATAAATGTGTAATCCAAACCATAAAAGGTTTAGACTCGTTAACAACAGGTAATTATACAGATGGCGAAAAAACGATTTATTATAGTGATGTTATAGGTGTTCAGTTCAAAAGAGCTGATTCACAGGTAGGCTATATGCAGCTTGAAACTGCTTCATCGCAAGCCAAAAACGGATTTAACCGTTTCGTAGACGCTTTTAATGAAAACAGCTTTGCATTTACCAAATCAACAGTATCAAACGAACGAATGGAGGACATATTTGAGTTTGTAAAAAAACAAGTCGAAACAAATAAAAGCTCGGTTTCCGCGCCTACTATACAACCAACCACAACAAGCGCCGATGAAATAATGAAGTATAAGGAACTATTGGATCTAGGTGTAATCACACAAGAAGAATTTGACACCAAAAAGAAGCAATTACTTAATATCTGAACAGAAAAAGACGGACTAACATTCAGCCCGTCTTTTTGTTTTATCTGTTATAATCCGCAATATCAATCCATGTCAGCAGCAGCTCGCGCTCCTCGGGACGCTTAAATTTGAGCTGCGCCGCCGCGATAATAGGCAGCCAGTCATAGACATACTTGACGGCTGTGCCTGTTTTCTGACAGTACAGCTTCAGGTACTTCTCTGCGTACTCTGTGCTGTGGTTGAGGCAGAAGCGCAGATATGTCTTTGCTATATCTGCCGAAGCGTTGCCCTGCTTCGCCTTCAGCCAGTCCACGATGCACGCGCCGTTGTCACCGATTATGATATTGTCGGGAGTGAAATCGCCGTGGCAGAGCTTAACGTGTTTCGGCATAGCTTCAAGCTTTGTCAGCAGCTCGTACTTCTTAACATCGTCAATTACATCAAGGCTGTCGATGGAGCGCTTGAGATAATCCTTAAGCTTGCTGAGTTTCGCGCTGCGGCAGGAATTTACTTCTATCTGAAGATCCACCATAAGCGAAAGATATTCGTCGATCTTGTCGGGATTTTCACGCATAAGCTGCGCAAGTGTAGTACCCTTCACAAAAGTATATGCGACCGCCCACTTGCCGTCTACCTTGAATATTCCTTCAAGCGAGGGAATGCGAGGATATCCCGTTTCCTCAACGCGGGTATGGGTGAGCGCCTCATACAAAACAACACTTTTCGGCTCGTTAAGATCCTTGAACACCTTTACCGCATTGCCGTCGCACTCATACACCTGAACCTTGTCGCCGTCCGAAATAAGTCTTTTAAGCTCCATGCTATCGCCCCTTTTATGCATAAGATATATAATATCTTATTATATCACTTAGCCGGAGCGTTGTCTAGTAGATTTTATCATTTTTAACAATCCGTTAAGTTCTTTGCAGGCGTTTTTGTTGAATTTAACCACTGCGCAAACAGAAAAAGACCTCGGCTGAATTGCCGAGGTCTTGCTTATTACTTGATCTCTGTGGGCTTGCCGTCCTTTTTCTTCTTTGCCTTTACCTCGGGAGCAGCCTCGGCAGGAGTTTCGTGAACGGTATTGTTCTTAGCAATGCAGCTCTTCAGCACGCGAATCTTTGTTCTGTCGCTGCCTGTTTCCATGAGGATAGTGTCCTCCTTAACAGAAACAACACGTCCGATGATACCGCCGTTGGTGATCACCTCGTCAGCGACCTGGATACTGTTGAGCATATCCTGCATTTCCTTGTTGCGCTTCTTCTCGGGTCTGATAAGGAAGAAGTAGAAGAAGAGCACCATAAGTCCGAGGGGAATGATAAGGGTAAGAATGCTCGCCCAGCCGCCCTCAGTTCCTGTTCCTGTGCTTGTTGCTGTTGTCAGTAATTCAGAAATATTCATAGTTGTCCTCCAAAATTTTTTATAGCCATTCTTATAGATTATACTATTTTTTAACGAATAAATCAAGTGTTTTCATCAATTATTCAGAAAACACCTCAATGCCCGATTCCGCAAATGCCTTCGCAATATTCTCGGAATCGGCGTCAGATATTGCAGTATCTATGCGCACGCTGTATTTCAGCGAGCTGTATGTGCTGCTCATTCTGCCCGCAAAGCCCTTTGCCGCCGCATAAGCCGCACCGCTTTCTGCGGTGTAATTCACAACTATATTGACGGTAGAAAGCTTCGACTGCTCGCCAAGCGCTTCGGCTGTCGTACCGAGAAGCTCCGCTGCAAAAATATCCTGCGAATCCATCTGCAGCATCACCTGTGCGCCATTGCTCTTTGCGGCTGCGTTGCAGGCTGCCACAACATTCCACAGTGCGGTGAGCCTTGCACTGCTGTCAGTGAGCTGCGGCATATTGCTGAGATAGGTGTTATAGTCAACTTCCTTGAACATGGGGTACATGACATCGCATAGAATGACCTTTTCAAAGCCTGCCGTTGCAAGCTCAGCCGTGATATCCGCCATGAAGCTTACCGTATCCTGTTCAAACGGTGAAAGCCATGACTTTCCGCCGTTATTATACGCGGCATCAAGCCAACCGTAGCCATCGGAGGTGTTGTATCTCATATTGACAGCATAATCGCCCGTCAGCGGATCTTTCAGAGTGCTGATAGCGGCATAGGCTGTCATTCCCTCAGCCTTTACGATGTCAGCGATCTCCTTTGCTGTCAGTGTTCCGACGATGTTTGTCGTGCCGTATCTCATCACTTCGACCTCGGTCTTGTACAAGAACTGTCCGCCGTCGTTCTTAAGTGTAAGAAGCACTGTTTCATAGCCCTGCGCCTTCGCCGCAGCAAGCGCGCTCTTCAGCGTATCGGCATTCTTCATAGATGCCACGCTTATCTCATAAGCACCCGCAGGCTTTTCAGGCTCGTCATCGGGCTTTACTTCTACGGTTTCCTGAGCCTCGACCGTCGGCTCGTCTGCCTCAACGGTGGGCAGCACTGAGGAAGATGTTGATGAGCCGGTATCTTCGGGTTGAGCGGTCTTGCCGCTGAAATAGTCCATAAGCGGCTTGCCAAGACCGTAGCCTACAACACAAAGAGCTATAACAACAACTATCATTATAATTATAGTAAGCGCCTGCTTGCCTTTGCTTTTCTTCTTACTGTATAAGCTGTATTTACGGTGCTTTATCTTTATCTTTTTCTTACTCATTTGCTCCCCCTTTCAGCAAAGTGGTCAATATATTATTGTCAGAAATCTACTGTATATCCCACCAGCGCATAAAACGCAAGTGAAATAACACCGATATATACCATCATAACGGGATATCCGCGGAATGCCTTCGGTATCTTGTCGGAGTCCAGCTTCTCACGCGCTATGTTGAGCAGCAGGCTTGCAAGGAAAAATCCGATACCCGTTCCGATACCATATCCGATATAAGACCATATATCGCTGCCGTAGTTCGAGTTGAGGAACAGCGCTCCGATGACTGTGCAGTTGAATACAGCCAAGTGCGCATATTTCTTTATCCTCGCAAACATTTTCGGGAACAGCCACCAGATGAGCAGCAGAGCGAGGATATACAGCATGCTTATCACCGCGACATAAACGAGCGGCATAAACAGCCAGCCGTATTCCAGCGGAAGCAGCAGCCCGTCAAGAAAATACGTAGCAACGCTTGCAACGGTAGTCATAATGGTTATGCCAAGTGTAAAACCGATAACGTGCGACTCCTTGCGCGAAGCATAGATAGTAACATTTGCGCCGAAAGCGCGCTCGAAAATTGCATTTTCTACGAAGATGGATACCATAGCCGCAGAAATTATCGCTGTAATTACTGCCATCATTCATCAGCTCCTTTCACAAGAAGCTCGGGAGCTTCAGCCTCCCTGCGGCGGCGTCTGTTGTAGTATGCGCGGCACAGTGCAGCAAAAATACCTACAAGGAAAAAGCCAAAGAACGGCGACTTTGCAGCCGGCATGGCAGCGTCACAGATGTGCAGCCCGAATACAGTACCATATGTAAGAAGCTCGCGGATAATTCCAACCGCAAACGCGGCAAGTGCATATCCGGCAATATAGACAAGCGAGTCTATCGCCATTGACGTGAACGGGATAAGATAAAAACGGCTCTCGGTCTTTGCAAGCACCAGCGAGTTTACGACGATAAGCTCAATATACAGCATTACCGAGGGTGCCGTATCGGGAAACAGCGCGTTTGCCGCTATAGCAGTAGGGATAAACACAACCGCCGCAATAAGTGCATATAGTATAATGCGGACAGTGTATACCAGTTTTCTCGGTATCATTCTGCCGAGAAGTATCGTAAAATAGGATATCATAAAGAATGTCAGCGAAAGCAGCGCAGCGCGTTCGCCTGTTGTTGCAGCAACGATTATAGGCGCTGTAACAAGTCCGCTTGTCAGCACGATGTTCTGACGAAAAAGTCCGTCAAAGCAGATAGGGTAGGTCTTATTACTCATCGGTGTTACCTCCCTTGCGCTTTTTGGATTTTCTGTGCTTCTTCACCTTGCCGTCGATAGGCGGGGTATTGTAGCGGTATTTCTCGGGAAGCTGTATCTCCTGCGTGTCGGTAAGCTTTATGTTGCCGCGCTGAGCAGCATTCTTGCTCTTTTCATAGGAGCTGATATAAGACTTCTTCCAGTACAGCAGGTTCTCTACGATAGTGTCAAAGCCCATCGTCAGCGCATTTGTGATAAGCAGCGCAAACAGGAAGCAGCCCTCTGTCTGACCGAAATAGCGGAACATCATGGTTGTATATCCCAGCACCACGCCATAAATGACTCTTGCGGCACGGCGCTTAGGAAGGATATAAGGCTCACCCGCAAGGAAGACTATGCCGAACAGCAGGTAGCCGCTTGTAAGCTCATAAAAGACAGATTCTATGGGAGAAACATCTATTCTCGGATATACAAAAGCAAGCACCGATACAGTGGCAAGACAGGACAGCATGGTGCATATACTCGTGCTGTGGCGGATTATCATGCAGATGCCGCAGACAGCTATTACAAGAATACTAACTGCGCCAATAGCGCCTGGTACTCTGCCCATAAGTATATCCAGCATTGAATACGACGGAACATTGCCCAGCTTCATGGTGTTGTCGAGGTCACGCACCAGCGTACCGCTGTAATCACCGAAAACAGGCATTATTTCGCCCACCTTCGGGAAGTATAACATCTCAGAGGGGTAGCATATAATAAGAAATGCCGTTGATATCGCGCAGGGACAGAACACAACGTTCTCCTTGCCGCCGAAAATATGCTTTCCGATAACGACGCAGATGACAGCAGATAATGCAGCCAGCACATAGGGTATACTTACAGGCATAATAAGCGATGCGGCAAGCCCCCAGAAGATCACGCTGTGATCCTTGCGGTCATACGGTATCTTACGTATCTTGCAGCACGCCCAGTCGGCAACGACACTGACGACGATACTGACAGCACTGACCATAAGCACGCGCGTTCCGTTCAGAAACCATGCGGGAATAAGCAGTGCCGCCATGAAGATAAATCTTTCAAAATAGATCTTGCACGGATCGCGTGCAACAATGGATTTCATTGATCAGGATCCTTTCGCTTGGAGTTAGCGGTAAAATGCCGCAGAAAGAGGTGCGATATGAAAGCAGAGCTTCTCACAGACGCAACATATAAGATAACACTGAATAAAGATGAAGCCGAATCTGTGCCTGCTGACGGCAAGCCATGCGAAATGCGGCGATTTATCTGCGCAGTCATAGATCGGCTGAGCGCAGAGCAGAAAATATCGCTGCCCGACGGTCGCCTCCTTGTGGAAGCGTTCATGCGTTCGGACGGAAGCTGTGTGCTGTTCGTGTCCTCGCTTGAAAGCGAAGCACGTACACCTCAGCCACGCTATTTTGCCTGTGAAATATCAGGAGTAGACACACTTCGTTCACTGTGCGCAGCCCTGTCAGGTATAGGAGAAAGCTGCTGCATATACTGCGGCAGCCGCCCCGATCAATACAGAATGATATTCTCCGACCCTTGCGAGCAGGCTGAAAGAGTGTGTACAGAATTCGGCGATTATGGTGAAATATCAGCACTTTTCGCAGCGCAGACGCGTGAATACCTCACCGAGATATCCTCGGGAAGCACTTCCGCACTGTCGGAAATACTGAAATGATCACACAGACTTCTTCAGCTCGTCGCAGGTCTGCTTCATGTTCTCGGACTTGAACAGAGATGTCCCAGCAACCAGAACATTAGCGCCTGCCTTCTTTACCGGCTCAGCGGTCTTTTCGTTGATACCGCCGTCGACCTGAATATCAAGCTCCTTAAAGCCAAGATTATCGGCAGCAGCACGAAGCTTTTCGATCTTTTCAACAGTTTCGGGGATAAATGCCTGTCCGCCGTAGCCCGGCTCAACAGTCATGACAAGCACCATATCGCACAGGTGCAGATAGGGATAAACAGTTTCGATGGGAGTATTGGGCTTTACAGCAAGCGCAGCCTTTTTGCCGTGATTTTTAATGTCCTTCAGCACCTCGCCGATAGCACAGAAGCTCTCAGCGTGAATAGTGATGAGGTCAGCGCCTGCCTCAGCGAACAGCTTTACCTGCTTTGTGGGATCCTCCACCATCAGATGCACATCAAGGAACATATCGGTCGAAGCTCTCACACACTTCAGCAGAGGGCTTCCGTAAGTGATCTGATCAACGAACACGCCGTCCATAACGTCAACATGGATCCAGTCTACGCCGGATTTCTTACAGCGGCTTATCTCCAGTGCGATCTGTGCAAGATTGCTGGCAAGCAGCGAAGCAGATGTTTTGATCATATATTTTGTGTTTCCTTTTCAACAAGATTTAAGGCGTTATACGGAGCAATGCCCATAAAAACAGCCCACATAATACTATTCTATAATAAATACCTTTTCAAGTCAATAGCTGAATCGAATTTTTTCACAAAAAAATTCATTAGCGTGAAAAGTTCCGAAATAATCGGCTTTTAAACAGCGATATTTGGTTATTTTTATTTGGATTTTTACAAAAAAATTGCTTGAAAAAAACAGACCGAAGTGATATAATGGTTAATAACCAAAAACAGACGGAGTTTTTTACAGCCTGAATATAGAAGAACAAAGCCATCAGCCCGCAAAAGCGACTGCGGCTTTTTTCCATACAATGGGGCGAAATTCTAAAAAATAACAGGAAGTGAGGAGAACAAAATGCTTAACTGCAACTACAACGAAAAATTCGTAAAGGAAGGTCTTACCTTTGATGACGTGCTGCTTATCCCCGCAAAGAGCGACGTTACCCCCAACATGATCGACCTCAAGACAAATCTCACAAAGAACATCGTACTCAACACGCCTATCATGACCTCTGCAATGGATACTGTTACAGAGTCCAAGATGGCTATCGCCATCGCACGTGAGGGCGGTATCGGTATAATCCACAAGAATATGCCTATCGAAATGCAGGTAGAAGAAGTTGACAAGGTAAAGCGTTCCGAAAACGGCGTTATCACAAACCCCTTCTTCCTTTCTCCCAACGATACAGTTGCCGATGCAGACGCGCTCATGGGCAAGTACAAGATCTCGGGCGTGCCGATCGTTGAGGGCACAAAGCTTGTTGGTATCTTCACAAACCGCGACCTTCGCTTCATCGCTGACCCCGCTCAGAAGGTAGGCGAGGTAATGACAAAGGAAAACCTCGTTACAGCTCCCGTAGGTACGACACTGGAGCAGGCTCAGTACATTCTCAGAAAGCACAAGATCGAAAAGCTGCCTATTGTTGACGATAACGGCAACTTAAAGGGTCTTATCACTATAAAGGACATCGAAAAGAGCGTTCAGTACCCCAACACCGCACGCGACAAGGGCGGCAGACTTCTCTGCGGCGCAGCTATCGGTATCACCGCTGACGTACTTGACAGAGCAGGCGCTCTGCTGGAGGCTCAGGCTGACGTGCTGGTGCTTGACTCCGCACACGGTCACAGCTCCAACATCATCAAGGCTCTCGACAGTATCAAGAACGCATTCCCCGAGGCTGTTATCATCGCAGGCAACGTTGCGACAGGCGCTGCTACAGAGGATCTTATCATGGCGGGTGCCGACGCAGTTAAAGTCGGCATAGGTCCCGGCTCTATCTGTACAACACGTGTTGTTGCAGGCATCGGTGTTCCTCAGATCACAGCAGTTTACGACTGCGCTTGCGCAGCCGCAAAGTACGGCGTTCCGATCATCGCAGACGGCGGTATCAAGTACTCGGGCGATATCGTTAAGGCGCTCGCGGCAGGTGCAAACACAGTAATGCTCGGCTCTATCCTCGCAGGCTGCGAAGAGGCTCCCGGCGACGTCGAGATCTATCAGGGCAGACAGTTCAAGGTATACCGCGGCATGGGCTCTCTTGCAGCAATGAAGAAGGGCTCTGCGGACAGATACTTCCAGGCTAAGAATCAGAAGCTCGTTCCCGAAGGTGTTGAGGGTCGTGTACCCTACAAGGGATCTGTCGCTGATACAGTATTCCAGCTTGTCGGCGGTATCCGCGCAGGTATGGGCTACTGCGGCTGCCCCACAATCCCCGAGCTGCAGGAGCGCGCAGAGTTCGTTCGCATCACAGGCGCAGGTCTTAAGGAGTCCCACCCCCACGATATCTACATCACAAAGGAAGCTCCCAACTACTCTGCAGGTATCTGATATGACAAATTTGCGAGGCTGCTTTAATAAGCGGCTTCGCTTTTGATTAGGAGACAACAAAATGAAAAGATCTAAAATACTTATTATCGCAGCCGCACTCTGCCTTGGTTTATCTGCAACAGGCTGCGGAGCTTCGTCGAGCGGCAGCAAGCTGTCGTATTATGCCACTGAAGAAGAATTGGCGGCAGCTTCTGCTGAAATGAGCGCAGAGCTTAACAGCGGTGATATATACATCGAGGGCAAAGTGTATCAGATGCCGTTCGTTTCGGGCGAGCTTTGTGACGCAGGCTGGGAATATGACGACGAAGTGATCGAGCGTGCAGGCACATTCCCTGCGCTGACCAGATTTACAGGCGTAACCATGTATCAGACCGACGAAAACGGCGAAGCCACAAAGGAGATCAGCTTAGTCCTCGTCAACGAAACCGAAGAGGAAAAGGACATCAAGAACGTTTATATTACCAGTATCGGATTTGACAGATACGAAAAGATAAAGCTTATCTTCCCCAGCGGTATCACATGGGAAAGCAAGATTGCAGATGTTGAGGCAGCATACGGCACCCCCGAGCATAAAGACGAGATCGGCAACGATGTATTCATGAAAACTGTTATGCAGTACGAATATGAAAATGCACACATTTCTTTCACCTTTGAAAAAGAGAGTGACGCAGAGAAAGAAAAGCTTATCGGCATAAGTTATAGCTGTTTGGGTTTCTTGGAATAAAAAGCTATCCTCCCGATTTTTCGGGAGGATTTTTTCTTATTTCGACATGATATCACAAAGCTTATTGGTAAATTCAACAGGATCGTCGATAGCCATTCCCTCGATAAGCAGAGCCTGCGTATACAAGATATCCGCATAATCCGCAACAGCGTCCTTGTCGCTCTCATAGAGCGCTTTCAGCTTTGCGAAGATCGGGTGATCCGCGTTGATCTCAAGTATCTTCTGAGCCTTCGCGGAGCGCGCCTGCTCCTCAGGCATTGCAGAGAGCACCTTTTCCATTTCAAGGGAGAGCATGCCCTCGCTTGTTATGCAGACGGGGTGTGTCTTAAGGCGCTGGGACAGCTTTACAGCCTTTACCTTGCCGCTGAGCTTTTCGGTCATGAAGTCGAACAGCTCCTTGTTGTCCTCCTCAGCCTTTTTGATCTCTTCCTTTTCTGCCTCTGTTTCAAGTCCGAGATCGTCAGCGGAAACAGACTTGAACTCCTTGCCGCTGTAGTCATGCATCATCTGAATGGTGAACTCGTCAACGTGGTCTGTGAAATACAGTATCTCAAAGCCCTTGTCCTTTACCATTTCGGTCTGAGGCAGGCTCTCGATCCTTGAAACAGACGAGCCGCTTGCGAAGTAGATGTACTTCTGCTCCTCCTTCATGCGGGAAACGTACTCTTCCAGCGTTGTGTAAGCGCCGAAGCTGCTCTTGAACATAAGCAGATCCTGTAGGTTTTCCTTGTTTGCGCCGAAGCTCTCATAGATACCATACTTTATCTGTGTGCCGAATGCGTCAAAGAACTTCTCGTATTTCTCGCGGTCGTTCTTCTGCAGCTTCTTCAGCTCGTTCTTGATGGATTTTTCAAGGCTCTTTGCGATAAGCTTAAGCTGTCTGTCGTGCTGCAGCATCTCACGGGAGATGTTGAGCGATAAGTCCTCGCTGTCAACAAGACCGCGTACAAAGCCAAAATAATCAGGCAGCAGATCGCCGCACTTCTCCATGATCATAACACCACTCGAATACAGCGTAAGACCCTTTTCGTAATTCTTGGAGTAGTAGTCGTAAGGTGCTTTTGCAGGAATGTACATCAGCGCAGTGTAGGTAGCTGTACCCTCAGTACGTGTATGGATATGTGCAAGAGGCTCGTCGTAGTCGTAGTACTTGTCCTTGTAGAAGCCGTTGTACTGCTCGTCAGTGATCTCGCTCTTGGATTTCTTCCAGATGGGAGTCATGCTGTTGAGCGTTTCGGTAACGATCTCCTTTTCGTACTCGTCCTCGCTGCCCTCTTTGAGCTTTTCATGCTCGGTATCCATCAGGATAGGATAGCGGATATAGTCGGAATACTTGCGGATAAGGCTCTTTATCTTAAACGGTGTGAGGAACTCGTCATAGTTCTCCTCATCAGCGTTGTCCTTTATTTCAAGGATTATCTTTGTACCATGTGCAGGCTTTTCAGCCTCCTCAATAGTGTAGCCGTCAACGCCCTTGCTCTGCCAGATATAAGCCTCATCGCTGCCGTAAGCCTTGGAAATTACAGTGACCTGCTTTGCCACCATAAACGCGGAATAGAAGCCCACGCCGAACTGTCCGATGATATTCACATCATCGGTCTTTTCGTTCTCGGTCTTGAATGCAAGCGAACCGCTCTTTGCGATAGTGCCGAGGTTGTTTTCAAGCTCCTCCTTGGTCATGCCGATACCGTTGTCGGTGATGGTGAGAGTGCGAGCGTCCTTGTCAGCCTCGATGCTGATCGCCATATCGGCGCGTGTGATGCCGATATTCTCGCTCATAGACTTGAAATACAGCTTGTCCATAGCGTCGCTTGCGTTTGAGATAAGCTCGCGCAGGAATATCTCCTTGTGAGTGTAGATGGAGTTTATCATCATCTCAAGCAGTCGCTTGGACTCCGCCTTGAACTTCTTTGTTGCCATTGAAAAGTCATCTCCTTATATTTATACAATAGATTTACAAAAGTTTTAGCACTCTCATATCAAGAGTGCTAAATTTATTATATCACTTTTTCAGAAAAAATCAAGGGGTAAAAGAAAAAATTCACAAATGTGTCACATTAGCCGTAGATGCGTACCGCCTCGGGAAGCACAAAAAACAGACAAACAATAAGGCTCACAATAATCACACAGAATATCGGACAAATTATCTTATGCAGCACCGCAAAGACGTTCTCGCCATTTCGTGTGAGCTTTATTCCGCTGCAGCAAAGTCCGATAATATTTCCTATAAACACTGCGATAAGCACCATGAAAAGCAAGGCTGTACCGCTGAACGCTTCACCCATCGAGCCCATACCATACTCGGCATAATAGCTCGGGTCAACCGCCCTGTATATCCTTGCAAGCAGATTTGAATTTGCAAGCACGAAAAACAGACCAGCCGAAAACGGCACTGAAGCCGCCCATTTTTGCGCTGCTTTTTTCTTGCTGTCGCAGAACATGGCAATGCACGACAAAACGCCGCACATTATCGGACACAAAAACGTCACAATCAAATTCCAGTCCGTGTATTTTACAATACCTATTGAAAGATAGATTGTCGGAACGCAGAACACCGCCATATACAACCCACAAAGCAGGATATCTATTATATTTATATTTTTTATCTTTTCCAACATAATACCTCCTGTCAACCTAAAAGTATAATACAGATCACTACGATCGACAATACAACAATTACAGCGCATACGATAGGGCATACAAGCTTTTGCATCTTCTCCGTGCTCTTTGACAGCTTCTGAAGCTTTGGCATTTCCTGCGGGAGCACCCTCATCTTATTGGCTTCCCACGGGAATGATCGCAGCCAGCTCCTACTCTTTGGTGGCGGACCGCTGCCTAATACACCTGCACAAAAATCGCTTATTGCCATAAACAGCACCATAAAAATCAACGCAAACCCAACATGATATCCATTATAATCAAAAGTATCAAAAGCTAACTGCAGTAAAGGGAAAAAGCCTATTGACAAAAGCAGCGAAACAAGCCATTTTATGCCCGCCTGCGACGCTCGGACGCTGATATGCGCATATCCCGAAAGTACGCTCAGGATCACAAGGATCAACAGCATAAGCAGCGCCATCATAGACGTATCTGATTTATATGTCATATACGCAAGCAAGAATACCGCAGGTATACGAAGCACCGCCATATACAAGCCGCAGAGCAGGGCGTTAATAATAGCTTTTTTCTTTTCCGACACAGCGCACCTCCCGAAAGTTTACTGCTTTAATCATACACCCATTCGGAGAAAAAATCAATAGCGTGGTTGCAAAAGCGCAAAAAAAGTAGTATAATGCTTTACAGCAAGAAAGAAAGGATTTTGATATGGACTCGGCTCAGATAATCGCTTTTCAGGCAGTGGTGATGTTTATACTGCTGTTTTTCGGATACTTCCTCTATAAAAGAAAAATGCTGTCGGACGAAAGCACAAAGCAGCTCTCCGCGATAACCCTCTCAATTGTAAATCCCATCGTAATCTTCAACTCCTACATGATGGATTTCGATACAACATTGCTCGCAGGACTCGGAATAGCCGCAGGACTTGCGGCAATCGCGCACCTTGTACTGATGGCGGCGGCATATCTCGCTGTGCGCAAGAGTAAAAATAACTTTGAGATAGAGCGCTTTGCCATAATCTACGCCAACTGCGGCTTTATGGGTATTCCGCTCGTAAACGCTACCTTCGGCTCGGAGGGTGTGTTCTATCTTACAGGCTTCATCACCATGTTCAACCTGTTTATGTGGACTCACGGCACTCTCATGATGAGCAGGAAAAAATCCGCAAGCTTTTCCGACACCGTCAAAAAGATCGGAAAGGTGCTGCTTTCTCCCGCAATAATCGCAATAGCGCTCGGAATGGTGTTCTTCTTCTCAGGGGAGCGCCTTCCCGCTATCTTGCAGACTCCGCTTGACTACATAGGCAGCCTGAACACTCCGCTTGCAATGATAGTTTCGGGTGCAACCATCGCAAAAGCAGGACTTCTGCGCGGCTTCAAGTGCGGCAGAGTATACTATATCCAGCTTTTCAAGCTTATCCTAGTGCCTGCGGTGCTTACGCTTGCCTTCGTGCCGCTTGCGAAGCTCGGCGTTTCCATGACTGTCATAAATACTATCCTTATCGCAGCAAGCGCTCCCACAGCCTCCGCGACCATCATGTTCTCCTACCGCCATGGCAGAAACGAAGCCTACGCCTCAGGGCATTTTGCGGTTTCAACCATCGCAAGCATGGCTACGATGCCGCTGGTGCTTATGCTGTCGGCATTTTACGCAGGATTTTTGGGTGTATAATTTCCGCGATTTTTTACTATTAGTAAAACCGCACACAAAACGTACAATTTCAACAACGCAAATTTGGTTGTTTTGTTAGTTGCAAAAAAACGCTTCAAATGATATAATTAAAGAGTAATAAATTTGACAAGATAGTATTGTGGCTGTATAGCCTACATACTTCTTAATATATTTTCCCCAATTATTTTGCCGTGTAAAAACCGCTTTTCCCCAAGCGGACGGCGCTTGTTTTCAGTTACCGCAGACACCCCCTTGTCTGCGGGATTTTTTTTGCCTAAAAATAAATCCTGAAAAATTTTCCTTCGGCGTGCAACCTATTTGCGCGCCGCTTTGTTTTACTAGCAGAATGAAGCAAAACAAAACGCGTTTAACTGAAATACAACTTTATTCTGAAAGGAGTTTCACCATGAAAAAGTTTTTATCTGTATTACTCGCTTGTTCCATGATATTATCTCTTGCAGGCTGCGCAAGCGGCGACACCTCCTCAAATACAGGCTATGGAGCCGACACTCCCACCGAGCCTGCTGCTGATGTTATTTTAAATCACATGGACACTTCGTCTGCTGCTGACACAGGAGCCGATACCGATACCGCTCCCACTGCCACCGCAGCCGCAACCACCGCTATGGCAGGCTCAGAAAAGGCAGAGGAGTATGACACTTTTACAGACGGCAGCTTCGACTATGACTTTTCATTTGACGCAGTTGCAGACGCTATCGACGGCGCTTTTGAGCCCGCTGCAGGCGGCGCAATGGACGACTTTGCATATATTGATGCCGCGGTATCAGAGGGATTATATGAAGAGGACTGCATTGAGATAGAGCCGATGCTCCCCGAAGAGCCTTATATCGAACAGGTCGGCGCGGGTCAGCTCACCGCAGGCGAATGGAACGACAACGAGAACTGGAATGACTGGGTATCCCTCTACCAGAGCCACGAGGACTGGGAATACTACCGCGACCAGTGGGATATCGACTTCGACGTACGCAACGAGATCGTTGTTACAGCATTCGGCGAGCCTGTCGAGGGCGCTCAAGTAACACGCGACTGTGGCGATATCGGCGTTACCAGTGCTGTGACAGACAATCAGGGCAGAGCATATCTATTCCTTGAGGAGTGCAATGACGACATGGAGCATTCTATCGAGGTCACCTACGGCGAGGTGCGCGCCACCATTGAAAACGTAGACCCCACAAGCAGCGGAACGTACACCGTTGACCTGCAGGACTTCTCAATCTCACAGAATGAGGTGCACGACGTAGAGGCACTTGAGCTTATGCTGATGATCGACACCACAGGCTCTATGTGGGACGAGCTTGCATATATCCAGATGGAGCTTGAAAATGTCATCGAGCGCGTCAAGGAATACAACGCAAACATTCCGATAAGAGTAAGCGTGAACTTCTACCGCGACGAATATGATGATTACGTTATCCGCGAATTTGAGTTCACAGATGACATAGATCAGGTGCTTTCCGACCTTGCGGCACAGGAGGCTGACGGCGGCGGAGATACTCCCGAGGCTGTCCATACAGCACTTGCCAGCGCGACAAAGGCACATGACTGGAAGGACAACGCTACAAAGCTTATGTTCTTCGTGCTGGACGCTCCCCCTCACTCCGACGAGCAGATCATCGACGAGGTGAACTATCACGTTGAGCTTGCTGCCGCACAGGGTATCCGCATTATCCCCGTAGCCTCCAGCGGTATTGACAAGTCTACAGAATACCTGCTGAGGACCATGGCATTCAGGACAGGCGGAACTTATACCTTCCTCACAGACCACAGCGGTATCGGCGGCAGTCATATCGAGCCTACCATAGGTGATTATGAGGTTGAAAAGCTGAATGATCTGATGGTACGCATCATCGGCGAATACCTTGAATAACAGCGATAATATCTAAGCGTTCTCCTATCCCCTATATGCAGCCCCGTCGGAAGCCCCTCCTTCCGACGGGGCATTTTTTGTCGAAACACAGTATTTTCTGCAAATTTTCACAATTAAGCGCGCTAAACTGTTGCATTTCTGTGCGATTTATGGTATACTTAATAATGTATATGTATGCCCAATGCAATGTTTTGGAAAGGAATAATAATGTCAAGATTTTTTGGTAAGCTCTGCCCTGAGTGCAGATCGCCCTTCGGTGAGAACGACGATATCGTTGTTTGCCCCGATTGCGGAACTCCTCACCACAGAGCGTGCTATATCAAACTCGGAAGATGTGCAGTATCTCGGTATCACGAAAGCGGCTTCGAGTGGAACGGAAGACTCCCCGATGAACAGCCTGCACCTTCTCAGCAGCCTGTACCCGACGCTTCCGCAGCGTCGTACGAAATGCCGCAGGATACTCCCGTAGGAGAAAACACCGACCCACATCACGCTGAATATCCCGGCGCTGCCAACACACAGAACAACGACCCTTATATGGGACAGAATATACCGCCATTCGGTTCGCCTTTAGGCGGTCAGAACGGCGATCCCTATACAAACGCCTACGTTGAAGCGTATAAGCAGATGCAGAAGATGACAAGCGATGACACTCGCGGCGAAGACGGAGTATCGGCAAAAGAGCTAAGCTGCTTCGTCGGAACATCGGTATTCCATTATGCGCAGGCTTTTGCAGGCTTCCGTGTGGGAGTTGCACAGTACGGCGGCGTGAAAAAGGTCAAGACCTCGTTCAACATCTGGGCGGGACTGCTGTCACCGATACAGCAGATATACCGCAGAATGGACGGGCTCGGCATACTTCTGCTGATACTTCAGGGAATTATTGCTATCCCCGATGTTATCCTCTACAACTATAACTCCATGCTTACTCAGTCCGCAATATTGCTGTTTCAGAACCTCGCTCTTGTAAGCAGTGTAATAAGCATCGCACTGATGATATCTCTCAGTCTTTTCGGTGATTATATCTACTACAAATTCTGCGTGCGCAGAATAAAAACGATCCGCACAGAATTTGACGACGGCAAGGCGGAGGGCTATTATGAGGCTCTTACCGAGCGCGGCGCACCCTCAAAGCTCAGAGCCGTTATCGGTATCCTCGCGACACTGGTTGTGGGACAGCTTGTAATGGTCATTCCTTTCAATCAGTTTTTTGGCTAAAGGACAACGACAAAAATGAAGCTAATAATTCAGATACCCTGCTATAACGAGGCAGAAACACTGGACGTTACTATCAATGATCTTCCCCGCCGCATAGACGGCATAGATGAGATAGAATACCTCATCATCGACGACGGCAGCACCGACGGTACAGCCAATCGCGCAAAGGAGCTCGGCGTTCATCATATCGTCAGCTTTACGCATAACCGCGGACTTGCAAAAGGCTTTATGGCAGGAATAGACGCGTGTCTGAGGCTTGGTGCCGACATAATCGTAAACACCGACGCGGACAACCAGTACAGCGGTCACGATATCGAAAAGCTCGTCCGCCCGATACTTGAGGGCAAGGCAACAATGGTCATCGGAAACCGCCGTACTGACAGCATAGAGCATTTCTCACGCAGTAAAAAGAAGCTGCAAAAGCTGGGCAGCAGCGTTGTACGAAAAGCAAGCGGAACGGACGTTGTGGATACGACAAGCGGCTTCCGCTCCTATACAAGAGAGGCTGCAATGAGGCTGAATGTGCTGTCCGACTACACCTACACGCTTGAAACTATAATCACCGCAGGCGCAGACAGGGCAAGGATACTGTCAGTTGATATCGGCACCAATCCCGAGCTTCGCAAAAGCCGCCTGTTCAAGTCCACATGGGGCTATATAAAGCGCTCAAGCGGCACGATAATCAGAAATTACGTCATGAGAAAGCCGCTTAAGACCTTCCTCAGCATTGCCGCTGTTTTTATCATTGCGGCACTGGCGCTGGGAATACGCTTTATCGTGTATATGTGCCTCGGAGAGGGCGGCGGTCACCTCCAGTCGCTGGTGCTGATGGCAGTGCTTGCGATAGTCGGCTTTCAGATAGGCATTTTCGGCTTGGTAGCGGACGCCATTTCAGGCTGCCGCAAGGTAATGGACGAAACTCTTTTCCATGTGAAAAGGATAGAATACAACAATACTAACGACGGCTGCAAAAACTACAATGTGTGCAGCTACTCTAAAAAGGAAATCGTAAGTAATGAAGAAGAAACTTGAGCGATTTTACGCCACCTTCGGCGACAGGGGCGTGATGTTCATACTGTTTGCTTTCTCTATCGTGATACACGCGATGCTCTCGCTTATGATGGAGCTTCCCGCGGTAAATCCCGATGAGATAGGCACAGCAAGCATCACCGCTTTCTATACAGGCAAGGACTGGTCTGCTCTTATGAGCAGCGTGGGCTACTACTACGGCTATATACAAGCACTGTTTTATGTGCCGCTTATGCTGGTGTTCGGCTCGCCGTATGCGCTGTATAAGGCAATGCTGGTGATGAACGGCGTTCTGATAAGCTTTATCCCTATGCTAGCTTATCATCTCGCCGCAAAGCTCGGTATACCCAAGGTGTGGCAGAAGATAGTCATTGCATTCTGCTCGGGCTTCTACATAACCTACATCGCTCATTCAAAATTCATCTGGAACGAGGCTATCTCGAGCCTTCTGCCGTGGGCACTGATATGGTGCGTATTTATGGCATGGGACAGGAAAAACCGCTATTCGCGCTTTACATTTTCCATGCTCGCAGGCTTCATGTGCGCGGTATGCTACGCAGCACATTCAAGGCTTATCGCGATAGTTATAGCGCTTATTCTTACACTTCTGATAGCAAGGATAGTTTTCAGAGAAAAGATACTCAATCTACCTACTTTTTTCGCAACGCTCATCATATCCTTCGGCTGCGAATATCTGCTTCGCAACGCGATAGAAAACGCAGTCTGGGGCGGCGCGGCGCGCGGAAACACAGTGGAAGGCGGTCTTACCCGTCTTGACGGACTTTTTACCGCGGCGGGCTGGGATCATTTTATATCAACACTGTTCGGGCATCTGTATACATTTTTTACTTCCACGCTCGGAATAGGCGCGCTTGCAACAGCATTCTTCATCATCATGTGCGCCAAGCGCTGCAGCGAGTGGTTCTCCAACCGCATGAAGCATCACGAGGACGGCACAAAGGTCTACGAGCCTGTAAAGCATAAATACAGCCTGCGAATTACTGTCTTTGGAATATTCGCATTCTTCGCAGTAGGCGGCTCGCTGCTGCTTTCGGCTCTTTACAAGTTCAATTCCTCGCAGTTCGGAGAGATAAACGACCTTGTCATCTTCGGACGCTACACCGACAGCGCCGCACCTCTCGCGGTATTCTTCGCGCTGGTGTTCCTTATGACCTATGGCTATACGATAAAAACGGTTATCGGAAGCGCATCTGTCTATGCATACGTATGCATGGGATTTGCCTTGACCTCAAGCAATTATCTCGTTGACGGCGCCTACCGCGAATCTCCAATACTCGGGTTGCTGCCGTGGCGCATCAGCGAGGGGCTAACCGACGATATCACGCAGATGAGTTTTATCATAATGTCGTCCATGGTGTTCACCATGTTCTCCGCGATGATAATATGCGTCGCTTGCACGAGAAGGTTCAAAATGCAGATGGCTTCTGCGATAATATGCGCAGTGTTCATATACACGACAGGATTTGCGTCGTTCAGCTACCTGCCTATGAGAGCCGCCGACAACGCCGAAAAGATAGCGCCTGCAAAGGCGATAAGCGAAATGCTGTTCAACGAAAGCGCCTCACCGCGTATAGTTGCTTATAAGACCGGCACACGCACAGCGGGACTTCTGCAGTTTCTGAACCCCAACGCAAAGGTAAGCCTTATAAACAGCGTGACCAAGCTTCCCGAAACGGGAATAATCATTATCGAAAACGGCACCGATATTCCGCTTTCTCCGCAGAATTACGACCTTATCGGCAAGACCGAAAACCATACGGTGCTTGCATACGGCGACAGTGCAAGAGAATATGTAAGGTACAAGATAAACAGCTAATCCCTTTCGGAGGATACCTATGAAACGCTCAAAAGATACTTCGTCATACAGCAGGCTTGCCAAAGCCGACCTGCCGGTGATGATATGTATATATATCGGCGCGCTGCTGCTGCATTCGCTTATGGCTCAGTGCTCCACTATATTCAACCTCACTCCCGACGAATACAGCGTCAGCGCGATAGCTGCGTATGCAAGCGGCTGTGACTGGTCCTCGACAGTATCGCTGAGCGGCTATTACGGATATCTTCAGGGGCTTATGTACACACCTGTTTTCTTTGTTACAGACGATCCTTATCTGCGCTATGACCTGATGATAGGCATCAACAGCCTGATAGTAAGCTTTATACCCGTAATAGTGTATTATCTCAGCCGAAGCACATTCGCGCTGAAAAAAGGTATGAGTGTAGGATTTTCGCTTATATGCGGACTCTACCCCTGCTATATGCTGCTTACAAAATACACATGGAACGAGAGCCTGTGCGATATCATGCCGTGGTTGTTTCTGCTGGTAGCTTTCAAGGCGCTGCAAAGCAACGGAGTTAAAAAGCAGATATTATCCGTTCTCGGTGCAATCGTGCTTGTCGCAGGCTATGCCGCCCACGGACGTATGCTTGCGCTGATGGCAGGCGGTGTAGCGCTTATTCTGATAGCGTTCTTCGCAATGAAAAAGAAGATATTCGGCTTTATTGCATTTTTTTCGGGACTGTGCGTAAGCTTTGCAGCCGATCTGCTTGCAAAGAACTATTTTCAGAATGCGCTCTGGCTGCTTGATGAGGGCGGCGGCACTCCCACCAATACTATCGAGGACTCCCTGTCGCGTGTTTTCACGGCGGGCGGTGACTTTTTCGTAAATTTCCTCAAGACCCTGATAGGACATTTCTTTTATTTCATATCCTCTACATGGGGCTTCGGCGCTATATGTATAGTAATGATAATCGGCGCGGTCTTTATGTATTTCCGCCGCAGGATCAAGCCTGCCTCGGACAGCGACGCCTATATCTCCGATAACGACGCGATGCTTGCTGTGTTCGCACTTATTTCGACAGCGGCAGTCTTTGCGATAAGCGTGCTGTTCAAATGCACCTCCGATCACCTCGAGGCTCGCTGCGACACACTGATATACGGTCGTTATATCGAGGTATTTGCGCCGATAGCGCTCTACGCGGCATTTATACTGATACATCGCGGAAAATTTTCGATATTCCATGCGCTTGCCGCTCTATGCAGTGCCGCAGTGATAAATACGCTGACAATGCTGTTCGTTGTTCCGACTGTGACCGCAGGCACCCGCATGACCTCTGCGATGATAATGGGTCTTGCTCCGCTGCGCTACGGCGAAAAAATGAAGTCACTTCCCGACGAGACCAGCTTTTTCAAGATCATAATCACAGTAATGCTCGTGCTGCTGATAATTCTTGTGATACGCTTTGCGATACGGGACGGAAAACGTATGCTGCGCTGCGTGTGTATTCCGCTTGCGGTAATGCTTACATACTCAAATATATATTGCTATTCAAGCTACACTACCGTTCAGAGCAAAAACGCAATGACAGGCGCAAAATATATGCAGCAGGCACTTGATATGGTCGTCGGAAGCGGACTCGATACCGTCTGCTGCTATAATGTATCCTCAGAGCGTTATATCAAAGGACAGTTTCTCCTGCCCGAGGGCAGATTTATAATAGCCAAAAGTATAGCGGCACTCGAAGAGCTTTCGGAGCGTCCGCATTTCATCATAGCCGACCGCGAGGACAATCTCCATGCATGGGTAGAGGGTATATGCCTTGTCGGTGATATAAACAACAATATGCAGCTTTATGCCTGCACGAGCAGCGCCTATGACTGGGCGGCTTCGCAAGGCTATCAGCTATCCGATAACGGCAGCATATATTACTCGGGCGAGCAGCTATCTGCCTCCGATAATGCGGTATGCGGCAGCGACTACACAAAGCTCCCCGGCGGTGCGCAGGTACACACCAATTATTTTACATTGTTCAGAAAAGGCACATATCGCATAACCATAACGGGAACGGGTGTGGAGCTGGGAAATTCCATCATAACCATAACAAGCTCCAAAGGCGAGTACACCCATGATTTCACCATAACAAAGCAGCGTGACGGAGTTCTTGAAATAGAGCTTGAAGCTTCGCAGAAGCTCGAGGGCGTGCGCATAGAGCTTTCCAACAGCAACAGCGAGCCTGTCATCGTCACAAGCCTTGAAATAGAGCGCGGCGCAGATGTACCGATGTATGACCTCGCTCTGAACGCATAAAAAAACCATCAAGGAGCAAAGTATGCCGATAATCAGTAAGCAAACAAAGCATATAAGCCCCGCCAGAACGCTGGTAGTGGGATTTCTTGCAATAATACTTATCGGCTCGGTGCTGCTGTGGCTGCCCTTTGCTTCAGCCGACGGCAGTTCAGTGCCGTATTCAGAGTGCCTGTTTACAGCCACCTCCGCCACCTGCGTCACCGGTATAACGGTGGCAGATACATACACGACATGGAGCCTTTTTGGTCAGATAGTAATAGCTTTGCTGATACAGATAGGCGGTCTTGGCTTTGTTACTATCATCACGTTTTTCAACATCGCAGCAGGAAAAAAGCTTGGCTTCCGAACGCTGGCGACTGCTGCTGACGGACTGACCGAGAACAGCTTTGAGGGCGGTACGCGCATATTCATCAGCATCATGAAATACTCGCTGATAGCAGAGCTTATCGGCGCAGTGATACTCGGCTCTGTGTTTGTGCCGAAATACGGGGCTTACGGAGTGTGGGTCAGCATCTTCATGAGCATATCCGCCTTCTGCAATGCAGGCTTTGACCTCATGGGACAAGCGGACGGAGCATCAAGCCTTATGGGCTTCAGCAACGACCCTGTGGTGCTTATAACGATAGCGCTGCTGATAACGATAGGCGGTCTTGGCTTTGTTGTATGGGAAAATTTCCTCAATATCCGCAAGGTGAAAAAGCTGAGCCTGCACACCAAAGCCGTGCTGATAATGACAGGCGTGCTTACAGTGGGCGGTACTATATTCTATCTTGTTTCGGAATGGAGCAATCCCGCAACCATGGGAGATATGCACTTCGGTCAAAAGCTGCTCAATTCGTTCTTCTTAAGCGTTTCAAACCGCTCGGCAGGCTTCAGCAGCATCGAAGTTTCGGGCATGACAAGCTTTTCGCAGCTTGGTACTATGCTGCTGATGTTCGTAGGCGTCGCGCCTGCCTCAACAGGCGGCGGTATCAAGGTAACGACGCTGCTGGTTCTTATAATGACCGTGATATCGTATATCAAGAACAAGAACGACGTTGAGATATTCCGCCACAAGATAGATAAGCATACAGTCTACCGCACGCTGGTAGTCACCACACTTACGATGTGCGCTGTGGCACTGTGCTTTACCGCAATATACAGCCTCACTTCATGCGACGCGCTCCACTGCCTGTTTGAGTCGGTTGCGACCTGCTCCACCGCAGGACTTTCGCTCGGAGTTTCCGCGGCAGCCGATATATTCGGCAGGATAGTGATAATGCTGTTTATGTTCAGCGGACGAGTCGGACCCGTTTCGATCGTACTCTCGCTGTCACTCAACAGCAGCAAACGAAAGAATATAGTTGTCCCGGACGGACAGATATTTATAGGATAAATTCATGAAAGGAAAGATCTTATGGAAACCTTTGCCCTCGGAAAACTTACAATGTATGTATCGGACGACCATCGCTTCGGCACAGACGCGTTCCTGCTTGCCTACTACGCAGGAGTCCGACCCGACCACGTAGTATGCGACCTGTGCACAGGCTGCGGTATAATCCCGCTGATATTCTGCAAGAACGTAATGCCGCGCCTTGTTTATGCTATTGATATCCAGGAGGAGGCTATCGACCTGCTGAAGAAGTCGGTGGAGAAGAACAGTCTGCAAAACACCGTTGCGCCTATTCTCACAGATCTGCGCGAGCTTGACCAGAGATATCTTGCGTTTGAAAGCGTGGATATCGTTACCGCAAATCCGCCGTACATGACAAACGGAAGCGGCTTTGAAAAGATGTCCCGTCCGCAGGCTATTGCGCGCCATGAGCTTATGTGTACCGTTGACGATGTCTGTAAGACGGCAGGAAAGCTGTTGAAATACGGCGGACTTTTAAAGATGTGCCACCGTCCCGAGCGACTTTCCGATGTTATAAACTCCATGCGTGAAAACAAAATCGAGCCCAAGAGCATCACTTTTGTACACAACAGCATACTCGACAAGCCATGGCTGTTCCTTATCACGGGAAAGAAAGGCGCAAAATCGGGCATGATAGTGGAGAAGCCTATGATACTTCGCAATGACGACAAATCCTATACAGAGGAGTATTCGCGTCTTTATGAATGATACAGGAAAGCTTTATGTTGTAGGCACTCCGATAGGAAATCTGTCGGACTTCAGTCCGCGCGGCATCGAAACGCTGGAAAACGCAGACTACATCGCCGCAGAGGATACCAGAGTTACGCTTCGGCTGCTGACGCATTTCGGAATAAAAAAGCCTATGCTAAGCTACTACAAGCCGCATGAGGCTGAAAAAAGCGCCAAGATACTTGCGCTGCTTGCAGAGGGAAATACCGTTGCGCTTGTTTCCGATGCAGGTATGCCCTGTATATCCGACCCCGGAGTTTATCTCGTGCAGAAATGCTATGAGCAGGGCGTTTCCGTAGAGGTCATACCAAGCTGTAACGCGGCGATAGCTGCTGTCGCAATAAGCGGAATAGATACCATGCGCTTTGCGTTTGAGGGCTTTCTCCCCGTGCCGAAAAAGGAGCGCTCCGAACGGCTTGAGGAAATAAAGAGTCTGCCGCATACGCTGATATTCTACGAGGCTCCCCATAAGCTTACAAAAACGCTTGAAGATATGAAAACAGCTTTCGGCGGCGACAGATCTTGTGCGCTTTGCAGAGAGCTTACAAAGCTGCACGAGGAAGTAATACGCGGCACGCTGAGCGAGCTTTCCAGCTACTACGAAAATACCGAGCCGCGCGGCGAGTATGTTATAGTCGTTGCAGGCGCGGAAAAGAAAGCCGACGAAAAGCTGACGTTGGAGCAGGCTGCCGAGCTTGCAAGGCAGCTTATCCTCGGCGGCGAGAAGATGTCCGAGGCTTGCAAGAAAGCCGCAAAGGAAACAGGCTATCCAAAACAAGAGATATACAAGCTGGTGCTTGATGATTAAATAATTTCACCTATGAAAGGAATTACCACTATGAACAAGAAAAACCCCTTTACTTCCATGCTCCTCCCCATTCTCGGCGCAGTTGTGATAGTTGCAGGCGCTGTTGCATTCATCTGCATGAAGCTTGCAGAGGAGATGCGCTACAACGAGAAGTGGAAGGATTATGACGAGTGCGGCTGGCACTAAACCTTGGCAACATTGCCCGGAGTGCGCCTCGGTTGCTTGCCTATGAAAATTTCTCTTGGCATTTGAAGATAACGCAATAAATCCCATACGCTTCTCTACTTTCGATCTTAAATACAACATTATCTTTGAGAGGGGGTATTCCTATGATCTGCGGACGATGCGGACGCGAATTTGACTACGACGCACAGGACTACTGCGGTCTGTGCAAGACTGTGCATGACTCAAACGGAGAGCCTATCCGCGATATCAACGGAATAACAAGCTATATCGCCACTCGCTTCGGAAAAGAAACACTGCTTGACCGTAGGAAAACAGATTCTCTTATCGCGGATATTTTCCCCAGAGAAAAGGCTGTACGCAAGCTTGTGTATGTAGCTCTTTACGATGGCTGCGCAAAAAAACTTGACGGTGTGCGCGGAAAGCCCTTCGAGGTCCGCTGTGCCGCTGCGGCGAGATGCGTAAAATCGCTGCGCGAGGAGTTGGGACTCAAAGGAAAAAGCGCCGCAGATGCGGTAGAGGCAATAGGACAGGCGCTGGGCTGCGAGATAGCATTCAGGCGCCCCGCCGAAACGCCGATATACGTCACCGAGGGCAAAAAGAACATCAACGATGCGGCGGAACAGTACAGCCTAGGCAGGCATTTTGACCGCCTCAAGGACTACGATCGCGCAATGTACTGGTTTCAGCAGTCGGCGCTTCAGGACTTCGGAGAGGCGCAGTATTACATCGGCTTTTACAAGCTTGAGGGCAGAGGCGGTCCGCAGGACGTGGAACAGGCTTGGGAGTGGTTTTTGCGCGGCGCGGAAAACGGTGTTCCCGCAGCAATGCACATGACCGCACAATTCCTCGCGGAAGGTATCTTCTGCGAGCGTGACGAGGACGCGGCTTTCAAGTGGTTCATGACCGCAGCCCGTGCAGGCTATGAGGAGTCCATAAACGTGATCGCACTGTGCTACGAAAACGGTGTTTATGTAGCCAAAAATCCCGATATCGCCAAAAAATGGCGCGGAGGATTCACCATAGAAGAGTATACAGAGGAACGCACCGAAGAGCCGCAGCCGCTCTCAAACGACGGCGAGGAGCTGTACCAGACAGCGCGCCGCTGCCTTTCCAATCAGGACTACGAGGGCGCTGCAATGTTCTACAAGCGTGCTGCCGAAATGGGTCACGCAAGAGCCCAGTGCAGCTACGGAAAATGCCTTTATATCGGCAGCGGTGTGGCTAAAAACCCTGCAGGCGCTTTCGCGTGGTTTGCAAAATCGGCAGAGCAAAATCTCGACATCGCACAGTATAACCTCGGAATAATGTACCTTAAGGGCGTTTATGTGGAGAAAAATCTCGACGAGGCAAAGAAATTCTTCACGCTTGCTATGGAAAACGGTCACCCCGAGGCAGGAAAGATACTTGCAAAACTGAAATAATTTACATAAGGAAATAATAAAATGAATATCATTAATGCTATTATAAATCTTGTAAATCATCCCGTTACTACTATTCACACCCAATATGTCAGCAGGAACCGTGCCAATAGTATGGGGGACGCTCTCGAAGAATATATAAAAGATTTATTCTGTGACACCTTTGACGAAACAGACGAAACAAAACGTATAGAGAAAATCAGTGAGGTGTTTTCTTATTTAGGCAACAACAGCAACCCACCTGATGGAATGCTAAAGGGTGGTGACGCAATTGAGGTTAAGAAGATTGAAAGTGTTAATTCTGCCCTTGCATTAAATTCATCATATCCGAAACACAAGCTGTATGCAGATAGTCCTATGATTAGCAATGCTTGTAAAACCGCTGAAGAATGGGCAGAAAAGGACATTATATATGCAGTAGGTGTTGTAAACGGCAACTCTATTAAACATCTTTCTTTTATTTATGGTCTTGATTATGCTGCAAGCGATGAAGTATATGCAAGAATTAAACAGAAAATAAAATATGGTGTTGAAACTATTCCTGATGTTGAATTTGCTGATACAAAGGAACTCGGCAGAGTAAATAAGGTTGATCCTTTAGGTATTACTTATATGAGGGTGCGAGGAATGTGGCATATACAAAATCCATTCAAGGTTTTTGAGTATGTATATCAACGTGATTTTGACAAAGATTTCAATTTTATGTGTATCATAAATGATGAAAAGTTTGATACATTTGAAAACAAGCAGGATTTAATAGATTTGTGCCAGCAAACCGAAGCGCTTACAATTTCTGATATTAAAATCAAAAAACCTGATAATCCCGCACAGCTTAAAAATGCAAAATTGATTACATATACAATATAGGTGGTTAAATGAAAATTGTTAGCTTATTCGCTGGGGCTGGTGGATTAGATTTAGGTTTTGAAAAAGCGGGTTTTGATATTATATATGCAAATGAGTATGATTCATCAATATGGGCTACATATAAAAAGAATCATTCGGGATTTCTCGACCAGCGAGATATTCGTAAGATTGATTCATCTGAAATACCTGATTGCGACGGAATTATCGGAGGACCTCCCTGCCAGTCTTGGTCCGAGGCGGGGGCATTAAAAGGCATTGAGGACGCTCGTGGACAGCTTTTCTATGACTATATCCGTATATTAAAGGATAAGCAGCCTATGTTTTTTCTTGCAGAAAATGTTGTAGGTATGCTTTCAAAAAGACATAGCGAGGCAGTTGAAAATATAAAAAAGATGTTCGTGGATTGCGGATATGATTTAACAGTAACATTAGTCAATGTTGCTGATTATGGAATTCCTCAAGACCGAAAACGTGTGTTTTATATCGGTTTCAGAAAGGATTTGAATATTGATTTTAAATTTCCCAAACCAAATAAAGTAAAACGCACATTAAAAGATGCTATTTGGGATTTGCGAGATACTGCTGTTCCATCACTGGAGAAAAACTATGCAAATCCCGATGTGGTTTTCAGTAATCACGAATATTTCCAAGGCTCATACTCTACGATTTTTATGAGTCGTAATAGGGTTAGGCAGTGGAATGAATGTGGTTTTACTGTTCAGGCGAGCGGAAGACAGGCACAACTTCATCCACAGGCTCCAGTTATGCCGATGGTTGCTAAAAACCGACATAGATTTGCAGAAGGGTATGAGCATTTATACAGACGTATGACTGTGCGTGAATGTGCAAGACTGCAAACCTTCCCCGATGACTTTGAATTTGTTTATTCAAAGTCCGATGATGGATATAAGATGGTTGGCAATGCCGTACCGGTGGAAATGGCAAGGATTATTGGTAACGCAATTCATAACCAGTTAAAATAATAATCATTTAGGAGGAAAAAACAATGCTTACAGCAGCAGTAATTCTTACAAAATGCAGACAGCAGCACAAGCTGTTCGGTATCCGCACCGAACAGCGCGAGGACGGCGCGTGGTATGCCACATGGGCATTCAAGGTGTCCGAGGAGATCGCTGCGCGCGAAAAATTCGGTGATACCAAGATAAGCGGTAATATCTATGTGACAACAGAATATCCCTGCTGCCCCTACTGCAACGCAAAGGGATTTTTCCAGTGTGCCGACTGCGGCAAGACAAGCTGCTGGAACGGTGAAAGCGAGACCGTATGCGAATGGTGCGGCAACACCGCAGAGACCGCGGCCGAGGAAAAGTTTGACAGCATCACCGGAGGCGGCTTCTGATGATAAGAGTGGGAGATAATATACCGCTGGAGCTTGGCGGCTCTGCCGAGATAATGGAAGTGCTTGGCTCGGGCGGACAGGGTACGGTTTACCGCGCGCGCTACCACGATGAGGAATACGCGCTGAAAATGTATTTCAAAAACAAGCTGAAGCGTCCCGAGCTCTTCAGAGAAAATCTTGGCAAGCTGGTGGATACCACCGAGATAAGCGAGTGTTTCGTTATGCCGCTTATGCTCACCGAGGAAACAAGCGACGGATTTGGTTTTCTGATGGAGCTTATACCACAGGACTATAAGCCGTTTTCTGATATTCTCAATGCGAGAGTGCGGTTTTCAGGGCTTTACGCTATCGTAAATGCTGCTATCCGTATAACCTCGGCATTCCGCGAGCTGCACAACAAAGGAAAGAGCTATCAGGATCTCAATGACGGCGGCTTTTTCATTCGCCCGTCAGACGGCGATGTGAGAATATGCGACTGTGATAATATCGCGCCCTACGGCGAGCATCTCGGCATCGCAGGAAAGCCCGGATATATGGCGCCCGAGGTAGTAAGAGGCGAAAAAGCTCCCGACAAGCTGACAGACCGCTATTCGCTGGCGGTGCTGCTGTTCAGGCTGCTGCTGCGCGGCGATCCGCTCGAGGGCAGCCGTGTGCTGAAAAGCGTTTGCCTTACCGAAGAAGCGGAGCGCCGTCACTACGGCTTTGAGCCTGTGTTCGTCTACGATCCCGAAAATGACAGCAACCGCCCTGTCCGAGGCGTCCACAACAATATAATAAAATTCTGGCGTATCATGCCCGACTATATCCGTGAGGCTTTCATCTACTCGTTCACCGTGGGACTTAACCAGCCCGATAAACGACTGATAGAAAAGCAGTGGCTTGACCTGCTGCTAAGACTTCGCGGCGATATCTGTGCGTGTAGCTGCGGTGCGCAGAGCTTTGTAAACACCTTTGAAAAGGACGGGGACGGAAGACTTGTATGCCCCTGCGGAACTCATTTCACCGCGCCTTTGCAGATAACCGACGGCAAGACACGTGTGCTGCTGTCCGAGGGCAGCGTCATCTTCAACGAGTCCCTCTCGCCCATCGGAGAGGTAGTGCGCAACAAACTGAACCCTTCGCTGTGGGGGCTTAAAAACCGCTCCTACAGCGCATGGAGCTGTACGCTGCCAAACGCTCAGGAAAAGGAGATCGCCCCCGATGGCGCAGCTCCGATATTCGTTGGAACAAAGATCGCGATAAGCGGTACTGCCTACGAAATAAAAGAATTTGCATAAAAATATCCCCCTCTTTCACAGAGGGGGATCAGCTTGTCGAAAAACTATGTTTTTGCTCGCGGAGCGAGCTTTTTAGATAACTT
>CAYSYF010000019.1:0-41334 GCA_964435155.1 uncultured Ruminococcus sp. | reverse complement strand
CGGGCAGTGCGGATGTTTCGGCGGAAAAGTCCCAACGGGACTTTTTCGACGGTCTAAGACCTGTTCCGAAAGGAGCAGGTCTTATTATGTATTATTTGATTTAAGCGCTGTGCTTGCCTATTTTGATAAGCTTTACGATAACAGGGTTAAGCACAATGTTGATAGCAAATTCGATTATGAAGTTTATACCAACCAGACCGAGTATCATGTATGCGCCTACATTTTCGTAGCCAAATCCTGCTGCCCATTCGCTTACTGTATCCATAAAGAATATACAGCAGCCAAGCAGGAATATGCCTGTATTTACGATCGGTGTGACGATGGCTGCCATTATTACGGCAAGGATATCGTTCTTTTTGGACAGTACCTTGTAAACAAGACCTGCCGCAGTGCCTGCCAGTGTTCCTTTGAGCAGTACAGTGATTACCGTGCCGAAAGGATCTACCGTGAGGAAGGCGGCTGCATCGCCCGTGATCAGTACCACGATGCCGAATACAAGACCCAGCCATGCGCCTGCTTTCCAGCCGTAAAGGGCAGAGCCTACAACTAGCGGGATAAGCACGAACGTGATGCTGAACATACCAAATCTCATTCCCAGTGCGACAAACTGAAGAACGACAACAATGGCAGTCAGCAGTGCGATACCGACCATTTTCTTGGTATCAAACTTTTTGTTTTCCATGAGGAACTCCTTGCTGGCATTCGGATCCTTAATTCCGATATGCCGCGGGTATATATTTACGGATTTTTCTCCGCAGACCCCAAAAAGTAATAACTTTCTGTATAAAAACAGATAAATTTAACAACAAAAGGGCTTATTTTATATTCTTTTTGTAGATGTCCAGCAGACCTGTCATGATAAGGCTGCGGTCAAGGGTGAACTCATGCTTGCAGAGCGGCTGTATTACGGACGAAAAACCGCCTGTTGCGATAACTGTGCATTCACCGCCAAGCTCCTTTTCGAAGCTCTCAATCATGCCGTCAACCATGAATGCAGTGCCGTACAGCAGACCCGAGCGCATACAGTCGATGGTATTTGTACCGATAACTGTTTTTAGCGGCGGATCGTTGTTTATGCTGATTAAGGGCAGGCTTGCGGTGCGGTTTGCGAGCGCCTCAATAGATATCTTGACGCCCGGGGCGATTATTCCGCCGACGAAAGCGCCTGTCTTGTCAACTGCAAGCACCTTTGTAGCAGTGCCGAGGTCGATAACGACGGCGGGAAGCGGATAATGCTCCTTAGCGGCAACCGCAACGGCAGCCATGTCAGCACCCAGCGAAGCAGGCTCGTCTATCTTGATGTTAAGTCCTGTCTTTAAGCCCGGACCTACGGTAAGCACCTTGCAGCCGCAAAGCTTTGTCACAGCCTCTTTGAGCTGTCCTGTAACGGGCGGCACGACAGAGGATATGATAGCGCCCGAAAAGTCCTCGGGGGAGTACTTATACAGGTGCAGGATATCGTTCAGAGTGATCGCGTACTGATCCGCCATGCGATAGCGGTCGGTGTCTATTCTTGATTCAAACAAGAGCTTGTCGCAGTCATCAAATCCGCCTATGACGGTATTTGTGTTGCCGACGTCGATCGTGAGTATCATTTTATTCTCCTTGTGGTTATTGATTTTTGAGATATGTTTCAAGCAGTCCGGCTATCTCGGCGCACTCTTCATGCTCCGCTTCGGTGAGTTTGTTTGACTGAGCGTGGCTTTTGCTAAGATGGAGTGCGCAAGAGCCGCCTGCATTCTCTGTACTCGGATCTGCTCCGTTTCTGAGCAGTATCTCGGCGGCTTTAGCGTCGCAGTTATGTATCGCCTGAATGAGGTAAGGCTCATCACTACCGCCGCCATGCCCGTTTACATCTGCGCCAAAATCTATCAGAAGCTGCATTATGTCGTGGCGGCGCAGTTGAATAGCACTATACATCGGCGACAACACATACAGATAATGCCGATTGGGGTCAGCGCCGTAGCTCAGGAGAAGCTTCGCCATCTTATGGTTTCCGTTTTCGATGGCAAAATGTAATGGTGTAAATTCATCGTATGCATTGCTTTTATTCTGACCTGAATCAGGATCAACGCCGTTCTTTAAAAGCAAATCTACTTTTTTGCAATCATTTATCTCGACTAAGGAATGAAGGTCACATATTTGACCAAAATTAGGTATAGGTCGGGATTTCTTTTCAACCGAGCTGTTGGAGGGCAGCGAGTTATTGGAACGCTTGCTGTCGAATGCCGCGAATATGATCAATATAATCACCAAAACTAAAACCGAGGAAATTACAATGCCCAAGTAACAAAGCCGAGCAAGACCTTCCCAGCCCACGGCGTTCACCTCCGCAAAATCAGTTCATATACTCTCCGCTGTATTCGAGCAGGGTAACGCTTTCAACACCCTCGATGGCATTGAAGCGGCTGATGTAGCTTGTGTCGTTCTTCTTTATTTTAACCTCGATAGTCAGCTCTATACTGCTGCCTGTCTGAGTTTTGTTCTTAAGCTTGTACTTGATAGCGCCGAGGATACCGTTTACATTGACCTCTGTTTCAGCGGTGTAGCGAACGATAAGCAGGTAGCTCTTGCGTTCCTTCTTGAAGATAGTGAGCAGTATGTAGATAACACCGATGATAACTGTACCGATGATAGCTACCATGTAAAGCTGAGCGCCTGCGGTGATACCTGCGGCAATGCCCCAGAACAGGAAGCCGATATCAAGCGGGTCTTTGACTGCGGCACGAAAACGCACGATAGAAAGCGCGCCGACCATACCGAGCGACAGAACAACGTTTGCGCTGATGGTCATGATGATGAACGAGGTAACGACTGTTGTGAGCAGCAGCAGGATATTGAAGTTATCGCTGTACACAACTCCGCGGTAGAAGAAGCGATAGATAAGGTAGATGATAACACCGCACAGTGTAGCGGTGAGCAGCGTGCAGATGATAGTTGTAACAGACAGATTGGCGAACTGCTCGGAAACATTGAAGCTGTCACCGAAGGCTGCCATTATATCATCAAGCTTCGAGCCCATTGTAAGATTTTCAGATACCATGCGATTTTACCTCCAATAATTTATCACTGCATATTATGTATTTTGAAACTGACTGCCGCGGAGCGTTGAGCCCCTGAAGCACAGCCTGTATGCTCATCGGCAGATAGTTGTCGAATTTTACCTCAAGTATGATCTCCTTGTCGTAAATGCGCGAATACATCGCGTTTTCGGAGAACATATCAATTGTATTATAGCAAGTGGAAAGCTTTTTGTCAAACGTGATACGGACGTTTCCGTGAGGATATACAAGCGCCTCTCTGACATAGTCTACGATGATCTTCGGCTTCAGTGCGCATACGAGGTTTGAGCGGTAATATTCACCGAATACATCTTCGTCCCAGTCGCGCTCTGCCATAAATGAGCAATCGCCCGTAAGGAGCGCTTTATACTGCTCGTCGGTGAGCTGCGCGGATAGCTTTGAAACATACTCGTCGTCCTTATGCTTCGCTTCAAGCGTTATTCGTGAAGGGTCGAGGTTGTAGCTGCGTATGCGGAATTTGCGCCTTGCTGCCATGCCGTTGATCTTATCGTTATAGCCGCTGCCGTATATATCGTCGAAATACAGACTGGTCACGCGGTATTCGCCGTTCGTGCTGTTTTTGTCGTGATACATCAGCGGTGTGAGCTTAGCCAGCAGTACGCGGTAAGTTCCCTCGTCGATCATGAATTTAAGCTCGTGACGGAGATGACGCCCTCCCGAAAGCTCTTTTTCGGGCTTTAGCGGAAGTAGTGTCTTCATTTTCCCAAGACCGAACATCTGAAGCCTCCTTTCCTAAATTATTACAAGTATATATAATATAGATATACTATATCATATTTTTAAAACGATTACAAGCACCTTTTTTGTATAATAATTTGTTTTATAACAAAACGTTGATTTATTGACGGCTTTTTATGAAGAAAATTTGCAAAAAACTCTTGACAACGCTTTTACAATCATGTATAATAAATTATTGTTGACAGTTGTGTGCGGACAAACTATGTCCTCACGCAGATTTTAACCGATTAAAGAAGGGGGTTTTTGAAAATGAAAAGAACTTACCAGCCTAAGAAGCTTCAGAGAAAGCGCGAGCACGGTTTTATGAAGAGAATGGCTACAAAGAACGGCCGCAAGGTTCTCGCTCGTCGTCGTGCTAAGGGCAGAAAAAAGCTGACTTACTAATCTGATTGCAAACCTATGTCTGACTTCAGAAAAAGGTATGTTGTGATCAAGAAGAACCGCGATTTCGGCTTTCTCTTCAAAAAGGGAGAAAGCATTGTGACCTATGCCTTCGTCTGCTATGTTAAGGAACGGCGCGGCACTGCCAACCGTCTGGGCATAGTGACGGGCAAAAAGGTCGGAAATGCGGTGAAAAGAAATCGGGCAAGGCGGGTTATAAGGGAAGCCTTCCGCCTTTTTGAGCCGATCTTAAAGGAAAAGACACAAAAGCGTTACGACTTCGTTTTCGTTGCAAGGAGCAAGACGCCGGAGCAAAAGTCCGCAAAGGTTTTGTCCCTTATGAAAAAGAACATTCTGTCAAAGCTGTCATGAAATTTTTGTTTTTAGGAATTATCAAGCTATACAGACTTACGCTGTCAAAGATCTTACCGCCGTGCTGCCGCTTTAGACCAAGCTGTTCAGAATACGCGACTATCGCTATTCGACGTTTTGGGGCGGTTAAGGGCGGTTATTTGGCGTTATGGAGAATTATTCGCTGCAACCCATACTCGCGCGGCGGATACGATCCTGTTCCGGAAAAATTCTGCTTTCGTCCGGAAAAGGTGCAGCACACACCACCTCACACTCACTGCTGCGACAATGATACCGAAAGCAATTGCGGCTGAGCCGCGTTTTTATAAAACCACATAAGGGCGCTATCTATGGAGTGATTCTATCCGCGCCCCAGACCGACCGAAATCTTGCCAGAAAGGACGTGGACAAAATAGATTTCATATACAGCCTTATCGGCAAACCGCTTGGTTATATCCTCTATTTTATTTATGAGATAGGCGTAACCAATATCGGTATTGCGATCATTCTGTTTACACTTATTGTAAAGCTTGCCATGCTGCCGCTTTCGATAAAGCAGCAGAAGAACACTGCAAAGTCTGCCATCTTCGCGCCTAAGGTACGGGAGATACAGCAGAAATACAGAAACAACCAGCAGAAGCAGCAGGAGGAGCTTCAGAAGCTTCAGCAGCAGGGCTACAATCCTATGGGCGGCTGCGGCTCTATGATCCTCACCTTCCTTATCCTGTTCGGCGTGCTGGACGTTGTCTACAAGCCTATGACTCATATTACTCGTACAGCTACAACGGATATCGAGCAGATGGTGGAGGAGTCCTACCACATGAAGGTCGCTTCGCTGTTTGTTGACGAATACAACAACGTTACGCTGCTTGAGGGCGACGCGCTGACAAAGCACGAGGAGATCATGCGCGACGCTGATAAGTTCCTTGCTTACTACAATGCAAACCGCGGCGAGAATGACCCCGAGTACACCGAGGCTGTATGGGAAACAGTTTCCGCAGACTCTATGAAGGTGGTTGAAAAGACCATTGAGTATGCGCTCAAAAACAGCTACGAAGATGTTAAGGCCGCTAATGACGGAAATGGTAAGGAAATATTGTTCTCCGCAACAAATCTTTTTGCTATTACCGATTATTCTTCCACCGACGGAAATGCCGCAGGCAATCCCGAGAAGGAGAAGGAAACATACAATGCCATCAAGGACGACGCTGAAAAGAAGGCTTACCTTGCTGAGCACGCTTTCAGCGATACGGTAAAGAGTTCGTTCAATACGTTACAGACCCAGTATGGTTATTACAGCATTTCAGCAAACGGATCGGTAGCCTTCAAGGCGACAAGCTCGCTGCAGAGAGAGCTTTATATCCTTGATACGTTCGGCACTGTAAAGGAATACAACAATGGTACTACCGTTGCCTTCAAGGAGCTGTATTCTCTCAATTCTACCGAGGATATCGAGGTGCTTTACGAGAACCTTGACTTCCTTGGCATCAAGCTTAGTGAGATCCCCGGTGAGCACATGGGCTTCCCCATGCTGTTTATTCCTATTGCTGCATTTGTGTTCTCGCTGCTGCAGGCGTTCATTTCCAACAGACAGATGGAGAAGAACAACCCCGGTCAGATGGGCGGCGGCATGAAGCTTACAATGTATATCCTGCCCGTATTCTCCCTGATACTGGTATTCTCAGTACCCGCAGGTGCAGGCTTCTACTGGACGATAAGCTATGTATTTGGTATTGCGCAGACCATCATTCTTAATAAGCTGTACAATCCCAACAAGCTGAGAGCGCAGGCAGAGGCTGAGTACAACGAACGCATGAAGCGTATCGAGGTGCAGGCTAACAAGGTGCGCAATTCCGACAATGACAATACCGTTTCTGAGTACAAGGGCGAAAAGCTCACTCAGAAGGAGATCAATCGCAGAAAGCTTGCCGAGGCGCGCCGTCAGGACGCTATCAAGTACGGCGAGGAATATATTGAGGACGACGAGGATTAAGATAGAAAGGGGAACCGACAATGGAAAAGGAATTTACCGCGAAGACCGTTGATGAAGCCAAGGCTCTTGCCGCACAGGAGTTCGGCGCTTCTATCGACGATATTGAATTTGAGATACTCGAGCAGCCCCGCAAGGGTCTTTTCGGAATGAAGGGCGAAGCAAGAGTAAAGGCTATCTATGAAGAAAAGACAGAGGCAACGGAAGCTGCGGCTGTTGAAGAGGCTGCTCCTGCTGCTTTCGAGGACGAAGCAGAGGCTTCCGAGCTGCCTGCTGATTTCGACATAGAGAGCAGCGCAAAGGTAAAGGCTGCAAAGCAGTACCTTACAGATGTTCTTCATGCGCTGAAGCTTGAGAACTTTGAGATCAACGCTGTGAGAAAGGATAACAATGTTGTTCTTGACATCACAGGCGAGAAGCTGGGTGTGGTTATCGGCAGACGCGGCGAGACCCTCGACAGCTTACAGTATTTGACTATCCTCGCAAGCAACCGCACAGAGGAGAGCTATTGCCGTATTTCCGTTGACTGCAACGGCTACCGCGACAAGCGCAAGGAAACACTGGAGTCCCTTGCAAAGAGGACTTCTGCAAAGGTCATCAAGCAGGGCAGAAAGATCGCTCTTGAGCCTATGAATCCCTATGAGCGCCGCATTATCCATAGCTGTGTTGCTGAGATCGAGGGCGTTTCCAGCCACTCCACAGGCGTTGAGCCTTACAGAAAGGTAGTTATCTACGCTGACAAGCCCAAGTACGACAACCGCCGCGGCGGCAGACGTGACAGAGGTGAGCGCGGTGACGCAAAGGCTATCAGAAACTACAAGTCCTCGGGCGGCTTCTCCACAAGCTTTGAGCGCGAGTACAAGCGCAGAGCTTACGAGCCTGACGAAACAACCAACGCAGGTGCAGGTGAGTTCTCCAAGGAAACGGTAGAAGCAGAGAGAAGTGCAACTCTCTACGGCAAGATCGAAATTTAATCTAAAAAACCTCCCGAGCCATTCGGGAGGTTTTTTGCAAAAGAAATGCCCCGCGCCATGTGCAACGCGGGGTAATGGAGAGGTGTTATTGCCGCGCCGAAGATCGGAGGGGAACGGCTGCGGCGGAGATCTGTTCGGGTTTTGTTATGAAGATATATGTCAAGCTGTTGTCTAGCGTTGATATAATGATAACCCTCAAATGTGAAACGGATATCTCCAAAGCGTGAAAATTCGGGGAAGATTTGAAGAATATCGGCATTTCGGTGCTTTACATCGGAGGGATTTTGTGGTATACTATTAATGACGTTTTTATGCAAAAGGAGTTCATCATGCTTGATAAAAAACATCGCATCTGCCCTTGCTGTGGACAAAAGCTCGTTTTGACAGGCAAAGTGATGGGCGATAGTCAGCACGAAAGAATGGGTGGTTATAGAAGCGCCACTTATGCACAGCATTATCACCATGTGTTTGAACGGGATAATTTGTGGTACTGTACAGTTGATATGTTTTGCAGTGAATGCGGCGCACCTATAAAGCTTCAGCGCAATCCGCGCAGTCTGTTGGTCGGCGGTTTAGCTCTTATAGCAGTTGCCGCAATGCTGTCGGTAGTATTTGGTATATGTGCAAACGAATTTGCCGCGCCTGTAATCAGTATTGCTGTTTCGGCGGCAATTATATGTAATATCGGGTTTATAATCGCCTATGCGTGCCGATTGAAATACATCAAACGATGGCGCAGCAATTTTATCCCTGCAGGCGGCGAAGACGAAAGGACAGACATAACGCTGAAAGCCGATATCTCGGCTGTTCCTCGGCAGATATTGTATCCCGCAAACATATTTTTGCTGTCTATGAGGGAACGAAGCGTCGCCCTGTATCTGACGGATTTCAATACAGATGGAAACACAGCAGCGCTTGATCTGCGTATTTGCTCCGACGGCAGTGCAAAGGATAGCATAATTGACTACATATGGCAAAACAGCGGCGCTCTCATGCTTGACTTTGAGGGTAATATAATTGAAAACGCAGAACTGATCGAACTATCAGATAAAAAATAAAGGAGACACTACCATGTATAAGGAATTCTCAAACAAGGTTTCGGGACTTCAGCCCTCTGCTATCAGAGAGATACTGAAGTTTACCGCCGATCCCACAGTTATCAGCTTCGCTGCGGGCAATCCCGCTCCCGAGGCATTCCCCACCGATGTTATCGCAAAGCTCTCTGCCGATATCTTCGCTGAGGAGCCTATCAATGCGCTCCAGTACTCCATAACCGAGGGCTATCCCAAGCTGCGCGAGTGGCTGAAGGACGATCTCACAAAGCAGGGAATGTTTAAGGACGGCGACAATGTTATCATCACCTCGGGCGCACAGCAGGCTATTGAAACGGTTGCAAAGATACTCTGCAACGAGGGTGATGTCATCATTTGTGAGGACCCCGCTTTTATCGGTTCGCTGAATGCGTTCCGCTCCTACGGTGTGAAGCTTGTCGGAGTTCCCATGGACGATGACGGAATGATAATGGACGAGCTTGAAGCGGCGCTGAAAGCAAATTCCACAACAAAGTTCATCTACACTATCCCTAATTTCCAGAACCCCACAGGTAAGACTACCACACTGGAACGCAGAAAGCAGATGCTTGAGCTTGCAAAGAAGTACGGCGTTTATATCGTTGAGGACAACCCCTACGGCGCGCTGCGTTTCGCGGGCGAGGACGTTGAGAATATCAAGTCCATTGACGACAGCAAGCACGTGCTGTACTGCGGAAGCTTCTCAAAGGTGCTTGCGCCGGGTCTGCGTGTTGGCTACCTCCTTGGCGACAGTGAGGTGCTTGCAAAGGCAACAGTAGGACTTCAGACAAGTACTGTGCATACAAATATCTGGGCGCAGATGCTGACCTATCGTTTCCTCACAACAGTTGATTTCAACGAGCATATTGCAATGCTGCGTGATATCTACCGCAAGAAGTGCAAGCTTATGCTGGACGGCTTAAAGGCACAGCTTCCCGATTTCATTGAGCTTACCAATCCCGAGGGCGGTCTGTTCATCTGGGGTACGCTTCCCGAAAAGTACAACATGAACGAGTTCTGCAAGGAAGTGGTTCAGCGCAAGGTGGCGCTCGTTCCCGGAAACGCATTCTCCGCAGATGAGAGTGCGATCTCGCACAGCTTCCGCATGAACTTCTCCACGCCTACCGACGAGCAGATCGTAAAGGGCGTTGAGATACTGGGCAAGGCTGCAAAGGAAATATTGAAATAATCACGGCTGTCGATATATACGAAAGGAAAAACAACATGGACGAACAGAAAAAGAATATGCTGAGCCTTATTCAGCCTACAAACACACCGCACCTCGGTAACTATCTCGGTGCAATGCAGAACTGGGTAAGAATGCAGAATGATTATAACTGCTATTTCGGCATCGCGGATCTGCATTCCATCACCGTAAGGCAGGATCCCGTAAAGCTGCGCGCGCAGATCAAGGAGAGCTATGCGCTGCTTATCGCGGCAGGACTCGATCCCGAAAAGAGCACCCTGTTTGTGCAGGGACACAACTGCCAGCACGCAGAGCTTAGCTGGATACTGTCCTGTTATACACAGTTCGGCGAGCTTTCCAGAATGACACAGTTCAAGGACAAGTCCGCAAAGTATGCCGACAATATCAACGCAGGTCTTTTCACATATCCCGTGCTTATGGCTGCGGATATCCTGCTGTATCAGGCTGATCTCGTTCCCGTGGGCGCGGATCAGAAGCAGCACTTGGAGCTTGCAAGAAACATCGCACAGCGCTTCAACGGCGTTTACGGCGACACCTTCACCATGCCCGAGCCTTACATCACAAAGACTACAGCTAAGGTAATGTCGCTTCAGGAGCCGACAAAGAAGATGTCAAAATCCGACGAGAATCCCAACGCTTCCGTATGGATACTGGACGACAAGGATACTATTATCCGCAAGTTCAAGCGCGCTGTCACAGACAGCGAAACAGAGGTATGCGCTCGCGAGGGCAAGGACGGCATAATCAACCTCATGTCCATCTACTCCGCTGTTACAGGCAAGAGCTTTGAGGAGATCGAGGCTGAGTTCAAGGGCAAGGGCTACGGCGATTTCAAGCTTGCAGTCGGTGAGGCTACAGCGGATATGCTGGCGCCTATGCAGGCTGAATTCAAGCGTATCTCGGCTGATAAGGCATATCTTGAAAACTGCATGAAGCAGGGCGCAGAGAAGGCTTACAAGGCAACCAGAAAGACGCTTCAGAAGGTGCATAAGAAGGTTGGATTTGTGGTGCTTTGATGCAAAATATACGCTTAGTATATAAGAAAATGTAGTTATACTTTAAGTTTCGTTAAAATCACGAAATTACCATTTGGCGAGAGCGACAAAGCTGTGATAATCTACAAAATTATTCGGTTTTTGCGTTTAATACTTGCATTTTAAGGTGTTTTCTGATAAAATAATATACGTTACTGAAAAATATCCACTAGAGAGGTAGGTGCTTATAAATGGCAAAGTGCGAAATCTGCGGCAAGGGCGTAACATTCGGTATTAAGGTATCTCACTCCCACAGACGCAGCAACAGAACATTCAAGCCCAACGTTAAGAAGGTAAAGGCTATCGTTAACGGTACTCCTTGCAGAGTAAATGCATGCACACGCTGCCTGCGTTCCGGTCTTGTACAGAGAGCAATCTGATAAACTTTGATAAAAAGTTTTTCCAACAGAAAATATTTCCCCTGTCTGCAATAGTGGACGGGGGCTTTCTGTTTTTGCTTGACAAAATCGCGTATTAGGAGTATATTTTATATATACTGTTTCACAAACGAGAAAGCGAGGTTTTGCATTGGTTACAATACGTCATCTGAAAAAGAACTATGACCGCTTCCCTGTGCTCCGCGGGCTGAATATGAACATCGAAAAGGGCGATGTTTACGGCTTCCTCGGGCGCAACGGCTGCGGAAAGACCACCACGATGAATATAATCGCCAACATCATACCCAAGGACAGCGGCGATGTTATCCTCGGCGACGGTCAGCCTGTAAGGATAGGCTATCTTCCCGAAAGTCCGACCATTTTCGGCTATATGACCGCAAGAGAGTATCTTGAGTATATCGCGGGCTGCTGTAAGTACGAGGGCGATGTCGATGCCCGTGTAAACGAGGTGCTTGATATCGTAGGACTTACCTCGGCGGCGGACAGACGCGCCAAGGGCTTTTCAAGGGGCATGACTCAGCGCCTTGGAATGGGTGCTGCAATACTCGGCAATCCCGAGCTGCTGCTGTTTGACGAGCCTACGTCGGCGCTTGACCCTCAGGGCAGAGCAGAGGTGATCGAGATAATCAATCGTCTTAAAGGTATGGGGGCTACTATTATCCTTTCCACGCATATCCTGCCCGATGTTGAGCGTGTTGCAAACAGGATAGGCATAATGAACAACGGTGTTATTGCTGAAGAGGGCAGTCTTTCCGAGCTTATGAAGAAATACAGCTCCGACAGAGTGACGCTTGCAGTGCGCGGCATGACGATGGACGACAAGGCACGTCTGCTCTCGGTTGACTTTGCGAATGCAGTGTTTGATGAGCGGCTGGGAGTTTTTGAGTTCCGCGCTGACAATATCGACGAGTGCGCAGGAAAGCTGCTCCGCTTAATGGCAGATAATTCGATCGTTCCGAATAGCTTTTCCATAGGCGCTTCCTCGCTTGAAGAGCTTTTCAGAAAGGTGGTGGGCGAGAATGCAACTTAAATATGGCTTTAAGAAAGAGTGGCTGCATTTTGTGCGCTCCTTCCGTTTCGGAGGAATGCTGATATGCATATTCTCGTTTGCGATAGTAAATCCACTGTTGTACAAGGTGCTGATCTATATTGCAGAGCTTATGGAAAGTAATATTGAATTGGCTCGGCAGATGGCTGCGGCAGGAGTCGATCTTACCGCTTTTGCGGCGGAGTCCAACAATGCAGGTGCAGTATTCTGCGGTACTTTGCTTGAGTTTTGTGTTACGTCGCTGGTTGTGATCATGATACTGCTTATGTCACCGTTTGGAGGCGAGCAGAAGAAGAGCGCCACTCTTATACCGATTTGCAGTGGTCTGGAGTATAAAAATTATCTGCTGCCGAAATTTGTGCTGTATCCGTCTGTTATGTTCGCAGGCAATTTCATTGGCGGCTGCTTGAGCGGCATTGTATGCAATGCTATGTATGACCAAGGAGCTGTGGAGGCGGGCGCTATACTGCTGGGCGCTCTGATGGCTGCGGTTTACTCTGTGCTTATGCTTTCGATCTATATGGCATTGGGATTATGCACCGGTCGCCCCGGCGTAATGGTGATAGTGATGTATCTCGGACAAGCGCTGGTGCAGCAGCTTCTTCTGCGCATGGGGCTTTTCAGCTTCAATCCTTTCACGCTGTACTTCTTCATCTACAGCGGCGCATTTACCAACCATGAATATATACAAAGTGAGCTTGTGAGCATTATTATCGCGATCGTATTGTCCGTAATAATCTCAGCGCTGATGTATCTGATGAGCTTGGCTGTATTGAAGTCCAAAAGAATAAATAACCAAGAGGATAAACCTGAATTTTAATTACAAACAGTAAAATCCCCTCTCCGAAAGGAGAGGGGATAAATTATTGCGTTTTAAGCATAAGTACTAAGCAGTGCGCCGATGTTGTATGCGTAGCTCTGCGTGCTTGCCGCAGTGTAGCTGAATGTACCGCTGCTGCCTGCAAGTCTGCTTATCTGTTCGGACTTCTGTCTGACCTTGGAGGCTATACCGCCGTCACCGAAAGTGGTCTTGAGATCGGTCGCGGAGATCTCCGACATATAGTCCTCGTTGAAGGTAAGCTTGTTGTCGTCGCCAATGGAGATACCCACTCTGCCAAGGGAGCCTGAATATACCTTTGCGGTGTTTACAAGCAGAACGCCCTTTTGCAGAACGCTGTCGTTTTCTGAATTGCCAAGGGTTTCGATAAGCGTATTGTAGTCCTCGACAAAGCTGTTGATAAGCTTCTTTGCGGAATCTTCGTCGTATTCGCCGCCGTATTTCAGGCTGTTTGCGAACATTTCAATGCTGTCTGCGGAGTTTGCCGCGCCGAGCGAAGCCTGCTTTACCGAAACGGTCTTTTCGGCAGAATCATCGTCCTCAGAGCCAAAGATGGACTTATACAGCTTATTGTATTGTTCCTGTACATATTCGTCGCCGCGCTCGATATAGTTCTGAAGAGCTTCATCTGCGGTGCTGGTATCGAATATGTTCTGAGTGCTGTAATTGTTCTTCTGAAGGCTGCTGATGTACTGCTGAGAGGTGTTTACCAGTGCCATTGTGTATTGTACCGATGCCAGATTACCTACTGTTGCCATAGTTTTTCCCCCTTTCGTTATGGGATATGTGATAGCTGAATTGTTGTTTATGCGGATCATCGGACACGGCAAGCCGTGTCCCTACGGTGTACATCAAGCTGCAACTGACAAAGTATGCGGACATTATAAGATTTCAGAGCAAGGAGAAGCTTGCAGATACAAGGAAACAATACCGCCGACGTACTTTGTGTACGGCAAGGTGTTGTTGACGCAGTAGATGCGAGGTTATCCTTGTTCTGAATTAGCCTACGCCGTACTGCTTTCTGTACTCCTTCATCTTGTCAACATACTCAGCGCCGGGGATAACACCCTTTTCAAGCGCGTCTATGATGTCGTTGATGGTAACGATGGAGTACACCTTAACACCAAATTCCTCGTAAACCTCCTGAACAGCGGACTTATCAGATGTAAGACCCTTTTCCATGCGGTCAACAGTAATTACCATACCCTGAAGGTCGATGTTTGCGGCACCTGTAAGCTTGGGAAGCACTTCGCGCAGAGCCTTACCGCTGGTCATAACGTCCTCGATGATAACGACTTTCTCGCCGTCCTCTAAGGACTTGCCTACGAACATACCACCCTCGCCGTGATCCTTTACTTCCTTGCGGTCAAAGCAGTAATTTACGTCCATACCGAACTTGTTGAACAGTGCTGTGCAGGCTGCAACGGAGAGCGGGATTCCCTTGTATGCAGGACCGAAAAGTGTTTCGGGAGTAAGTCCGTTGTCCTTGATGCACTCGGCATAGAACTCGCCTAGCTTTGCAAGCTGAGCACCTGTCTTGTAGTTGCCGCAGTTGATGAAGTAGGGAGCAAGTCTGCCGCTTTTGAGTGTGAACTCACCGAACTTCAGTACGCCGCTGTCCACCATGAATTTGATAAAACTTTCTTTATAGGTCATAATTGCCTCCAAAAATATATATTTCTTCATCATCATTATAACATATCATCTCAGCAATTGCAAGACATCTGTCTGAAAATCAGCGTTTTTCACATCGCGGCAGTAGGAAATTGCACCAAAAACACGTTTTTTGAAAATAGGAAATGCTTTTCACTAAAAAATATGTGCATTTTGGCAGAAATTGTGCGGCTTGCATCTTGACATTTTTGTGATTATGTAGTAAAATAGAATAGGCTATTTGTGAGTGGGCGAGTTGTGCCTATTTTCAGAATAAGCTAGGCGTTTATATTTAATGTTTTTACATATCAACGTTACGGCGGCATAATATATGATAACAGGAGAACAGCCGTTAATTTATATACTTATATTTTTATATTCCGCACGCAGTCGGTGCGCGGTTATATGATATGCCGAGGGGTTTGCGGCGTATAAGTGTATCTTATCTTGACAGCGCGGTATGCACCGCGATAATGTATTTCTCAGAAAAATTGTATATTTATCCCGCCGATTCTAAAAGGAGGGAAAAAACGATGGTCGATGAATTAACCTGCGTGTTGATCGGCGTTGCAGCGTTTTTGGTAGGCGCGATCGCGTGTGGCTTTATCTGCTTCAAGCTTGGCATAAAGCACCGCATCAAGACTGCTGAGGCTCAGTTTGAGTCTGCCGAAAAGGAAGCTGCCAGAATCATCGCTGAAGCCAATGAAAAGGCTGAAACAAAGAAGAAAACAGCGCTCGTTGAGGCTAAAGACGAGATCCATAAGCTCCGCTCTTCTGCGGAAAAGGAGATCCAGCACCTCAAAAATGACACTGAGCGCGAACTGAAGGAGCGCAGAAGCGAGCTTTCCCGCTCTGAGCGCAGACTTCAGCAGAAGGAAGAGAACCTCGACAAGAAGACCGACAAGATCGAAAAGCTGGAGGAGGCTCTTCAGGCAAAGCACAAGAAAGCTGACGAGAAGATCGCTGAGGCTGACCAGCTCAAGGCGAGCCAGATGGATATTCTGGAGCGTATCTCGGGCTTTACCACAGAGCAGGCGAAGGAGCATCTGCTTATGATGCTTGACAGCGAGCTCAGTCATGAAAAGGCAGTAAAGATAACTGCTTATGAGCAGAAGCTCAAGGACGAGTCCGATGAAAAGGCTCGCCAGTATGTATCGCTTGCTATAGCAAGACTCGCAGCGGACACCGTATCCGAAATGGCGGTATCCGTTGTTGCGATCCCCAATGATGAGATGAAGGGTCGTATAATCGGTCGTGAGGGTAGAAATATCCGCGCTATCGAAACGCTGACAGGTGTTGATCTCATTATCGACGATACACCTGAGGCTATCACGCTTTCCAGCTTTGACCACGTAAGACGTGAGATCGCAAGGATCGCGCTTGAGCGCCTTATCCAGGACGGTCGTATCCACCCCGCACGCATTGAAGAAACTGTTGACAAGGCTCGCCGCGAGGTTGAGCTGCGTATCAAGCAGGAGGGCGAGCGTGCAGTTATGGAGACCAATGTAAACGGTCTTAATCACGAGCTTGTACGTCTTATCGGACGCCTCAAGTACAGAACCTCTTACAGACAGAACGTGCTCAACCACTCTATCGAGGTCGCACATCTTGCAGGCATCATGGCGAGCGAGCTTGGTGTTGACGCTGCACTTGCAAGAAGGGCAGGTCTGCTGCACGATATCGGTAAGGCTCTTGACCACGAGATCGAGGGCTCGCACGTACAGATCGGTGTCGATGTATGTAAGAAGTACAAGGAAAGCCCCGAGGTCATTCACGCTATCGAGGCTCACCACGGCGATGTTGAGTGCCGTACAGTTATCGCAGCGCTTGTACAGGCTGCTGACGCTATCAGCGCAGCAAGACCCGCAGCAAGAAGCGAGAACTACGAGAACTACATCAAGCGTCTTGAAAAGCTTGAGGAGATATGCAACAGCTATAACGGTGTTGACAAGTCCTTTGCTATTCAGGCAGGTCGCGAGGTGCGTATCATGCTGAAGCCTGAGTCTATCAACGATGACGGCATGAAGGTGCTTGCACGCGATATTGCAAAGCGCATCGAGAGCGAGATGGAATATCCCGGTCAGATCAAGGTAAATCTTATCCGCGAGAGCCGCGCTGTGGATTACGCGAAATAATAACGATAAAAGCCGCTTCTTTACGAAGCGGCTTTTTGCTATTCATGGTATTGACTTTTGCTTTTGCTGTTGATATAATTGTTTTAATAACAGTTGAAAGGAACTAATAAAATGGTAGAAATAGAGTCCTCACAGAACACCAGTGCCATACAGTCCCCGATGGACGTGCTTATGCTTCTCCTTATACTGCTTATTATAGTGGTGTTTATTGTAGTGATGGCGGCGCTGATAAATTTTTGGACTAAGGGAATGTCCGCAGGCGGCAAGAAGGAGCGTCCGCAGGCGGCGGAAAAGCTCTCGCCCACGCAGTTATTTATCCTCGCAGCAAGCTCTGCTTCTATCGGCAGGGAATACAAATGTGTGATCGACATTTGGGATACACATCTTTCACAGACAGGAAGAACGCGTGCAAAGGACCTTTTCCAATGGAGCTGGGGCGCACCCACCTGTGAAAATGCCAAAGAAACTGCAAATGATTTTATGAACAGAGGCTTGCTGCCGAGATATCGGGCGTACTGCGGCTTGGACGTTGAGGACGGTGTGCAGCAGATGGAATTTACCTCTTTGGAAAAGCAGATATTTGAGGAGATAAAGCAGAAATATCCAGACAAGGGCGTGCTTGCATGGGATCTGCTGAGAGTGCTTTCCGTTGTAGGCGGCGCTTATATGGTGGGCATCATGGAATATGATGAAGCGGCAAGGATCGCACTTGAAGCTTGCAGAAAGCTTCAGGAGAATTTCTCCTCTTGGGACGATATGGCGGAAAACTACACGCTTGGATATCAGCTTTGGCGCGGCAAAAGGAAAAAGGACAGGCTGAATTATTACAAAAGCCTGAAAAAGGGCTGGGTATATGAGATAGACTGGAATACCGAGCTTAAAGAAGAGGAATTGTAAGTTAGTTATAGCGATAAAGCTACCCGAGAACGACATTTTCGGGTAGCTTCGTTTTTTATATAAGCCCTATCTTCCTTGCCGCCATCTCCCACATATCCTCGTCAAACTCTGTTTTGTCGGGATATAGCTGAAGCAGGCGATGAAGCTCGTCAAGGCACTCAACGGAGTATTCATAGCCTGTGCGGATAATTCCGCGCACTCCGAGTGCCCAGAATTTCGCCTTTTCTATGATGCCGCTCTCCTCAAACTCGGCACAGACGGCGTCAATATCATAAGGGAGGGATATCGTTTCGGCGTGCCAGCGGTCGGTAAATTCCAGCACGGCAAAGCGAAGGTCGGTCACCATCTGATTTGGCATACCGAGCGGTCCGCTGTTGACGATAAGCTTTCCGTCCTGTTCATACACCAGCGGTACGTGCGAGTGCGCACAGAGCATTACAGGAGCAGTCATTTCCGCGGCGGTCTGCTGTAATCTGTCAAGCGGCGGTTCTTTTTGCAGAAACTCGTAATACGGCGGGTGATGAATGGCGAATATCCTGTCGCAGCCGTCGATGCCGATATTAAGAGTGCTTGGCATAGACTCAAACCAGTCCAGCGCTTCGCAGGTCAGGCTTTCGTAGGTGTAGAGGAGATTGCCTGTCTTGCTGCCGTAGCACCAGCCTTTAGGCTCTTTACGGTAGTTTATGAGATAATCCTCGCGGTTGCCCTTGATAAACCATGTTTTGTATTTTTGCGGGATATTTCGCAGTAATTCCACCGTTTTCATGGGGTAGGGGCAGTCCGTGACGTAATCCCCGAGGAATATGATACCGTCAATATCATGCGAATATATCCAATCCAGTGCGGTTTCAAGCGCGGTGTGATTTCCGTGGACGTCACCGATCGCGGCTAATCTCATATTATCACTCCTCTTTTAAAAATATCCGCCCGAGTTTTCAGGCGGATATTCTGTTATTTAGCTTATTGCAAGAGCCGATACGTAGTACAGCGAAGCAACATCGGACTGCTGAGGTACGATTTTTACAGTATGCTCGCTTGCTTCGTCAAAGGCAGCGACCTCTGCGAACTCAACGTAGCTGCCCCAGCCGTTCGGGAAGTCACAGTTGATGGAGAGCTTCAGCTCGTCGTCAACGTAGATATCCAGCATACCGCCGTTCGAGATCATCTCCCCGTAGAGGATACCGATGTTCTGCGCGGTAACAGTGAACTCAAGACCGCCTGTTACCTCAGTGTTTCCGGGCACTTTAGCTACCCACGGAATACCGAAGTTTCCGAAGGTCATGTTGTGCTCTATGAAAAGACCTGTAGCGGTGCAGCGCTCATCGCCGGGAACGACTATTTCAGCGTTCTGATACTTTGTACCAAGCTCATTCGTTTCGGCAAGCTCGGGCTCGGCAGTGTCGATGCTGTCAATATTGTCGATGACAGTCTGCAGGTAGTTTGTTATCATCTGTGTAAGTACAGCGTGACCCTGAACATTGGGGTGGATATTATCATCGGAGATATCGTCCCAGATGATGTAGCCCTTGTCGATAACATCAAGGATAGCGTTTCTGTAGGAGATCATGGGGATATCATACTTTGCGGCGATCTCGTAGTGCGCGTCCTGAACGCTTGTGCCGTTCTCCTGAGTCATGGCAAGGCATATGACAGCGGGCGCTGTATCGTGGCTCCAGAGCTTTCTGATAAGACCCTCGTAGGTGGACTTGTTGGTGGTGATACGGTCGCTTGTATCGTTTACGGAGAAGTCGATGAACACAAGGTCGGGATCGTAAGCGAGAACATCTCTGTCGGCGCGGTGGATACCGATATAGGAGCCTGTTGCGCCGATACCTGCGTTTACATATTTGATCTTAGCGTCAGGGAACTGCTCCTCAAGCCAGTTCGTTGTAAGCCTTGCATAGCAAAGCTCGTTTCCTGCGGAGCTGCCCTGTGTAATAGAGCCGCCGAGGTAAGCAACAGTTACGCTCTCGCCTGCCTGAAGCTTTTTGATGACCTTCGCAAGGCGCGCCTGATTGCCCTCGTTCAGCACGGAGTTCGCGATCATTGTGGGGGTAAGCTCGCCGCCCAGCTCATAAGCTACCTCGGGGATCTGCTCTTCCTCAACAGCAGAGGAGGTGGTTGAAGCGGAGGTATCCTCGCCCGAAGTGGCATCGGCAGCGGGAGCAGAGTCGCTTACGGGAGCGGAGGTCTGATCGCCTGTGCTCTCAGATGTCGTAGAATTGCCGCAGCCTGCCATAGATGTGATCATAGCAGCGGCAACGAGAACTGATAAAAATTTCTTCATGTAAATTCTCCTTGAAAATGAGTGATTTTTACTTAATTAACCTTAAAGAAACCGCATTGCAATGCGCTTTTGTCCTCTATATTATATCGCGTAAAATCCTTTCTGTCAACCTTGAAATATATTAAAATATGTGATATACTAATAATGTATATCTATTGCAGGCGCACAGCGCGCTTTGACTTTACGAAAGGAACATATAAAGCTATGTTGACAAAAAGAGAATTTGACTCCCGGCTTGATCAGATGTTAGTGGCTCAGGAGCAGCTTATCCGCCGTCCCAATCCAAAAACGGATTTCTACAACGGTATTTACGACCGCTACGAAAACCCTGTTCTTACTGCGGCTCACGCACCTGTACTGTGGCGCTATGACATGAATTATGACACCAATCCCAATCTTATGGAGCGCCTTGGCGTAAACGCTGTGATGAACAGCGGCGCGATCTTCCTTAACGGCAAATATTGCCTTGTTGTGCGTGTTGAGGGCAATGACCGCAAGAGCTTTTTCGCGGTTGCGGAGAGCACACACCCCACAGAGGGCTTCCGTTTCAGGGATTACCCTGTAATTCTCCCCGATACCTGCCCCGAGGAAACAAATGTTTATGATATGCGCCTTACTCAGCATGAGGACGGCTGGATATACGGTGTTTTCTGCTCCGAGAGCAAGGACACTGAGTCTAACGACCTGTCCGCAGCTATAGCGCAGGCAGGAATTGTCCGCACAAAGGATCTTGTTACATGGGAGCGCTTGCCGAACCTCATATCAAAGTCGCCTCAGCAGAGAAATGTTGTTCTGCACCCCGAGTTCGTTGACGGAAAGTATGCTTTCTATACAAGACCGCAGGACGACTTCATCTCCACAGGCTCGGGCGGCGGCGTGTGCTTCGCGCTGTGCGAGGACATCACTCACCCTGTGCTTTGCACCGAGGAGGCAGTCATCAGCCCTAGGATATATCACACCATTACCGAAGTCAAGAACGGTGCGGGCGCTGTTCCGATAAAGACTGAAAAGGGCTGGATACACATTGCGCATGGTGTAAGAAACACCGCGGCAGGTCTGCGTTATGTTATCTATGTTTTCGCTACCGACCTCAACGATCCCAAGAAGCTTATCGCTTCTCCCTCGGGTCTGTTTATAGCGCCTCAGGGCGAGGAGCGCGTTGGTGATGTATCCAACGTAGCGTTTACAAACGGCGCGATAGTGAATGAAAACGGCGATGTGTATATCTACTACGCTTCGTCCGATACAAGGCTTCATGTAGCCTCCACAACGCTTGAAAAGCTGATGGACTACACTTTCAATACCCCCTCTGACGCGCTGCGTTCGGCGGACTGCGTAAAGCAGCGCTGTGAGCTTATCACAAAAAATCTGGGTCTGGAGAAGGATATATGACGGAATATTTTGACCTGTACACTGCCGATCGAAAGCCGCTGTACAAGAAGATACAGCGCGGCGCGCCTATTCCGAAAGGCGAGTATCATATCGTGGTGCAGATAATGACCGTAAACAACAACGGCGAGATACTGCTTACCCAGCGTGTTCCCAGCAAGACCAGCGGCGGCAAGTGGGAGTGCTCGGGCGGCTGTGCCGTATCGGGAGAAAACAGCCGCGAGGCTGCCGCAAGAGAGCTTTCCGAGGAAACAGGTATTCGTGTATTCCCCGACGAGATCACTCTTGAATGGACGCTCACCACAGACAGTATGCTGAGAGATTTTTATATCGTCAACAAGGACGTTCCGCTTGAAAGGATACGGCTTCAGTCCACCGAGGTGTGCGCTGCGAAGTGGGTGAGCTTTCAGCGTCTTGAAGAAATGGTGCAGAGCGGTCAGACCACGCGCACCGTATCTAAGTGGCTGGATCTGCGCAGGGACGATCTGCGCACTAAGATCAATGAGATAAAGCAAAAGAAAGCACAGGGATAAGGCATTATGGATAAAAAAGCAGCAATTGCAAAGATAAAGGCGCTTGCGGAGAGCGGCGGCACGGACGGAAGCTCCATTGAGGAGGTGTTCGCACGCTGCTACAACGCGGTGAAAAAGGCGCTGGATATAACTCCGTTTGACGAGCAGCTTTCTGCGGCGCTCTCGCTTTCAGAGGGCAGAATGGTGCAGATGCAGACAGGCGAGGGCAAGACGCTCTCGGCTGTTTTTGCGGCGTGCTATGAGGCGATAAGCGGCGGCGCAGTACACGTGCTGACATTTAATGATTACCTTGCGAAGCGCGACTGCGAGTGGATGAAGCCCGTATATGACGAAATGGGCGTATCGGTCGGCTACATCACCGAAAAGACCGAACGCGGGGAGCGCAAGGCGGAGTATAAAAAGCAGGTGGTCTACCTCACCGCAAAAGAGGCAGGCTTTGATTATCTGCGCGATTTTGCCTGCTTTGAGCCTGATGAAATGGTATTCCCTGAAGCTCTTAACCTCGCCATCGTTGACGAGGCGGACAGTATCCTTATCGACGAGGCGCGCATTCCGCTCGTTATCGCAGGCGACCTTGCCGCAGAGGACGGCAGCGCTACAGCAGAGGTATACGAGAAGCTTTCGGGCTTTGAGCTTTGCGAGGACTATGAGATAGACGAGGAGAGCCGCAATGTGTACCTCACCGACGAGGGCACAGACAAGGCTGAAAAGCTGTTCTCCTGCCGTCTTTACAGCGAGAAGGGCGCACCGATACTTGCGAAGATATGCGCCTGCCTCAAAGCGGAGGCGGTGCTTAAAGAGGACAAGGATTATATCGTAAAGGACGGCGCTATCGTCCTTATCGACGAATTTACGGGCAGAGCCGCTGTCGGACGTGTATTCCCGGGCGAGGTGCAGTCCGCTGTTGAGGCAAAGCACGGACTTAAGATAACCACACGCGGACGCATTATGGGCAATATTGCATTGCAGTATTTTGCGCGCCTTTACCCGAAGCTTTCGGGCATGACAGGAACAGCGGAGCTTGCAAGAGAAGAATTTGAGAAGATGTACGGACTTTCTACCGACATTATCCCGACACGACTTCCCTGTGCGCGTACCGACCACCCGCTTGAAATGTACTTCGACAAGACCGAGAAGCAGGCTGCCATCGTTGCCGCAATCGAGGAAGCGGCAAATGCTGAGCGCCCTGTGCTGGTCGGAACTGAGAGCATCGAGGAGTCGGAGGCGCTTGCTGAAAAGCTCCGGGAAAAGGGCATAGAGTGTTCTGTGCTTAATGCCAAAAACGATGCCGAGGAGGCTGCTATAATCTCACGCGCAGGTGAAAAAGGCGCAGTGACTATATCCACAAACATGGCAGGTCGCGGTGTTGATATCAAGCTTGGCGGCGAGGACTGCCGCGAAAAGGATTTTGTTGTTGAAGCAGGCGGACTTCTGGTGCTTGCCACGTCCATGAGAGAAAGCTCCCGTATCACAAGACAGCTTCGAGGACGTGCAGGTCGTCAGGGCGATATCGGCGAGAGCCGCTTTTTCTCGGCGCTCGATGATGATATGATGACAAGATTTGAGCTTAAAAAGCTTGCGGGACGTCACTTCCCGACAGAGAGAGCAAGCGGCGCTATCGACGACAGAACGCTGCTGAAGGAGGCTGAGCGCATACAGCGTATTTCGGAGGGTGACACCTTTGACGAGCGCGTAAATCTCATGAAATATACCATGATAGGCGAAAAGCACCGCGAGCAGACCTTCCGCCGCAGAAAATCATTGCTTGAAGGCTCGTACAACGCGGAGATGTGGCAGCAGTATTCGCCTGAGCTGTACGAAGAAGCGGTACGGAAATTCGGTGAGCAGTCGCTTCAGGAGAAGCAGAACATCATTCTCGCAGCGCTGCTGAATGAATTTTGGTGCGACTATCTTGACTATACCGCATATCTGAGAGAGGGAATACATCTCACTCAGGTGGCAGGAAGAAATCCTGCCGAGGAATATAATATTGCCTGTGAGGAATATTACGACAGCGCGGCTGACAGTATTCCGCAGAGAATGGAAGAAAAGCTTGAAGCGCTGCTGGAATGCGGCACTCTTGAAGAATATGAGGTGCAAATGCCTACGCGCACCTACACATATCTGCTTGACGATATGGCGGAGGAATTTAAGACAAAGCCGCTGCTGCTGAACGTATTTGACGAGGAAGAGCAGCAGCCTAAACCCAAGAAAAAAGCCGAGGCAGACGACAACGCTCCGAAGAAAAAGGGCTTTTTTGCGTCGCTTTTCGGCAAGAAATAACGAGGAAAAACAATGTCAACTGTTTGCGCTATTGCAACTCCGCCTGCGGCAGGCGGAATTTCAGTTATCAGAATATCAGGCGAGCGCGCCGCGGAGATAGCGGCAAAGGTCTTTCGCCCCGTTTCGGGGAAGCCTGTACAGGAGCTTTCGGGCTATCGTGCGGCTTACGGCAAGATATACGACGGCGAGGAGCGCCTTGACGACGGCGTGCTGCTGATGTTTCGTGCGCCGCACAGCTACACGGGCGAGGACGTTGCGGAGATATCCTGCCACGGCGGAATATACGTTACGCGCAGGGTTCTTTCTGCCTGCATAAAGGCAGGTGCGGAGCCTGCGGCGGCAGGTGATTTTACAAAGCGCGCACTGCTTAATGGCAAGATGTCGCTGACTCAGGCAGAGGCGGTGACCGATATAATCAACGCGCAGAGCGGACAACTGCTTAGCTGCTCCAATTCGCAGCGCGAGGGTGCGATGTACCGCCGCGCCGAGGCTATCGCGGACATGATAATGGAGATATCCACGCAGATATCCGCATGGATAGACTATCCCGACGATGATACTCCCGTAGTGACGGAGGAATGGCTGAAGGAGAAGCTTTCCGCTGTACAGGCGGAGTTTTCCGCACTGCTTGCGGCTTATGACAAGGGCAGACTTGTGCGCGAGGGTATTTCCTGTGCGATAGTCGGAAAGCCCAATGTCGGCAAGTCAACGCTGATGAACCTGCTTTCGGGCGAGGAGCGCAGCATAGTTTCCGATATTGCGGGAACGACACGCGATATCGTAGAGGAAACCATCTCGATAGGCGATGTTGTGCTGAAAGTAGCGGACTGCGCAGGAATACGCGAAACGGAGGACGCTATAGAAAAGATAGGCGTTGAGATAATGCTGAAAAAGCTGAACAACGCTGACCTTGTGCTGGCGGTATTCGACAGCTCCAGACCGCTTGAAGCGGACGATCTTGCGCTTATCGAGCAGCTTTCGGGCAAGCTCGTGATACCGATAGTCAACAAGTGCGACCTGCAGCTTACTCTTGACACGGTAAGGCTTGAAGAAAAGCTCGGCAGGGCGGTGTTTATTTCGGCAAAGTCCGACAAGACCGCCGATATCCTCGCTGAGGAGATCAAGTCGCGGCTCGCGCTGGACAAGCTTGATATGCAGGCAGGCGTACTCGCGAATGAGCGTCAGAGAAGCTGTATGCTCCGCGCCGCAGACGCAGTGAACGAGGCGATAAACGCGGTGGAGCTTGGGCTTACTCCCGACGCTGTGGGGGTTATGCTGGAGCAGGCTCTTGACGCGGTGTATGAGCTTTCGGGCAGAAAGGCGAGCGAGGAAGTCATCGCGGAGGTGTTTAAACGCTTCTGTGTGGGTAAGTAAAGAGGTGCACTATGCTGAGGGACTTGTTATTGCAGCAGAGGCTGACTGAGAATATCATTGACGAATGTTTTCAAAAGGCTCAGTGCGAGCTTGACAAGATAGCTTGCTTCAGAATAAAGCTTAAAAGAAACGCCTCTGATGTGAGATACGGCTGTACTGACGGTTTCTTTTATGAGGAAATACAAGACCGCCACGAAGTGCGCCGCCGCTTCTTCGGCAGTGACCCCGAGGCATTGGTTTCACATCTTGTTGATATGGCGATAGAGAACTATGCGTTCCGTCACAGGAAGGATATGCAGGACGGAGAGAATATCATCAGCCGCTGCTATAGCTATCTTGGAACGGACGAGGAGGCTTGAAGATGATGAGAACTGAAAATACCATCAAAGATATCCTCCAAAGCTGCTTTGATACGGCAACGGCAGAGCTTAAAAAGATAACCTGCTATGATATCCCCGAGCCGCAGTTTGAAAATCCCCGCACAGTACAATGGTGCGCGCATAAGGTCACCGCGAACACCTACCGCTATGTAATCATGGACGGAAAGTATTACGAGCAGTGCGATGACTACGAGCGCGGAATATCTTATCATGCTATCGGAGATACCAAGGACGACATGACAGCGCATCTGATATACGAAGCGGTGTGGAGTTTCGCAATAAATAACGCGTCCCAGCGCGGACTTTACGGCGATGACGGTGCACGTGAAGCGGAGCTTATCACAGGGCAGTGTTTCGAGCAGCTTCCCGAACAGTATCAGCCCTATTACGACCGCCGAAGCGCTCAAAGAAAAAGGAATTTAACATGAACATACTAATAATCGGCTGCGGCAGGGTAGGCTCGGAGCTTGCTTCCACTCTCGATAAGCGCGGTCACGATATCTCAATAATAGACAATGACGAAAACAGCTTTGATATGCTGCCCGATGATTTCAGCGGCTTTACCACCGTCGGAGTGCCGATAGACCGCGATGTGCTGAAGCGTGCGGGAATAGAGTCCTGCGACGCGCTGTGTGCCGTTACGGGCAACGACAACATGAACATCATGGCGGCACAGGTTGCACATGAGATATTCGGCGTGAAAAAGGTGTTCGCGAGGATACGCGATATCAGCAAGGGCAGGATATGCGAGCAGATGGGAATACATATCGTATGCCCGACAAGCCTTGTCGTAAGCGCGGCGTGTGCAGCGATAGAAGAGAGCGAATGCGTCACTTCGTCTATGAGCTTTGACAATCACAGCGTTGATTTTGTGACAATGGATATCCCGAAGCAGTTTGTTGGCAAGACCGCCCATGATATCGAATATGAGCCTGACGAGGTGCTTTTCGCCGTTATCCGCGGCAGCGAGATGATATTGCAGAACGTTGGCAGTATCGTTTTCGCTGAGGACGACAGGCTGATATTTGCAAAGAAAGCGTAGGTAAGGCATGAGAACTATAATTGTCGGCGGCGGAAAGATAGGCTTTTATCTTGCAAAAGCGCTGCTTGAGCATGGAAATACAGTGTCGCTTATAGAGCAGAACAAGGAGCAGTGCCGCTTCTGCGCAAACGATCTCAACAGCTGGGGCGTGCAGGTGGTGTGCGGTGACGGCACGGACGATGATGTGCTGCGCTCTTGTAACGCACAGAATGCAGATGTTGTTATTGCTGTGATGGGGCAGGACGAAAACAACCTTGTCTGCTGCCAGATCGCGAAGAGATTTTTTGGCGTAAAAAAGACGATAGCCAAGGTAAACAACCCAAAAAACGCTGAGCTGCTGAAGCTGCTGGGAGTTGATATAGTTATCTCGGCTACGGATAATATCATACAGCTTATGGAGCGCGAGGTGGACATCAGCGCAATAAAGGAGCTTATTCCGCTGGGCGGCGGTGAGGCTTCGCTCGTGGAGATAACGCTTCCCGAGGATCACAGGCTGGACGGAACGGCGCTTATGGATATAGCGCTGCCTAAAAACTGCAATATCGTCTGCATAAGCCGCGGTGGTCACACCATCATTCCCAGAGGTCCTACGGTACTGCACAGCGAAGATGTTCTGCTTGCTGTCGTGCCGGAAGATGACGAAAAGGAGCTGAGAAAGGCTCTTAAGCTAAAGTAATTACTCTTGTATCGAGAGGTATCGTTAAAGAATATGAAGTTTTTTTCAAGGAAAATACTGCCGCTTTTGCTTACAGCGGTAATGATAAGTGGCTGCACGGAGATCCCCGATAAGCGCCTTCCCGAAGAAACGGAAACTGTTGAAACGTCGGAGAGCATCGAAACGACAGAGGCAGATGCTCCTGAGGAGCGGTCTGAGCTTTTGCAGAAGGAATACACCATTGACCTCCAGCCGACGTCTATGAAGCTCAATGCCGAGAGCGGTGTTTTTGAAGGCTATGCCCGTACTGACGGCGAGTATGACGGCAGCGGTTATGTTATACTGGAGCAGGATAAGACGCTGACGCATATTGCCGACGTCCCGACCTCGCAGCATTATCGAGTGGTAATTGCTGCGTATTCCTACAGTGGCGCGGCGGTAAGCCTGTCTGCGCCTGAGGGCTGTGTGGGAACATATTACATTCCGCCGACGGACGAACCTGTATTCGGGCTGTATACGATAGATAACATATACCTTGAAGCGGGCCCGTCGCTAATCACGCTGACTATGCTTGACGGCTATGCTTCTATTGATTATTTCATCGTTGAGGACAGCACACCGGCGTCGTCTGCCTGCTATCAGGTACCCGTATCGGTTGTGGGAAAGAACACAGGCATACATACTATCGGCACGATGAAGTATCTGTCTGATATGTTTGGCGTAAGAGTGCTGACTGCACAGAATGTTACGGTCGGAACAAATGCGGAGATAGACGCAGTATATGAGCAGACGGGACGCTATCCTGCAATGCGCTGCGGAAATCTGATATATTCATCGCTGTATGCCGACGAGGACGATGCGCAAGCTGCCGAAAAGGAGATAGAGCTTGCTCTTGAATGGGGCAGGAGCGGCGGTATAGTTTCGCTTGGCTGGCATTGGTATGCTCCTGTCGAGAGTGAGAACGGGCTTTACAAGAGCGGCACAGAGTTTGTGCTTTCCGAGGCTGTGACGGAGCGCGATATAGCGCTGCTGAGCATAGAAGAGCTTGAGGGAATGTACAACAGCGAGATGATCTCTGAGCAGTGCTACAGAGTTATTCTCGATATTGACAACATGGCTCAGCAGCTCAAGCGCTTCAAAGATGAGCGTATCACAGTTGTCTGGCAGCCGCTTCCCGACGGCGATACCGAGCTTTACTGGTGGGGCGGTGACTCAGAGAGCTACAAATGGCTGTGGCAGCTTATGTTCATACGCTTTAACGAATATCACGGATTGAATAATCTCATCTGGGTATACAACGGCAGCAGTGCGGATTTTTATCCCGGTGATGATTATTGCGATGTTATAGGTCAGGGTATGTATCTTAATTCCTCTGCGTCGTTTGCAGCGCGATTTGCTGCGCTTGCACATCTTTCAGGCACGAGCGTGAAGCCCGTGGCGATCACAGGCTGTGACAGTCTTGCTGATCCCAATTATCTTTATCGCGACAATGCAATGTGGCTTTGGCTCGCTTTAGGCAGCGGCGAGTATACCATTCATTCCGATGGCAGCTACTCTGAGAGCTATACAAGCTGGCAGAAGCTGAACAACGCATACAATTCACGTATCTGCGTGACAAAAGATGAGCTTCCTGATTTCTCCACCTATGCTCTTGTTATAGAAACAGAAGAAGCGCAGTCTGAATAAAACAAGGAACTATAAGTTATGTACAGACTAGTTATTTTCGATCTTGACGGTACGCTGCTGAACACTTTAGATGATCTGGCGGCTACGGGCAATCACACGCTGAAAACGCTTGGCTATCCTGTCCACTCCGTTGAAGCTTATCGTCACTTTATCGGCAACGGAATACCCAATTTAGTGCATCGTATGCTGCCCGAGGGACATACCGACGAGCAGCATGAGCAGTGCTATCGGCTTTATCAGGAGTATTACTCTGCGCACAAGACCGATCTTACCGCCCCGTACGAGGGTATCTCGGAGCTTGTAAAGAGTCTTGACGCAAAGGGAATTATCTGCTGTGTAAACACGAACAAGGCTCACGAATTTGCGAGTGAGCTTGTGCAACGTTTTTTCGGTGACAGCATAAGGGAAGTAATAGGACAGGGCGGCGGATTTGCGCTGAAGCCCTCGCCCGAAGCCGCACTGGAGCTTTGCCGCCGCTTCTGTATAGAAAAAGAAGAAGCAATATATGTCGGTGACAGCAATGTTGATATGCAGACTGCTGCGGCAGCGGGGATAGATGCCTGCGGAGTGCTTTGGGGCTTCAGGGATCGCGAGGAGCTTGAAGGCTGCAAGCCCGCGCATATCGCAGCCGATGTTGGTCAGCTTGAACAGATCATTACAAACAAATAAAAAAGACGCTTCAAATGAAGCGTCTTTTGATTGTTATTTAAATCTTGCCGCGTCGATACGGTTGAGCGCACGCTTGAGCTTGTATTCAGCCATTTTGAGCTGTCTGTCGCTTTCCGCGGACTTAATACGCTGCTCTGCTGTGTCCTTTGCTGTCTGCGCGCGGTTTATGTCGATCTCGTCAGCCCATTCGCAGGAGTCTACCAGTACGACGGTCTTTTCGCGGCTAACCTTGATAATTCCGCCCGAAGTTGCTGCGTGACGAAGCTTTCCGTCCACCATGATGCGCATCTGACCGATGCCAAGCGCTGCACAGTACGGCTCATGACCGTTGAGTATACCAACGTCACCTACTGTTGTGCGGACGATTATCTGCTCAGTCTCGCCGTCGAAGAACTTCTTTTCAGGCGTGATTATCTCAAGCTTGAACGGAGTCATAAGCTCACCTTAACCCTTCTTAGCCTTTTCTACTGCCTCTTCGATAGTGCCAACGAACAGGAATGCAGACTCAGGCAGGTCGTCGTGCTTGCCCTCGATGATCTCCTTGAAGCCACGGATAGTTTCCTTGAGGGGAACATACTTACCTTCCATGCCTGTAAACTGCTCAGCAACGGAGAACGGCTGGGACAGGAAGCGCTGGATCTTTCTTGCACGTGCTACTGTCAGCTTATCCTCATCGGAGAGTTCGTCCATACCGAGGATAGCAATGATATCCTGAAGCTCGTTATAGCGCTGCAGGATAGACTGTACTGCACGAGCGACCTCGTAGTGCTCCTTGCCTACGATCTCGTGGGTGAGTATTCTGGAGGTGGACTCCAGCGGGTCTACTGCGGGGTAGATACCCATAGACGCGATATTTCTGGAAAGTACTGTGGTAGCGTCCAGATGTGCGAAGGTCGTAGCGGGCGCGGGGTCTGTAAGGTCATCGGCAGGAACGTAAACAGCCTGTACCGATGTGATAGAACCCTTCTTTGTAGAGGTGATACGCTCCTGCAGAGCGCCCATCTCTGTAGACAGTGTGGGCTGGTAGCCTACGGCAGAGGGCATACGACCCAGCAGCGCGGATACCTCAGAGCCTGCCTGTGTGAAACGGAAGATATTATCAATAAACAGCAGTACGTCCTGACCCTGCTTATCACGGAAATACTCCGCCATAGTAAGACCCGAGAGTGCAACTCTCATTCTTGCTCCCGGAGGCTCATTCATCTGACCGTACACAAGTGCGGTCTTGTTGATAACGCCTGATTCGGTCATTTCGAGGTAAAGGTCGTTGCCCTCACGGGTACGCTCACCTACACCTGTAAATACGGAGATACCGCCATGCTGCTTTGCAACGTTGTTGATAAGCTCCATGATAAGGACTGTCTTACCAACGCCGGCACCGCCGAACAGACCGATCTTACCGCCCTTGAGGTAAGGAGCGATAAGGTCAACTACCTTGATACCTGTTTCAAGTACCTCGTTGGACGCCTCTTGCTCCTCGAAAGTAGGAGCGGGACGGTGGATCTCCCATTTTTCTGCTGTTTCGGGCTGAGGCTTGTTGTCAACAGCGTCGCCCAGCAGGTTGAAGATACGACCGAGTGTTTCCTCTCCGACAGGGACCTTGATGGAAGCACCGGTGTCTACTGCTTCCATGCCTCTTACAAGACCGTCGGTAGCGCCCATAGCAATGCAGCGGACGATATCGTCGCCGATATGCTGAGCTACCTCGACCACCAGCTTCTGACCGTGGTTGTCGATCTCGATAGCATTAAGCAGATTAGGAAGGCTCTCGGGGCTGAACTTGATATCAAGCACCGCACCGATTACCTGAACAATCGTGCCTATGTTCTGATTTGTCATTTTCTAACTTTTCCTTTCCGTTGGTTGGAAATTGGGATCATTGTGTTATTCCAAAGCATTGGCGCCGCCGACGATCTCGGTCAGCTCCTGTGTGATGCTTGCCTGTCTTGCTCTGTTATACAGCAGCGACAGACTTGCTATCATCTCGTCGGCGTTGTCGGTTGCCGACTCCATTGCGGTTCTGCGGGCGCCCTGCTCGGAAGCGTATGCTTCCACGATAGCGCACTGCAGAAGGCTTGCTGTAAAGCGGGGAACGATACGGTCAAATACAGCCTCGGGCGAGGGATCGTAGTCCATAGTTCCGTAGTTTTCCAGCTTTTGTGTCACCATGGGGAGCACAGCCATCTGCTGCGGCTCCTGTGTCAGCGACGAAACGAACATTGTATAGAAGAGCTGAACATCGTCAACCTCTCCCTTTCTGAACATATCTATCGCAATATTTGCAATATCGTAAGCCAGTGTTGGTTTGATATCTTCTGCAACATTCGGGAAGCTGCCGACTACATCATAACCGCGCTTGGTGAAATACTCAATAGATTTCTTTCCTATAGCGATTATCTTGGGCTTTTCAGCGTCGTCGGCGTGAGCCGATGCAACGAGCTTCAGCACATTTGAGTTATAACCGCCCGCAAGACCTCTGTCACCTGCGATAACGATGAAAAGACGATTTTTGATCTCTCTTTTCTGAGTAAACACGGTGGAGAAATCCGTATTTGCGGAAGCTATCTCGCACATGGAGCGGTAAAGCTCCGTAAAGTACGGACGAGCCTGCTCTGCGCGCTGCTTTGCCTTACGCAGCTTACTTGAGGCAACAAGCTCCATAGCCTTTGTTATCTGTCGGGTGGAGCCGACGGACTTGATACGGCGCTTGATGTCCTTCATATTTCCGTTTGCTATGATATATCACCTCCATATTTTGGATTGGTGTTTATGAGCGGCATATCACTGGATATTATCCTCTGTTGTGATATACTTTACTTTTTTCTCAAGGTACAGCCAGCCGATCGCAAGTGTAGCGAATACGCTGAGGGTTGTTGCGATGATGCTGAGGGTTAAAGCTGCCTGTTTCATATTGGCACTCCTTTCGTATTAGCCTGCGTAAGAAGCAGCGAAGCTTGTAAGGACTTCCTTTATTGCTTCCTCGTTTTCGGGTGTCATTACCTTTTCATTTCTGATGCTTTCAAGTATCTCAGGCTTGTTTTCCTTGATATGTGCGATAAGGTCCTTCTGATACTGCTTGATCTGCTCAAGCTCAATGGAAGCGAGGTAGTTGTTGATTACCGCATAGATAACGATGACCTGCTCCTCTACGGCGAGGGGAGAGTTCTGATCCTGCTTGAGTACCTCAACGATACGCTCACCCTTTGCAAGACGGTTCTTTGTATCCTGATCGAGGTCAGAGCCGAACTGTGCAAAGGACTGAAGCTCTCTGTACTGAGAGTAGTCCAGCTTAAGTGTACCGGAAACCTTCTTCATTGCCTTGATCTGAGCGTTACCGCCTACACGGGATACCGAGATACCGGGGTTTACTGCGGGACGAACGCCTGCATTGAACAGCTCGGTTTCAAGATATATCTGACCGTCGGTGATGGAGATAACGTTTGTGGGGATATACGCGGAAACGTCGCCTGCCTGTGTTTCGATGATAGGAAGCGCAGTCAGCGAGCCGCCGCCGTAGTCCTTGTTAAGACGTGCTGCACGCTCCAGCAGTCTGGAGTGCAGATAGAATACGTCACCGGGGAACGCCTCACGTCCGGGCGGTCTTTTCAGCAGCAGGGAGAGGGTTCTGTAAGCAACAGCGTGCTTGGACAGATCGTCGTATACTACGAGAACGTCCTTACCCTTATCCATGAAGTACTCACCCATAGTACAGCCCGAGTAGGGGGCGATGTACTGAAGCGGAGCAAGCTCGGAAGCGGTTGCGGAAACAACGATGGTGTAATCCAGAGCGTTATTTGCACGCAGTGTTTCAACCACGCCTGCAACTGTGGAGTTTTTCTGACCGATAGCGACATAGATACAAATTACATCTTTGCCGTTCTGATTGATGATAGTGTCGATAGCGATAGCAGTCTTACCTGTCTGTCTGTCGCCGATGATCAGCTCACGCTGACCTCTGCCTATCGGGATCATGGAGTCGATAGCCTTGATACCTGTCTGAAGAGGTACGTTTACAGGCTCTCTTGTGATGATACCGGAAGCGATCTTTTCAATGGGGCGGGTCTCCTTTGAGAGGATAGGACCCTTGCCGTCTATAGGCTGACCGAGGGAGTTTACAACTCTGCCGAGGAGCTCCTCGCCTACGGGTACGGATACGATGCTGCCTGTGCGCTTTACTGTATCGCCTTCCTTGATGCCTGCATCTGAGCCGAGCATTACGGCACCAACGAAGTCCTGCTCAAGGTTGAGCGCCATGCACTGAACGCCGTTCTCAAATTCAAGCAGCTCGTTGATCATGCACTTTTCAAGTCCATGAATACGCACGATACCGTCACCGACGGTAACTACCGTACCGATGTCGCCAAGCTGGATCTTTGCATTGTAGTTCTTGATACGGTCCTTGATAAGGCCCGTTATTTCATCGGGGCGTAAATCCATTACTACTTCCCTTTCTTAAGTTTATTTGTTATGCGATTATCGAGCCAAGCTCGTTCTTTATCGCATTAAGTCTTGCCTTGACGCTGCCGTCGTAGCGTGTGCTGCCGTGATCTATCACGATACCGCCGATTATAGCGGGGTCGATCTTCTCGTGCAGGGTAACAGTCTTACCTGTGACCTCTGACATTCTCGCGATGATCTTTTTACGCAGCTCCTCTGTGAGAGGGGTACTTGTTGTGACGGTGATCTCAGCGATCTTGAAATACTCGTTGTATTTCGCGCGGAAGTGCTTTACTATGCCGTCGAAGCAGCCAAATCTGCTGCGTTCGGCGAGTATACAAAGCAGGTTTCCGCTGTATTCACTCACGTTTCCGCTTGTGATGATATCCTTGGTAAGCGAAAGCTTTTCTTCTGTAGATATTGTAGGTGTACCCATTATCTTTACAAGCTCGGGGTTTTCACGGAAGATCTCCGAAAGCGCGGAAAGCTCCTCCGATATATTCTGAAGCTTATCGGGACACTCCTCAAGGCACAGCTCGAAAAACGCCTCGCCGTATACCTTTTCTGCCTTGTCGTTCATGCTTTTCTCCCGTTTTTAATAGTTTTCGGGGGTGCGGTTTATTCCTGCGCACCTACATTAACTAAGAACTCGGAGATAAGGCTCTCGTTATCCTTAGCCGAAATTTCCTTCTCAACGACCTTTGTAGCTGCCATAACGACGATATCGGAGATCTCGTCCTTTATCTCGTTCATCGCACGCTTCTTGTCGCGTTCGATAGCTTCTTCTGCCTTTGCTCTGATCTCTGCGGCGTTCTTGTTAGCGTCGGAGATGATCTCTTCCTCGCGCGCCTGTGCTCTTGCTGTTGCCTGCTTCATGATCTCAGCAGCCTCAGCCTTTGCGTCAGCGAGCTTTGCAAGGTATTCCTGCTCTGTTTTTTCAGCAGCTTCCTTAGCTGCCTGCGCGTCGGCGATCTCCTTTGCGGCGAGCTCCTTGCGCTGATCCAGTATCTTGCATACCGGCTTGTACAGGAATATTCTGAAGATAAGGAAGATGATGAGCGTATTGATAAGGGTAAACACGATGGTTCCGGGATCTATCGAAACCAGTGCAAGCTTAGGCTGTTCTGTAGCCACAGCAGCCTCGCTGATGAGATTCAGCATTATGCCCAACTCCTCCTTTTATGCTTTTATCTTTCTTTTGGCTTATGCGCCGAGTACGCTCTGGAGCGAGCCGAAGATGGGGTTAGCATAAAGGAGCAGCAGTGCAACTACCAGTGCGTAGATACCTGTTGTTTCCGCGATAGCGTCACCGATGATCATTGTTCTTGTGATGGTACCGGAAGCCTCGGGCTGTCTTGCGATAGCCTCAACCGCCTTACCGCCGCAGTAACCCTCACCGATACCGGGGCCGATACCTGCGATCATTGCTGCGCCTGCGCCGAGAGCGGACGAGCCGAGTACGATAGCATTTGCTAAAATTTCCATGTCTGTCATAGTAATATCCTCCATGAATATTTGATTTGCTTGTATATTATCCCTTGAGAGGGAATATATCCGTAGTTTTTTGTTTACTCACATTCTGCGCTTGAGATATACGACATTGTGAGCATTACGAAGATATAGGACTGAATTACCGCTGAGAAGATATCGAAGTACAGCGACGCTACCGCAGGGATAAGGATAGCGAAGTTGCCCAGCGCGAAATAGATCAGTCCGCCGATAACCATACCTGCGACCATGTTTCCGAACAGACGCAGCGCCATAGATACAGGGTTTGCGAACTCACCGATGATATTGAACGGCAGCATGAACGGCAGCGGATCGACAAACGACTTGAGATAGCCTTTGAGCTTACCTGTCTTTGCACGGTTGTACTGCGTCATGAAGAATGTTATCATCGCGAGCGTCGCGGTAACAGAAACATCTGCCATAGGAGCGCGCAATCCGAAGAGACTGATAAGGGCATTGAACATGATGTATACCATAAGTATACCGACGTAGGGAATATACGCTTTGTATTTGCTTCCCATGCCGTCGTTTACCATACCCTTGAGGGCTGTGATGAGCATTTCGGCGAGAGCCTGACGGCGCGTAGTGGGGACTATCTTCAGCCCTGTGCCGAGTATCAGGCACACGATCAGAATGATCGCCATTACGATCCACTGTACAATGACGGACTCCGTGAGATTCCACGTCATTCCGAACATTTCCCAGCTTGTCACGACCATGGGACCGCTGATCTCAAAGCTCTTTTCGGCAGCCTCAACAGCAGCCTCAGATGCCATAAGCATGGCATTTAACATAATATCTTCCTCCTTTTGGACGGGTCATCGTCCGATGAATTTAAAAAGAGAATTTTCAGTTTTTATTCTTTTCGCGCACAGCCCTTATCGTAATAGCTATCTTCACGAAAAGCAGCGGTATCACCGCTGTAAGCAGCTCAATGAACGGCACCAATGCGGCGACTGTCATTGCTGCGAATAATCCGAGATATCTTACGCAGTACATTGCATTCATATAGCCCTGTGCTGCTTTTGGAGTCATTCGGATAGCCTTTTGTGCTGTTTTACCCAAAAGGTAGAAGTTCAGCACACATATAATATTGCCGTATACTGCGCCCGTTATCAGGGTGTAGTTATATCCCGTTACGAAGAACAGTACCAGCACCACAGCGAAATACACTGCGTTTATCGCCATGTAATAGGGGAGGAGCGAGCGCATTTCCTGAATGATTATTTGGTTCTTTTTTGCTGCCATATCCTATCACCGATAATTGTCGTAATAGTCGTTGTCGTCGGTGCTTGAAAAGCTTTTGGGAGCGCTTTTGTTCTCCTTGCCGTAGAGGCTCATGATCTTGCCGAGCTGTGAGATACCGCCGCCAAGCATGAATATTATACCCAGCGCAACGCAAATTCCCATTGCCCAGTCGGGCCAGCCGAAGAACTTTGAAGCGTAGTATCCGCCAACGATAAACAGCAGGAGCGGTCCGAGTATTGAAAACGCGAACTGACTTGCTACTGCATAGGCAGCGAGATTATTGCTTTTTTTAGGCATATCAGTATACGAATGCTTCAAGACGCCAGTCCTGCTCGACCTTTACCATAGTCATCTTAAGCACGCTGTCGGCGTCTGTATCGGTGGCGGTGGTTTCGTCAAGACCGTCCAGATAAACTGTGAGATCACACAATGTTTCGGAACGGGGGATTATTGCAATGCGGCAACTGGACCAGTCCTTTGTATAGTCGGTGTCGGGAACAAAATCAGCGCTTATTCCAAGAACATATTCCGTCTTATACTGAACGCTCGCGCTTTCCTCTGTGGCTTCTGCGGTAGTGTCCTCGGTATCCTCTACCTTAACAAGCTTCTCACGGTTCTGATACACCGCAAGTCCCTTGCCGTCTATGTTGTCCAGAACGCGGACAGCTTCTTCCTCAACAAAAACGGAGCGTACAAGCTCTTCGATCTGTTCAAGCGTCTTATAGTCGTTGCTGCTTACCGTGTAAAGTCCGTCTTCGGGGAGATTTCCGTAAGGCTCGGACTCGTAGGAAAGTCCCTCCGTTACAAACAGACGCACAATACGATAGTTATCTGCAACGAGATCGTGTGCAGCGTATGTGCATTCGTCAACAAGCTCCTGAGTGGGCTTGAAGGACTCCGATATCGAAGCGTCGGGAGCATTGCCGTCTGCGGCAGATGTACCGTCATCACCTGTTATAAGCAGTATAGCCGCTATGACCACTACGATTGCAAGAACTGCCACCACGATAGTGGAAATGAGTGGTGCGAGAGAAGTTTTTTGTTTGCTCATTTATTGACCTTTCGCAATATAAAGTGCATATAATAATTGTAATCCATAACGGAGAGCCCGTCAAGAATGAACGGGTTTCTTTACCGTTTTTTAGCCGTTACTTCGCGTTTTCCACCTTAGCTGCATCAAGCGAGATAGCGTCGGGGAAGGCATTGCGGCTGTCCTCCTTGGAGAGGAATGTCGTGTTTACATAGCCCTGAATGATAGCTCCGTCTGTAACAGCAATTGTAGAAGCGTTTATATCACCGAATACGATAGCATCGCGCTTAAGCTCTGCCTTGCCTGCGATCTCCAGCTTTCCTCTGATACGTCCGTTTACATCTGCGTACTGAGAGGTGAGGTCGCCTATAAGGATAGTATCTCTATCCATGCGCATTTTACCCTTGATGGTCATATTACCCTGCATAGCAGCGGAGTTCATGGTAGCGTTGTTGCACTTCATATCGCCGACTACCTTACCTGTCATGTCGATATCGCGTGTTGTTTCGACGTTGCCCTTGATGTTGCCGTCCACCTGCATATTTGCGAGGGAGCGCACATTTCCGTCGATAACTGTATTCTTGGAGATAACAGTCACCTCGTCGCTGACGCCGGCCGCACGGTTAGCATTCACATTTCCGGGAGCGGGAGCAGGGGCGGTGGTGAAGCCGCTGTTGGGGTTGTATGTATTTGCGCCTGCCGGCTGCTGAGCCGCCGCGGGCTGAGGATTGTTGTTTACGGGAGCGGTGCGGTAGTAAGGGGTTTCCAGCGGAACGCCGTTTGCGCTTGTTTCCTGCTGGGGAGCTGCGGGCTGTGCCGCTGTCTGAGCGGGCTGAGCCGCAGGCTGTGCGGGAGCGCTCTGCTGAACAGGCGCCTCGGGCTGAACGGGGGCTGCGGGCTGTGCCTGTACAGCCGCCTGCTCGGGCTGCTGGTTGAGATACTGGTCAAGCTGAGTGGGCGCGCCATCTCTTATCACGGGAGCCTCGGCGCTGTCCTCCATTCCGTCCTTTTTCCACAGTTCTTTAACTGCCTGTGAGAAATTATCCTTAATACCCATATTTGGTTATCCTTTCTGTTACATATTATGCAAACGGTCCTATGAACTGGACGGGCTGCGTGTTGTTGTTTATTTTATCGAATTTATAGCCTTCATTTTTGAGCACTTTGAGGATATCCTCAAGCACATATACTGTGTTCTCGCGCGCAGCGGAATCATGCATAAGCACCACAGAGCGGTAATTTCCTGCGATATCCGCGGGCACTGAGTTATACATATCGGTCCATGTTGCACCGCCGGCGTCGTTGCTGTCTACGTTCCAGTCGTAGTAGCGGAAGCCGCGGCGTGTCATTTCTTCGATTATCGCATCGCGCGTTTCCTCGTTAAAGTCGTTTTTGCTGCCGCCGGGGAAGCGGAAGATGTGGGTCTTTACCCCTGTTGCTTCATATATCATCTGCCATGCCTCGTAGAAGTCATCGAGATAAGCTTCAACAGAGGAATATATTTTTTCATACTCGTGCGAAGCGCTGTGAACGCCTATCGAATGCCCCTTATCAACGATCTGCTTCATGATAGCATAACATTCATCGGTGCGCTCGGGCACAACGAAGAAGGTTGCTTTGATATCATACTGATCGAGATAATGCAGGATAGAGTATGTATTCTGCGACGGACCGTCATCGAAGGTGAGATATATCGTGCCTTCTTCTCTTACATACTGCGTGGGAACAGGAACTGTAAGGTCGTTATAAAGCAATTCGTATTCATTTACAGGCTGAGATACGGGAATGTCCTCGGGAGGCTGTTCGTCCGCTTCCTTTGTTTCGGCGGTGCCGTCAGCCTCTGCACTTTCGACGGGCTCGGGATCATTTTCGGCAGGCGTACTGCTTGTTGTGCTTTCCGCGGTAGCTTTGGTAGTGGACTGCGGCTTTGCGGCGTCGGTGCTTCCGCTATTCCCGTTGATGTAGGCTATCAGGGCTTCATCTGAAAGCCCGCTGCCGGAATAAAGCTCATAAAAGCCCTCAACAGTAAGGGGCTGCTCGCCGCTTACTATCTCGGAGTAATATGTCAGCTTTTCGTTTTCAAACTTGACTTCCTCCAGCTCGGCGCTCTTGTTCCACAAAAGCACTGCAAAAACAACGCAGAGCACCAACGGAACAAAAAAGGCTATGCAGAGGACAGTTTTTATAAGCACTTTAAAAAATGCCACACTTCCAAATCGCATTTTTAAACCTCTTTTTCTGTAATGGGAAAAAGGCGCACTTCGCCCTATACTCCTATTCTTCTATGATACTATAAAATAGCATTTTTGTCAATAGCAACAGGTGAGAAATAGCGGTTTTTAAGCTGAAAATGGACACAATTTGATTAAAAGTGACATAACTTTTTGTGCAATATACATAAGTTTTTCGGCTGCCGCTTTTTGCCAATGCAGGAGAATAAAAAATCGGAGCCTTTAAAAAGACTCCGATTTTTTTATTCTTCGATATATACTTTCTTCATTTTCATATCGCTCTTGGGGCGATCGTTCATATCGGTAGCTGTTTCTGCTATCTCATCAACTGCGTCCATACCCTCGGTAACTCTGCCGAATGCGGCATACTGACCGTCGAGGAAGGTGGAGTCCTTATGAACGATAAAGAACTGCGAGCTTGCGGAATTGGGGTTCTGCGCTCTCGCCATGGAGATAACGCCGCGCTCATGAGAAAGGCTGTTGGGAACGCCGTTCATCAGGAACTCGCCCTTGATCTTATCCTTAGCGCCGCCCATACCTGTACCTGTGGGGTCGCCGCCCTGGATCATAAAGTCCTTTATTACGCGGTGGAAGATAAGACCGTCATAGAAACCCTCGCCTACCAGCTTGAGGAAGTTTTCTACTGTGATGGGAGCCTTGTCGGGGTACAGCTCCAGCTTGATCTTCTTGCCGTTTTCAAGTTCGATTACAACCATTTTATTTCTCCTTAAATAAAAGCTTAGATGGGGTTTTCTTCGTTGTACTTTTCGATATCCGCATTTTT
>CAYSYF010000018.1:0-41695 GCA_964435155.1 uncultured Ruminococcus sp. | reverse complement strand
CACAGATCCTGTCGGTGATGATTCCAACAACGACAGCGATCCTGCTGATCCTGACGGTGACGCTGATGGCGAGCTTGATGACCCTGTAGACGATACAAGCGACCCTGCTGACAGCACAGATCCCGTTGATGATGATATCGACGACGATCTTGATCCCGATGAGATCCCGCTCGTTGCTGAGTTTATAGATTCTTCTATTCCGCTTGGTGTTCAGCCTGATTTCAGTATCGACGATGCTCCTGTACCGTTTGATGACTTTAATGTTCCGCTTGCAGGAAGTGCTGATGGCGGATTTAACCCCAGCACAGGCGTAGCTTCTCCCGCTGCTATGGCACTTGCTGCGGCAGGTGCTTCGGGAATCCTGATGTTTGCTTGCGGTAAGCGTCGCAAGAACAAGGACGAAGACGAGAAGTAATACAATAAGCAGAAAGAGGCTCCTAACGGGAGCCTCTTTTTAATGCAATATAAAAGGCAGGAGCTGACTCCTGCCTTTTGTGTTTACTTGATTATCTTGCCGCGACCTTTTTCTTTTTTGAACTTTATGGGAGCTTCCTCGCCGCCCTTGTCCTCGAAAAGAACATCATCGTCATCGTCGTAGTCGGGCAGCTCAGGATTCTTTTCGCCCTTGGCTTCGTAGAAGGGATTGATGATAAGCCTCTGAATAGCGGGGTAGCAGGCGAACATTACCACCAGCCCAAGGAAACCGAAGGGGAATATCAGCGCCAGTATCAGCATAATGTACGGGAAGAACAGCACAAGTGTTGCATAGCCGATAAACAGAGCAAGGCAGATGAGATTACCCTTGAGATTAACAAATGCAAAGATAAGGGAATTTTTCAGTATCGCGGGCATTTTAAGGTCAAGTGCCGCTATCTGCGGATAAATGAAGAAATTCATCAGCAGGAAGATGACTTCTGCCGCCATTGTAAGAGCGTAGTACAGCCAGTAATTCTCCGCGTCGATATTTGTTGTGTAGAAGAAGAACGCATAGACCGCAAGAGCTATTGCCAGCACATCGAAAATACCGATAAGGAAGGATTGCTTGAAATTCTTCTTGAAGGCCTGCCAGAAATCGTAGAATACAAACTGTGGCTTTTCAAGGTAGATGTTTCGCATAAGTGTTGTCATTGCAGCGGTAGCAGGTCCGAATGTGACTATCGGAAGACAGAACAGGACATAAATGAAGTTGATGTACATCAGCGTCCAGAACTTATTTACGAAAGCATCGAAAAAGCGGAAGATGGTTTTTTTCTGCGGCGCTTTTTTTGCAACGCCTGAACCCGAGTCGTTATAGTTTGTAAATAAACCCATTTGTTATAGATCCTTTCAGCGACTTTTACATGAAACCCTGCAAGATAACGCCGATTATCATAATAACCGCAACGATCAGCGCGATAACACGCATTGCCGTCATCATTCTTTTTCTTTTCTTGTCAGTCATGCAGATCAAGTCCTTTCAAAATTATACATTACTTATTATATACCATCGCAGGAATAGTGTCAAGTAAAAAATGTGTTGATTTAGTGAAATCTTACTCAGTTGTGTTGTTTTCGGGGGATATATCTTCGCTTTCGGCAAGCTCTGTGATTATTTCTCGGATAGCTTCCACACCATCGCCCGTCTGAGCCGAAAACTCGATTATCGTGATATCCTCAGCGCAGGGAAGCTCCGTCATAAGCGCCTCTCTGCGTTCGGCACGCTGCTTTTTGGAGAGCTTATCCGCCTTAGTCAGCACCACAACGAACGGCAGCTCGCTGTCAATGAGGAAGTTTATCATCATGATATCGTCCTTGGTGGGGGGGTGGCGGAAGTCCACAAGCTGGAACACCAGTGCAAGCTCGCGGTCATCGTTCAGATAGCCCTCGATAAGCTCGCCCCAGCGCTCCTTTTCGGATTTCGACACCTTCGCATAGCCGTAGCCGGGGAGGTCAACAAAATGCACGTTTTCAAGCGAATAGAAGTTTATCGTCGCAGTTTTTCCCGGGACAGCACTGACCCTCGCCAAAGATTTTCTGTTGAATATCTTGTTTATCAGTGAGGATTTGCCCACATTAGACCGACCCGCAAATGCTATCTCGGTCTTTGTGGACTTAGGTATCTGCTTGAAGCTTCCGTAGGAAGTAAAAAATTCAGCTTTATTGAAATTCATGTGTCACCTATGCATTTTAATTTGCCGACAGCACGGGGAGCTTTTTGCCGTCTACGGCAGGCTCGCTGTTCAGCTTCTTTTTCTTCATGCTGCCTGTCTTTTTCTGAGCAACATTCGGCATTACGAGCGCTGCGTCGAGAACAGTCGCGATATCCTCTGCAACAACGAATTTTACGTTCTGCTTAACTACCTCGTCAAGCTCGTCGATGTCAGGCTCGTTCTCCTTCGGGATACATACTGTCTTAACTCCTGCGCGGTACGCAGCCATTGTCTTTTCCTTAAGTCCGCCGATAGCCAGCACCTTGCCGCGAAGTGTTATCTCGCCCGTCATTGCAACATCTCTGCGTACAGGGATACCGCTGAGCGCCGAAACCAGCGCAGTTGTCAGCGTTACGCCTGCGGAGGGACCGTCCTTAGGCACAGCGCCCTCGGGAGCGTGAACATGGATATCCTTGTTTTTGTAGAATTCCTTGTCAATGCCGTACTTGTCAGAGAGCGCTCTTGTAAGGCTCACGGCTATCTTTGCGGATTCCTTCATAACGTCGCCGAGGCTTCCTGTAAATTCAGTCTTGCCTGTGCCGTCAAGCACAAGAACTTCGAGCGGCAGCATAGTGCCGCCAACGGAAGTCCACGCAAGTCCGTTTACAAGACCCACCTCGTCCTGCGCTGCAAGATGCTCGGGCAGGTACTTCTTGACGCCGAGGTATTCGTTTATGTTAGCGTCGGTAACGGTCAGCTTCTTAGTTCCCGAAACCAGCTTCTTCGCAGCCTTGCGGCAGATATCCGCGATCCTGCGCTCAAGCTTTCTTACGCCTGCTTCCTTTGTGTAGAAGTCGATGATACTGTAAAGCGCCTTGTCTGTAACCTTAAGGTCAGCAGCCTTTTCGCCGTGCTTTTTGAGCTGCTTTGGCAGCAGGTGCTTCTTTGCGATATTGAACTTCTCCTCGCGAGTGTAGCTGTTCAGCTCAATGACCTCCATACGGTCGAGCAGGGGAGGAGATATGGTATCAAGCGAGTTCGCTGTTGTGATGAACAGCACATCGCTGAGGTCAACGGGAATTTCAAGGTAGTGGTCAACGAACGCGTTGTTCTGTTCGCTGTCCAGCACCTCCAGCATAGCAGAGGAGGGGTCGCCCTTGTAGTCGTTGCTCATCTTGTCGATCTCATCAAGCAGAATTACGGGGTTCATGGACTTTGCCTGCTTCAGCGCGTTTATCATACGGCCGGGCATGGAGCCTACATAGGTCTTTCTGTGACCGCGTATCTCTGCCTCGTCACGCACGCCGCCGAGGGAAACTCTCGCATAATTTCTGCCCAGCGCCTTTGCGATGGACTTGCCGATAGAGGTCTTTCCGACGCCGGGAGGTCCGTAAAGGCAGATTATCTGTCCCTTGATATCGGGGGCAAGCGCGCGCACAGCAATAGTTTCGGTGATACGCTCCTTGACCTTTGTAAGACCGTAGTGATCCTTGTCAAGCTGCTTTTGTACCTTGTCGATGTCAAGCTTGTCCTTGGTCCTTACGTTCCACGGAAGCTCCAGCACAGTGTCGAGGTAGCCGCGGATAACGCCTGCCTCCTGCGAGGAGTAGGACATCTTCATCAGCTTTTCAGCCTCTTTTACAAGCTTTTCGGTAACATCTTCGGACAGACCGAGGGCGGTGATCTGCTCTATGTAGCGGTCTACCTCCTCCTGAGGGCTGTCGCCGTCGCCAAGCTGACGGGAGATAACGCGAAGCTGCTCGCGCAGGTAATATTCGCGCTGGTTCTTGTCCACCTGCTCCTTTACCTGCTCCTGAATATCCATTTCGGTTTCGATAATTTCAAGCTCGCTTCTGAGCATTGCGATAAGCGTCTTTATCCTGTTGAGTGTACCGTTGGTTTCAAGCAGCTTCTGCTTGTCCTCAAGCTTCAGCACGACATTGAATACTACCTTCTCAAACAGCTTTTCGCAGTCCTCCTCACCAACGATGCTGTCGTACAGCTCACGCGGCATCTTTGGGGTTATCTGCGCATAGTCCATAAAAGCGTCCTTCAGCGCACGCTTGCAGGCAGTCTTTGTGGTGTCGGAGAGCGCAGTATTTCTGCTGCCTACCTCCTTGACCTCAAATTTCAGGTATTCCGTGCGGCTTACGGTCTTAACACGCTTTGCGCGGTACAGACCCTCCACCAGCACTCTTGTCGAGCCGTCGGGTGTAGTCAAAAGCTGTCTTACCTCTGCCACAACGCCCATCTCGTAAAGCTCGTTCATCTCGGGATCGGTGTTTGCAGGGTCCTTCTGAGCCACAAGAAAAATGTATCCGTCACCCTCTGTCGCAGCCTTCAGCGCGTTTACGGAGCGCTCTCTGCCAACGTCGAAGTGCAGCACCATGGACGGAAATACAACAAGACCGCGCAGCGATATCGCAGGCAGTATCTTATTATTTTTCATAATATCTTCTCCTTTCATTTTCTCTATCTAAGTCTGCGGAGCTACCGCATATCAAGTATCAAACGTAATTTTTTGCTCACTTTGCGGCGACTTGAGAAACAGCCTTTGCGCTAAGTAAACACAAATTATATTATATAACATTTCTTGTTTTTTTGCAAGCCTTTTATAAGACCAATTTATACGCTGAAAGCGCCCTTTTATTAGAATATAAGGTTGAATGTGAAGTAAAGGATAGGCTGATGCAGGATATATATCCATATAGTGTATCTTCCGACTGTCGCAAGCCACGGAATATGTGTGTTGTATATCCACTTGGGCAGGTCGCCGTTCTTTGCGTAAACGCCGAAGAAGCTTCCTGCAAAGAATACGAATATCCACGGCAGCAGAGGGAAGTAGTCGGAGGAGTAGAAATATGCGCTCTTTATGCCGAGCGGGAACAGAACTCCAACATCATAAGCCTTCTGAGGAATTTCGATAAGCGCAAAGCCGCCGAAGCCAAGGTAACCATTCTGAATATTCATCGTGAATATATACAGGAACACGCACACGGCGATACCTACGATAGAGGGTATCTTGGAGAGGAAGCGCTCACCAAGACCGTACAGCATCATACAAACGCCCATAAAGTGCAGAATACCGAACATTATCGTGCCGTAAGTAAAGAACGGCATGATGAACGTCATTATCATGCCTATGAAAAAGCACTGCACACCGCGCTTTAAATTATTGGACGAGTATTTGCAGACTGCGCCCGACAAAAACATGAACATTCCCGCAAAGATATCGCGGATAACGTCAAACCAGCTTTCAAAGAATATCGGAACATCTATCCCGTGCAGATATTTCAGGTCGTACATTGCATGGTACACCACCATGCAGATTATAGCGAAGCCTCTGAGTTCGTCAAAAAGCCCTACTCGCGAGGATTTTTTATTTGTAGCAGACATGGCTGTCCTCCTTAAAAAACGGTATCTTATTTATTTTATCATATTTCCGTAAAAATTACAACAATATCTTGAACAGTTTTAAGTTTTGTGGTAAAATATATATTGGATAAATATGATACATTCGATCTGAAAGGAAATAACTATGGAATACATCAGCATCGGCGGCGTACAGATAGAAAAGACCGCCGCACTTGCACCGATGGCGAGCGTTGCGGACAGAGCCTACCGCCTTATGGCAAAGGAATACGGCGCAGCTTACGTTGTCGGGGAGATGGCAAGCTGCAAGGGGCTTTGCTACAGCGACAGAAAAACAGCCGAGCTATTGACGGTAACTCCCGATGAGCGTCCCATGGCGGTACAGCTTTTCGGTGCGGAGCCGCCGTTTATGGCTGCGGCTGTGAAGATAGCCGAGAAATATCAGCCCGAGATAATAGACATCAACGCAGGCTGCCCCATGCCTAAGATAGTAGGCGGCGGTGCGGGCAGTGCACTTATGAAGACTCCGAAGCTTTTTGGCGAGCTTGTAAGAGCCGCTGTCGAGGCAACTGAAATACCCGTGACCGTGAAGATACGCAAGGGCTGGGATAAGGATAACGTAAACGCTGTCGAGATGGCGAAGATAGCCGAGGAAAACGGTGCAGCGGCGATAGCTGTCCACGGAAGAACGCGAGAGCAGCTATATTCGGGCACTGCCGACTGGGACATTATCCGCGCTGTAAAGCAGGCGGTCAGCATTCCCGTTATCGGCAACGGCGATGTTGACAGCGTTGAAAAGTGCGAGGAAATGTATAAATACACAGGCTGCGACCTTGTCATGATAGGGCGCGGCAGCTACGGCAGACCGTGGCTTTTCGGGCAGATAAAGGACTATTACGAGGGAAAGCTCGTCCGCCCCGAGCCGAGCTTTGAGGAAAAGCTCATCATTATGCGCCGCCATATAGGACTTTTAGTTGAGGACAAGGGTGAGCGCGTCGGCATGAAGGAGGCGCGCCGCCATGCCTCATGGTACTTGAAGGGAATGCAGGGCGCGGCGAGGTTCAGAAACCTCTGCGGCACTATGAATACACTTGACGACCTTGAAAGGCTCATAGAACAGATAAGAAACGAACAGGAGAAAATTTCATGAAGCAGCTTAACACCATGCTTTGCGCAGGCTGCGCATTTGATATAAGAAACGATCCGCTGATAATGGCGTTTTCGTGTATAGCAAACGGCTTTGAAGCCAATTGCCTGACAGGCTATTCAAGGATATGCAGGATACTGTTATCCGAGAACAAGAGCCTTTCGCAGTATCTTCACGATCTGCTTGTCTACGGAAAGCACGATTTTATCGAAAAGATAGCCAAAGCGCCTACACAAGCGCAGATAAAGGCGGTGGAGTTCGATCTTTGCGCGGTTAAAAAGCTGTCCGAGTACAGCTCCGAAAAGCTTAAAGCGGCAATGAGCGACCGTTGCGATGATGAGCTGTTAAAAGCGCTCCCCGATTATGAGCAGGGAGAGTTTAACTACACCGCCGAATATTTTATTGATTTTGCCGCAAAGCACGGCAGCGGTATTCTTGCAGGGTACAAGGCATTCAGCTTCAGCGAGGGCGAGCTTCAGCCGATAGACTCCACCGACCCGATACGGCTGTCCGACCTCAAAAATTACGAGGCTCAGCGTAATCAGGTGGTTGAGAACACGCTCTGCTTTGTAAGCGGCAAGCCTGCGCATGACGTACTGCTGTACGGTGATAGAGGCACAGGCAAATCCAGCACCGTAAAGGCGCTGCTGAACGAATACGAGAATCTTCGCCTTGTGGAGCTTCCGAAAAGCGAGATAGCTCAGCTTCCAAGGCTGTTTAAAGAGCTTCAGCGCAGTCCCTTGTACTTTATCGTTATGATCGACGATCTTACCTTTGCCGAGGACGACGATCGCTTTGGAGTGCTTAAGGCGGCGCTGGAGGGAAGTGCTGCGGCTCGTCCCGAAAACGTGCTGATATACGCGACCACAAACCGCCGCAGGATAATCAAGGACAGCTCCTCTGAACATCTCGGTGACAACGGCGCGAATGCCGACGCAGTTGACGAGAGCATGAGCCTTTCCGACCGCTTCGGACTGTTCGTGACCTTCGGCAGACCCACGCGCGAGGTGTACCTCGATATTGTAAAGAAGCTTGCAGCGGATAAGGGAATAGATATTTCCGACGAGAAGCTTTTTGCCGCATCGGAGCGCTTTGCGCTGCGCAGAAGCGGACGCTCGCCCAGAGTTGCGCGCCAGTTTATAGAATATCTCAGCGCACATATTGAACTTGGAATGGAGTATTGATATGAAACGTTTTTTACCGCTTTTAGCGGCTTTTTGCCTTGTTTTCACAGGCTGTAATACACCCTCGGAAGAGGAGAGCAGCTCGCTTCCCACCGAGATAATCGTATCAGACACAGCGCATGAGACCATCGAGGCACAGATCTTCCCCATAGAGATATGCGGCACAGAAATAAAGTCTGAAGCAAAAAAGGTAGTCAGCCTTTCGCCTGCGGTAACCGAGATTATCGCGGAGCTTGGCTTTTCCGACAGGCTTGCTGCAAGGAGTACCTACTGCGACTACCCCGAGCTTTCCGCGCCCACAGTCGGCAGCAGCGAAAACCCCGATATCGAAGCCATAACCGCGCTGAAGCCCGATGTTGTATTCACGCTTTCTGCGCTGTCCGAGCGCGATATCTACGCGCTTAATGACGAGGGCTGCGCTGTTATCCGGCTTAGCGTTCCCACAACTATCGAGCAGTACGGCAGGCTTTACTGTGACATTGCGTCGGCTTTTATGGGCGAGGAGGCTGCAAAGCCCTACGGCGACGAGGCGGTGAAGCGCCTGAAAGCAGCCGCAGAGGGCATTGACATCGGCAGCTTTATCTATGTAACGGACAAGCTGACAGCGGCGGGTGAGGGTACATTTGAAAGTGCTGTCCTCTCGCTTTGCGGAGAAAATGTCTGCACAGCCGAGGGCTATTCCGAGCTTCTCTCATTGGAGGGAACGGCTCCCGAATACATAATCGTCAGCGACAGCCTTACGCTGAGCGATATAAGCTATGACGAGGTGCTGTCTGTGCTAATCTACAACGGCGCGGAGGTAGTGTTTGTATCGCCGTCGAGCTTTGAGCGCCCGTCGCTCAGAACGGCTGATGTGTTCAAGCAGTTCAAAGATGACGAAACAACAGAGGAATAGATCAAAGGGCGGTATAATACCGCCCTTTATCCGTATCACATCGGTGTGATGATATATCCGTTCTCTCTCCAGTAGTCAATGACCCGCGGCAGTATCTCGGTATTTGTCTTGGATACGGCATGAAGAAGATAAACTGCGCCGTTATGTGATTTCGAGGTTATTTTCTCAAATGCCGCATTCGGCTCGGGCTGGTCATTCACGTCCCAGTCGGGATAGGCGAAGCTCCACAGCACCGTGGTGTAGCCAAGCTCTTTCGCGCACGCGAGAACGCGCTCCGAAAATTCGCCCATAGGCGGGCGCATGACGTACATCTCATAGCCGAAATTATCCTTCACATAGTTATGCAGCAGCGAAAGCTCCGCATAAAGCTCGTCGGGCGAGCATTCGGGCAGCGACGGGTGGCTCCACGTGTGGTTGCCGACGGTATGCCCCTCGTCTATCATGCGCTGAACGAGGTCGGGGTTCTTTACGCAGTAGTCATACGTCACAAAGAACACTGCGCAGACATTCTTTTCTTTGAGCGTATCCAGTATCTCGGCTGTGTAGCCGTTTTCGTAGCCCTCGTCAAAGGTGAGCCAAAGCCGCTTGTTTTCGTTCTCTCCGATGAACAGCGCGCCCTTGTCGCCGTATTCGCGCTGGCTTGATATCGCGCCGAGCGGTCGGTTGTCCTTGTCACAGTCAACACCCATGCCGTAGGCTATCTTTTCCTCGGAATAGTTGTATAAATAAGAATATTCGCTTGCCGATGCCGCGCTTGAAGCGAGAATGAGCGCGGCACAGAGCGTTGTCAAAAGCTTCATAAAAAATCATCTCCGCGATTAGTTTTGATCGCGGAGAAAATATTATTCCCAAATAAAAATGTAAATGATAAAACAAAAAAATGTCAGTCTTTTATAATGATTATCGGAATTGGCGGGCAGTTCGGGCGGTTTACGAACGGCATCTCCACCACGGTGTAACGGTTGCTGTCGATGGTGGGGAGATATTCCAGCAGTGCGTCGCGCTCCTCAAAGCCTGTTTCTCTGCCGTAGTAGATGATAAGCGACATGATACCGCCTCTTTTAAGCAGCTTCAGTCCCTTTTCGATAGCCTCGATACTGGTTTCCTTTTTCGTGAATATATTGTGATCGCCTTTGGGAAGCCAGCCGAAGTTGAACGTGATGAACGAAACAGAGCCTTCGTCAAAAAGCTCGTCCATCTCGCTGTGGCTCTGAAGCCTTACATCGGCACGGTGAGCCATGCCGTTTGCTTCAAGCAGTGCTTTTGTGCTGTCAACGGCGTCCTGCTGTATATCGAAGGCAGTAACTCTGCCGCTGTCACCGACAAGTTTGCACAGGTGCAGCGTATCGTTGCCGCGCCCTGCGGTAGCGTCGATACAGATATCGCCTTCTTTTACGCTCTCGTCGATAACGCGCTTTATGATATCAAGCGCACTGAATGAATTCATACGTCCCATTTAACTGACCTCGTTATACAAATAATATAATAATTATATAGTTAATTGTGAAAAAAGTCAATGCTAATTTTTAGAAGATTTTCACATTGCGGCGGTTGATTTTATTACACGTTTAGTGTATAATTTGTGTATCGTTGAAATTAAGTATGTAAGGACGAGTAACAATGGCATATATTCAAAGCTTTAGGCGATATGAAACAAAGTATCTTCTGTCAGAGTCGCAGTGCGAGGCGTTCCTTGCCGCCGCAAGCGAGTTTCTGATCCCCGATAAATACGGAGATTACACCATCTGCAATCTCTATCTCGATACCGAGGACTTTTATTTTATCGAGCATTCGCTTGATAAGCCCAAGTATAAGGAAAAGCTGAGGCTTCGCAGCTACGGCAACGTAGGAGCAGACGACAAGGTTTTCCTTGAAATAAAGAAAAAGAGCCGCGGTATAGTCTACAAGCGCAGGATAACACTGCCGCTTCATGAGGCGGAGGCTTATCTGCTGCATGGAAAAACTCCCGAAACGCTCCCCGACTGGAGCGCAAAGCAGATTTTTTCAGAAATAGATTACCTCATGCAGAAATACAAGCCCTTGCCGAGAGTGTATCTTGCGTATGACAGGCTTGCGTTCACAATGCGCGGCTTCCCCGAGATAAGGCTTACGCTTGACGGAAATATCCGCAGCCGATTTGACGATCTCACACTGTCCCACGATAAGGATATATCGCTGCTTGATACAGGCGTTCCCGATTACAGAATAATGGAGATAAAGTCCGACGGCGCTATTCCCATTCCGTTGACGAAGATACTCTCACAGCTTAAGATCTATCCCGTTTCGTTCTCGAAATACGGACGGATATATACAAATTACAGAAAGGCACTTGTAACAAATGAATGAACTTATTTTTAATCAGACTGATATCCTCGGCTCTGTTCCGACCCTTCTTGCCGCTATCGGCATTGCGCTTTTGAGCGGCATCATTGCCGCAGTGGTGTACCGACTGGGTACGGACAAGCCATCGAAATACATGATAATATCCGCTGTTGTTATCCCTTCGATCGTTGCGGCAGTCATTATGGTAGTAAACGGCAGTATCGGCGCAGGAATTGCGGCAGCGGGCGCGTTCAGCCTTGTGCGCTTCCGTTCTATCCCGGGAAGCTCGCGTGATATATGCGTGCTGTTCTTCGGAATGGCGTCGGGTCTTATCACAGGCATGGGCTATCTCGGCTTTGGAATTATGTTCAGCCTTATCATCGGTATCGTTATCATTGTGGGCGAGCGTCTGATGAAGGCAACTGCCGGCGGCGATGCACGACAGTTGAAGATAGTTATTCCTGAGGATATGGAGTACAACGGTGCATTTGATGATGTTTTTGAGGAGTTCACGGCAAGCTGCAAGGCGCAGCGTGTAAGAACTATCCGCATGGGTACGATGTACGAGCTTACATATCATGTCCAACTGAAAAAGGGAGTATGCGAAAAGGAGATGCTGGACAAGCTGCGCTGCAGAAACGGCAATCTCACAGTAAGTCTGGGACTTATTCCTGACAGCAAGGAAGAGCTGTAAGGGCGATATTATCCGTAACGGCAGTGAAATTACTACCGCTGATAAGGCGTTTTTACTTGATGTTGTTGGAAGATACGAGGTTAAAATCGGCGGTAAAGTGTACGATACCATTTGCGTTATGGACATCGAAACCTATGACGGCGGTGTTGTCAGTGAACAGTATCTTGACAAGAACGGCAGGAATGTTCTTTGGAGAAGATTTAACCGTAACGACTGGGCAAAAGACCGCTATAAGAAAAACTGGACGGAAATTCTTCCTGACAATGAACGCATTACCGTGAACGGTGAGGTTTATGTTCACCGGTATGATTGCATTACCGACTACATTCTTTAATTGAAAAGCAAAAGCCATCGTATCATTCGATACGATGGCTTAGACCGTCGAAAAAGTCCCGTTGGGACTTTTCCGCCGAAACATCCGCACTGCCCGCACTCGCTGGCGGCAATGCCGCCAACTCGCACAGTTGTGCGGATAGAAGTGTTTTTTGGTGTGGCAGAGCCACACCAAAAAAGTTATCTAAAAAGCTCACTTTGCGAGCAAAAACATAGTTTTTCGACAAGCTGAGACCTGCTCCTTTCGGAACAGGTCTTATTTTTATGCCTTTTTGTTTTTTACAAGCGCCTCAAAGTCCTTTACGGGCATCGGCTTGTAGTAGTAATAGCCCTGTACCATATCACAGCCTATCTCGCGCAGGAATTCCACCTGCTCGTCCGTTTCCACGCCCTCGGATACCGTCTGATAGTTAAGGCTCTTAGCAAGCTCCACAATAGAAGTGATCACCTTTTTGTTCTTCTCGGTAAGCTCATTTCTCAGGAAAAAGCCGCCGTCTATCTTCAGCGTATGGAACGGAAGCACCGTAATAAGGTTCAGCGAGGAATATCCTGAGCCGAAGTCGTCCACCGATATCCTGAAGCCCGCGTCTTTAAGCGTCTTCATGGCGTCAATAAGCTTGTTCATGTCCTCGGTAAGCATACTTTCGGTTATCTCAAGCTCGATCTTCTCGCGCGGCACACCGAGGTTGTCCACCAGTGCGCAGATCTTTTCGGGGAAGCTCTCATCGCGCATATGGTGGCGCGAAACATTCAGCGAGATTATCGGAACATCTATTCCATCGCGGATCCAGCGCCTTATATCTGCAATAGCATTGCGGTAAATAGCAAAGTCCATGTCTGCAATAAAACCGTTCTGCTCAAATACAGGCACAAACCTTGCGGGAGAGATCATCTCGCCGTCGGCTCTTATCCAGCGCGCAAGAGCCTCCGCGCCCTCGACCTCGCCTGTTTGTGTATTGACCTTGGGCTGATAGAACACCTTAAATTCGTTGTTCTCCAACGCCTCGACCATGTGCGCCTCGACATACTGCCTCGCCTGTATCTCGTCACTCAGCGCCTTATCATAGACCGCTATCATGTTCTCGGTGTAATAAGCTCTGTCCTTGACGGTTTTCTGCGCGATTATCGCCCTGTCGAGCGATGCCATCATGCCAAGATGCTCTATCCCAAGCTCATACACGCCCGCAATCAGATATATCTGTATTCCGCATTTTTCCGATACCTGACGCTGCGCACTGGCGAGCATCTGCTTTAATCGCGTGTGATAATCCGCTATACTTACATTTCTATGCAGCGCAATAAACCTCGCGCCCTCAGAGCGGCAGAGAAGCTCACCGTCCTTTATCGACGAAGCCAGCACATCAGCCACCGCGATAAGAACGGAATTTCCGAATTCATAGCCGTTGCGCTCATTAAGGCGGCGGAAATTGGCGATATTCACTACCGTAATAAAGCTTCCCTCAGGAGAGTGCGCAACAGTACGCATTGCATCTACGGCAAAATGGTCGAAGCCCATAACGCCCGTAAGCGTATCACGGGTCTGTATGTTGGATATGCAATTTGTGATATCCGTTGTACTTACAGCATAGCGTTCGCCGCCTACCGTTTCAACAGATGAGGCAGATACATTTATCCACCTGCCGTCGTTCTCGCGGTAATATGCACAGGAGGCTGTGAGCCGACCCGCTTTCAGCAGGTGAATGGGGCAGTCCGCACAGGGCTCATCAAAGCCTCTTATCTTCTTGTAACAGATATCGCCCTTTTTCAGCCCATAATTGTTTGCTGCATTGTCGCCGACGTAATCAACTTCATAGGTATCAGGCAGCAATGTAAAACCCTGTAATCCAAGATTTCCTATCACCGCGTCAGCAAAGTTCATTTTCTCATCATACGCAAGCTTCTTGTGGTAGCCCGTAAACATAGCGTTGAGCGTATCGCTGAGCATCTTGAATATCGTGTTATCCGCAGCCTGCCATACAGTCATGCTGTCATTTACAAAAGCAAAATAGCCGACTACTTGTTTATCAGCGAAAACAGGGCAGAGCGCTGCCTTTACTGCTCCGTTTACAAACTCAAAACCATACTCAGCCGAATCTCCTTTTTCGCTTGTCGCATAGATAATATCTGTGCCTTTCAATGAAAGCAACTGCGCAGTACGCTCGCTGTCATATATCGGTCTGAATTCGGGCAGCGACGGGTCATATTCAAGGGTTCCGCTGCTGCTCCACGGCATATATATGTTGTCCTTTTCGCCATTTCTGCCAAAACGACAGAAATAAGCATATCCCGACGAGCTGTAACGTCCCGCCTCACGAAGCGCGCGTGCTATAGCATCAGCTCCCGCATCTTCATTGATAAGAGCAGTGTTGATAAGCTGATATATATCCTCTGCACCGGCTGCACCCGAAGCGTTCAGCGCCGCATTGAAATCGCTGTAAGAGCTGTGCTTCTCGAGTGACATCGACGCGCTGTACATCAAAAAGCCATTTCCGCCCTTAGCCATCGCGGATTCGTACGCTGTCACAGCTTCTTTGTAAGCGATCTCATAGCTCTTGACATTTTTAAACACAGAAACACCTGCGCTTATTGTGATATGCTCACCGTTGTTGTCGATATAGTGCTGATTGTAGAATTTAAAAATAATCCTTGAAGTGACCGCATTAAGATTAGGCAGATCGCTGAATCTGACATAAAGCGCAAAAACACCGTCATCAACGCGGCAAAGCAGACTGCCCTGCTCCACTGCACTCTGTGACTCCAAAACCTTTGCCAAAGAGCATTGCAGCGCTTCAGCGTCGCATCTGCCTTCTTCGCACAGCTTTGAGTATTTATCAATGCCAAGGATTATAAGCGCTGAATTTTTGAAGCTTTTTTCCTGTATGCGCTGACAGACTATCTCGGCAAAGCTTTCAGGCGTAAGCGCACCGGTAAGCACATCTCGCCTTTCGTCCGAGCTAGTTCCTATACCGCCCTTTTCTTCTGTAACATCAAGCGTTCTTCCGATAATACGTATAGGATTTCCGCTATCATCAAAGATAGTTTTGCCCTCATATCTGAACCATACGATGTCGCAATAATCATTTATCACGCGCACATCATAGCGTATCTCCTTATCGCCGCGCTGCATAGCGTCACACATTTTATGAAAAACAGGTATATCGTCCGAATAGATGATACCCCAGCCCAAAATGGTATCTCTGAAATGCACGATAGGATCGAGGTTTGTTTCATATATGCCGTCAAGCTTCTTGTACTGATAGCTGATATCATCGGCGATATCATATTCCCACAATCCGAAATTAGTGTACTCTGACGCTATCCTTACCTTCAGGTTTTCTGCGCGCACTGCAAGCTTGAGCGATTTTATCTGCCTTTCGGCTTCGGCAAGCTGCTTTTGAAGCTCTTCTACTCTGATGTCCTGCTCACTGCTCATTTCGTATCACCTCCTGAATTCAGCGAATATTATTACACATTATAATTATAATAAATATCCAACCTTTTGTCAATGAAACTATTCGACTTTGTGCAAAAAAGCAAAAATCCTCGCCTTTTTGCACAAATGGCGAGGAAAGTTATTCGTCGTTAAGTTTATTTGGTCAAGAAATCCGCTGCCGCACTAAGCGCCCTGCCCAAATGAGCCTCATTATTCATACGGTGACCCGCGCCCTCAATACCCAGCGATCCTATCTCGGGATTGAGCCGCAGAAACTCCAGCGTATCAGCTACATCAACAAGCTCGTCCTGCTCCGCATAGATGGTCATTATTCTGCTATCGTTCCATCGGCTGCTCTCGCGCAGGCAATGGCACTGCAAAAGCTGCTCATAAAAGCGATAGGGAATACGATATTCCTTAGCCATGCGGATAACAAAGCCCTGCTCCTTTGCCTTTTCCATAGAAAAGCCCCTGTCTGTCATTGCTGTTATCGCAACAAGCGATCTCGCCATATTCACAGCCGGTACACGCAGCACTATCCTTTTAAAGCTGTCCTCTGCCTGTTCAAGCCTGTGGAGCAGGCACATTCCTCCAAAGCTGGTAGCAAACGCATACATCTCTCCGCCTAAATTCCGCCGTATGTACTCCTCTGCCGCAAGCATCTCACCTATGCAGCGCTCCGCCGCAAGCTGCTCCGCGGACTCGGTACGCACGCCGTGGGCAGGCAGATCATAGGCGAGTACATTAAGCCCCTTAGGACACACCAGCGAAGCAAGCCCCTCTATCGCAGCGCTTTCCTTGCTTCCCGCAAAACCGTGTACCGCAAGAACGGTTCCGATTGCATTTTCTGCTCTGTAAAGCTTCGCGGGTATCCCGCTTATGTCAAAGTATTCCGTAATCATAAATTCTCCTTAAATCAATACGGCGGGAGTGCTCTTCCCGCCGTTTTTTTACTTTTGTCACTCGCTGTCAGCAAGCTTCGCAGCCATTTCATTCAGTTCCTTCTCCCAGAGCGCCTCAAAATCCTGCATGGGCATAGGCTTAGCAAAATAATAGCCCTGTACCATTGCACAGTTTATTTCGGTCAGAAATTCCACCTGCTCAATAGTTTCAACGCCCTCGGAAATGACCTGCATATCAAGGTTCTTTGCAAGATCAACAACAGTGGAGATAACAGCGCGACCTCGCTCGGAGTTTACCGTGCCATTAAAGAACTCTCTGTCTATCTTAACAACATCGACAGGTATATCCTTCAGCATATTGAGAGAGGAATATCCGCTTCCGAAGTCGTCAATAGACAGCTTGAAGCCTATATCATGCAGCTTGCGCGCGATGACCAGCAGCTTGTCGGCATTCTCCATAAATACGCTTTCTGTAAGCTCCAGCTCGATGTACTTGTAAGGGATATCGTATTTATCCACTATCTCACGCAGACGCCAGATATAGTCGTCATAATTCAGGTGAAGTCTTGACTGATTTACCGAAATAACGACAGGAGTCTTGCCCTCATCAAGCCAGCGGCGTATTGCCTTACATACCTCTTCAAGGATAAAGAAATCAAGCTCTACAACAAAGCCGTTCTTCTCGCTAATCGGGATAAAATCGTTCGGGAATACAAAGCCGAACTCCTTGCTGTTCCAGCGGATAAGCGCCTCCGCGCCCTCTATGCAGCGGGATTTCAGACCGTACTTGGGCTGAAGATAGCACTCAAACTCGTGCTGCTCAAGCGCCGTTGGCATTATATTCTCATAGTCCTTTTCACGCAGCGCCTTGTCGCGTATCTTGCCGTCATAGAATGCGATCGAGGAATAATGCAGTCCTTTCAGCGTTTTCTTTGCGATCGTGCAGCGATCAAGAGCGGCATTCACATCAATATTATTATTGTTGTCCTTGCATTCATAAAGTCTGCATACGCCTGCGCTGAATATGACCGAATACTTGACGAAAATGTTGTTTCGGCGCTCAAAATCAGCAAAAATACGGTTAAGCCTTGTGATTATCTCCGAATCCTGAGCCGCGCGGAAGGTGCAGGCAAAATTGTCGTCCGACACTCTCGCAAATACTTCGTCGCTCTCCATCTCATCAGCTATCGTCTTATACAGGCGCTCAAGCATTCGGTCGCCCTCTTCATAACCAAGCTGATCATTTACAAACTTGAATTTGTTGATATCAAACAGAGCTATCGCCCATCTGTCGATCGGATTCTTCTTAAAGCTCTTCTGCGTATCCTCAATAAACTTATGCTTGTTTCTGCCGCCGGTGAGCGGATCGGTATTGCCTGCGCGCTTTGTCTTGATATACGAAACAACGATCAGCAGCGCCAGTCCGATGACCGCCAGAATAAGCAGTACCGCGATCAGGTAGGCTACGCCCTCAGACACCATTCCCTTAGCCGGTATGGCAACTGCCGCCGCAACCGTATCCGAATAAGCTTCGGTAAGCTCTCTCGAGCCAAGGCTCGCAATACATTTTCCGAATATAGTGCGAAGCTCCTTGCTGTCATTATTGAACACAAAGCATTCAAGATGCTGTGTTGTGCTGGTGTCTATAATTGCAAGATCATTATGCTCTGTAGCGATTACATACGCCGCCTCATAAAGGTCAGAGCAGGCAATGTCCGCTTCTCCCTCACATACAGCATCAACACATTCCGTAATGCTGTCATACGGCAGAAGTGTCGCATTGCTGTACGTCGATGCGGCATAATCATTGATGTTATCGTTGTAGTATGGAATGGCTATCTTGAGGTTGCCTTTCAATGCAGTGCCCTCACGACCCACAGTTACTATAGGAACAGAAGCAAACGGGAAAGATACGTTATAGCTTCCGTATTCCGCTACACTATATGAATTTGCGCCGCCGCAGATCGCATCGACCTCGCCGTCCGCAAGCAGGGCTATACATTCCTCAAGGGTAGCGCAGTTCCTGACCTTGATAGTAAGTCCTGTCATATCCGCAATATGCTGCAGCACGGTATCTGTATATCCTACAATCCTGCCGCTCGCGCTGTCGTAGTTCTCCACAACGCTTGCGCCATCGTTATAAGCAACCGTGATCACGGATTTGCTCTGAATATAGGCTTGTTCTGCATTGCTGAAAGCAAAAGTAGGAGAGCCGTATTTTTCGATATATTTTGAATACATATCGGAGCTGAAGCTGATATCCGTCATCATCATGGAATTTACAGCAACATCAAGCTCCTTCTTCAGCTCTGTATTCTCGCCCGACAACAGCAAATAGCAATCGCTTGTCGAATACTGATATACTATCTTTTCATTCTCCCACGGGCAAAAACAGCTTTTTACTACCGCATCGATCTTGCCGGCTTCAAAATCGCTCTTCATCTGCGCTTCTGTTTCGTATGCCACAAAATTCGCCAGATCGATCTCACCGCGTATAAATCTGCCGTCCAGAAAATACATATCATCGCATTCCGACAGGTAGCCGATCGTTGCCTTGTTCAGAGCTTCGCTGTCAAAAAAGCCTATGGTATCAGCACCGCTGTCCTTTACGTAGATCGCGGTGTATTTTTTCATGAGTGAGCTGCTGCAAAGCTGCGGTACCGCAGCACCGTCTTCAGAACGTGCCGAAACATTGAAATATTTATCCGACCAGTACTCATATTCCGCCTCAGTCACGCACGGGATAATATCAATAAGTCCTTCGTCAAGCATCTTCATAAGCTCATCGGGAGAGGCTTCCACAAAAGTGTATCGGTGACCCGTTGACACCTGAAGTGCATTAAGATATTCATACGCAAAACCGTCATAACGGTTGTTGGTCTTTCTTATACCAAATACAGAGCTTACTCCTACGCGCAGAGTTTCGCCTTTTGCTGCCGCAACTCCGCCGAAGGGCATACAGCACAAAAGGATCGCCACGGTCAAGGCAATCGAAACAAATCGTTTTAAGCTGCTCTTATACATAAATAAACACTCCCGGCGCTTGGATATTGGTTATCAGATGCCGCCCCGATAAACCGGACGCCACTCTAATGCAAGTATACCATTTCAGCGTATTTATTTCAATAGAAATATCTCAAAATTTCAGTTCTGTGCAAATTTTTTACACCGAGTTTGGTTATTTTAGACAAAAAAACTTGACATTTAGCGCTCGCTGGTGTATAATAAGCAAAGACTTATTCAAAGCTACACTTCAGCCGTGTCCGCACGCCTGAGCCCAAAAACTACAATATATTTTTAGGAGGACCACACGCATGAAATGGTATGAAAACGCTGTATTCTATCACATATATCCCATCGGCTACTTCGGCTGCGAAAGAATAAACGACCAGCAGTCAGAGCCTTCGCACGCTATACTCAAGCTTATTGATGACATTCCGCATATAAAGTCGCTTGGCTGCAACGCTATATATTTCGGACCCGTGTTCGAGTCGGTCGCTCACGGCTACGATACGATAGATTATACTACGATAGACCGCCGCCTCGGTACTAACGAGGACTTCAAAAGGGTCTGCAACGCGCTGCACGAAAACGGTATAAAGGTAGTGCTTGACGGCGTATTCAATCATGTGGGCAGAGATTTCGGCGCGTTCCGCGATGTAAGAGAGCATAAGCTCGGCAGCGGTAAAAAGGACTGGTTCCACGTGCGCGAGGGCAACTCTCCCTACAATGACGGCTTTTACTACGAAGGCTGGGAGGGTCACTACGAGCTTGTAAAGCTGAACCTCTACAACAACGATGTAAAGAACTACATCAAGGACTGCATCACAGGCTGGAGGAACGAATTCGGCATAGACGGTCTGCGCCTTGACGTTGCCTACTGTCTTGACCATAATTTCCTCAGAGAGCTGCGCGGTCACTGCAAGTGGCTGTCCGAGGACTTCTTCCTGCTGGGCGAAACACTCCACGGCGACTACAATACATGGGTGAACGATCAAATGCTTGACAGCGTGACCAATTACGAGTGCTATAAGGGGCTGTTCTCCAGCTTCAACGACATGAATATGTTTGAGATAGCACATTCCATCAACCGCCAGTTCGGCAGCGAGCATTGGTGCATCTACCGCGGAAAGCATCTGTATACCTTCGTTGACAACCATGATGTCACACGAATTGCCTCTATGCTGAAGATCAAGGAACAGCTTCCCGCCATATATACGCTGATGTTCATGATGCCGGGAATCCCATCTGTTTACTACGGAAGTGAATTTGGCGTATCGGGTGACAAGCGCGGCAACAGCGATGACGTTCTGCGCCCTGCATTCGATCTTGAAAAGATGAAGGCTGAAGGCTTGTGCGACCTCACAAAGCATATTGCGGCACTTGCCGAGATACAGAAAAACCACCCCGCGGCTGCTGACGGAAGCTACAGACAGGTGCAGCTTACCAACCGCCAGTACGCATTTGAAAGAAACTGCGGCGATGAAACACTTATCATCGTTATCAATGCCGACGGCGCGCCCTTCACCTATAACCTCAACCGAGGCGGAAGTGCTGTTGACCTGCTGACAGGCAGCAGCGTAGAACTCGGCGGTCTTACACTGCCCGCTTACGGCAGCATGGTGCTTAAAGTTTAATACCATCAATATTGACCCTTTCGCGATTGGCTGAAAGGGTCAGCTTATATGAGGAGGTCTTGCTATGAACAGCAATATCGAGGTATGGCTGTGGCTGCTGCTTGTGCTTTTACCGCACAACTCCCGCACAGCCGAAATACTGTCCACCTACGGCTCCGCTCTTGAAGCTGCAAAAGCTATGCGCGACGGCACCTGCCCTCTCTCCGCTGCCGAAAAGCAGCGAGCTGAGCGCACAAGAACACGCGAGGTGCGCTCTCTTATCAATGAATGCGAGCGCCTGGGAATACGTATAATCACGCTCGACGACGCGGAATACCCCTCGCTGCTGAAAAAAATACCCGACCCTCCGATAGTTCTTTTCGTCAAGGGCAACCTTGCTCCGCTGAAAGACCTGCCCGCCATTTCGGTAGTGGGACCTCGTCAACCCTCGGAATACGGCAGAAAGGTCTGCGACAGGCTTTGCAGTGAAATGGCTAAGGACGGCATCGCTATAATCAGCGGTATGGCAGTCGGTATTGACGCCTGCGCTCACCGCAGTGCCGTCAACAACGGCGGCTACACTGCCGCTGTGCTGGGCTGCGGAATTACGGTCAATTACCCAAACGAAAACGAGGAGCTGAAGACCGCTATACTGGAGTCGGGCGGAGCGCTTATTTCAGAGCTGCTGCCATACGCCTCTGTAACGCAGGGCTACTTCAAACGCAGAAACCGCATAATCTCGGGCATCTCCTGCGCAACGCTTATCGCAGAAGCCTCGTCAAGAAGCGGCGCGCTGCTTACGGCAGAGCACGCGCTGAAGCAAGACCGCACTCTGCTGTGTATCCCGCCGCAGGATATCTTTGCAGAACGCTTCTATGGACTTGCCAAGCTCATGCGCGACGGCGCTAAGCCCGTCTGTGACATCTGCGATGTATACACTGCTCTGATAGGCTCTGACGAGCGTGCAGCAAGGCTTCAAAAGCTGTTGCCCCAAAAGGAAAAGCAGTGGCAGAGCGCTCTTACATATAACAGACCCGTCGTGATCAAAAGCTCCGTTTCTCGGAACGAGCCGTCTGAAAAGCCAACCTCTCCAAAGTCTGCGGAAAAGCCTGCTCCCGATATCTCTCAGCTTGACTCAAACGAAGCAGAGATAGTTACTTCTATCAGCAGCGGCGCTCGCACAATAGATGACCTCATTGATAAAACAGGAAAGAAATACGATGAGATATGCTCAATCATTCTGGGACTTGAAATCAATGACGTTATCGTGCGCAACCGCGACGGTACCTTCTCTCTGACTTAAGTCAAGGCAAAATAGTCTTCGATAATATCAAAAATATGTACAGGCGACACTTCATTTTCATTCAGCAGCTCAATGAAATGCTCCGTATCCTCGCGAACAGAGCTGAAATCACTTACCCGACATTCGCCGCACTCAAAACCGTAGGCGGTGTAAGTTATCCCGTCCTCATTGACTCTTTGCTCTGATAGTAATCGCCACATAATCATACCTCTCCAATACCAAGCCGCAGACAGACTGCGGCTTTTATTTTCTACAGCTTACACCGAATGTTCACGGCTTTGGCTGAATATATTTTTATAAATTTCTTTTGCTCACACAACACAATCTATTATACCAGAAACCATTTGTTTTTTCCGTAAACATTCCGTTAAATCTGCTCCTTTATGCATTATTAACACCATATTGCATATTTTACAAATACAGTCGGGATATAATTCAAATAATATACATTAAGTAATATTATTCGATCTTCACATAAGAGTTCTGCCATGCCCAAAACAACATTAGCCATAACTCAGAACATTATGCCACAGATGTGGCTTTTCCACGAATTCAACATGGTTTTCAACGGAGCAAAATGAAAATAATGTGATAATACCGCCGTTTTTGAGTGCTCATGTTGAAAACTCGGCATAAATTACTCACAAATCAACATTTTCAACAGTTTTCAACGTTGAAAACTGTTGAAAAAATACTGCAAGAGATCCTGCAAAATTTCCGCATTTTACTTTGCTCGCTCACGATTTTATCGCATTTTTCCTTTGTGAAAATGCAACAAACCATTTGGGAGTTGCACCCATATATTTACTTTATTTGGCATATAGCGCGCAAAACCGCATTACAAAAACAAAAACTCCGATAAAGCGCATAAGCCTTATCGGAGTTTTCATATTCAATTGAAACCTAAACATTTCCCGACGCCTGCTTGATGATCTCAGCGATCCTTTTCATACGCGACATTGAAAGCACCTCGCCGCCGTGATACTCACTGAGAAAGCTGATAAGCTCTGCCTCGCTGGAGCAGACATAGTCGTTTTCGCGCAGCGACAATCTCAATTTCGCATTGGGCGAAGAGAAAAACAGCACCGTATCTATCCACACATTCTCGCCTGCGGCATTGAGTATGCTCTTTACTATATCGCGCTGACGGCGCATCTGCTTGATCGGGTTTTCCATATCCTGCTGAGTACTCTTTCCGTCACGGTAGAATTTGCGCTGTACCCATTTATCGCTCTTCCAACCGCCCGAAATAGTACCCGAGTGGTTCTTTACCTCTACGATTATCACGCCGCTGTGGCTGATGATGAGCAGATCAAGCTCCGAGCGCCCTCTTTTATAGCGCACGGGGAGATTGCGGAAGATTATGTTATTGCCATTGAGCCTCTTTACCGCGCGGTAAAGCCGCCTTTCACCCTTGATGCCTGAACTCAGTACATTATATCGTCTGCCAAGAACCATATAAGTAACATTGCACGCAAATATAAGCAAAATAAAAATAATAGCAACTACCTGTATCTTGTAAAGCTGAAACCAAACGAAGATTATTAGCAGGATAACAGGCATCACGCCCACTATTACCTGACCAACGAACAAGCCTACTACTTTTTTATTATTTACATTGTTGCCCTGTATAACCTTATTCATAGCTCACCCTTAACGGCGCAGCCTGCTTCCAATCAAACATTGAAGCGGAACAGTGTAACGTCGCCGTCCTTCATAACGTACTCCTTGCCCTCAAGACGAACAAGACCCTTTTCCTTTGCCGCTGTCATGCTTCCGCACGCAACAAGATCGTCAAACGCAACGATCTCCGCACGGATAAAGCCCTTTTCAAAGTCGGTATGGATCTTTCCTGCCGCCTGCGGAGCCTTCGTTCCGTCGGTGATAGTCCACGCGCGCACCTCCTGAGGTCCTGCTGTAAGATAGGATATAAGTCCAAGCAGGCGATAGCCTGTCTTTATTATTCTCGCAAGACCGGACTGCTCAAGATTGAGATCGGATAAGAACATAGCCTTGTCCTCATCACTCATGTCGGAAATCTCAGCCTCTATCTGCGCGCATATAGGAAGCACCTCGGAGTGCTCCTCCTCGGCAATAGCACATACAGCCTTGTACTCGGCATTGTTGTTTATATCGCCTGTAAAGTCAGCCTCGGAGAGGTTAGCCGCGTAAATAACAGGCTTGTTGGACAACAGGGGAGAGGTCTTGATGATCTCGCGCTCTTCATCGGAGAAATCATAGCTTCTTGCTGTCTTTCCGTTGCTGAGATGCTCAATGAGGGATTCAAGAAAATCCACTTCCTTCTGTAGGCTCTTATCGCCCTTCATCAGCTTCTTGGTGCGGTCAAGACGGCGCTCCAGTATCTCGATATCAGAGAAGATAAGCTCAAGATTTATCGTTTCGATATCTCTTGCAGCACCGATGCTTCCGTCAACGTGAATGATGTTGTCATCGTTGAAGCAGCGCACTACATGAACGATAGCGTCTACCTCGCGTATATTTGAAAGGAACTTGTTTCCGAGACCCTCGCCCTTGGACGCGCCCTTTACAAGACCTGCAATGTCAACAAACTCCAGCGTAGCGGGAGTGAATTTCTCAGGCTTGTACATTTCCGCGAGAACGTCAAGACGTTCATCGGGAACGGACACTATACCAACATTAGGCTCGATGGTACAGAACGGATAGTTAGCAGACTCTGCGCCTGCATTTGTAAGTGCATTGAAAAGGGTACTCTTGCCGACATTCGGCAGACCTACCATACCTAATTTCATATTTGAAAACCTCTTTCTTTATAAGAATATATTTCAATTATTTATTCTACCATCTTTTGCACTATTTTTCAAGTGTTAATTCAGCTAACATAAATAAAAGTTAGTTTTAACGTAAAATAAAATTAAACATCGGTAAATACAATTGCTTAATTTAGGTAAATTAAGCCGTGCCGCCTATGCGATATTGCACAAAAACGGCATGGAAATACTGTATAAAACAAATATTGCAATTAGCGGGGATTTACGGTATAATATAAACGTATAAAGCTAAAGTTTTTACTGAGTTTCACAAAAACTAAAATTACTTTATGGAGGTACAACCATGAAAAAGCTTAAGGCTACTCTTGCCGTTGTGCTCGCAGCAGCTTCTATCCTCTCGCTCTCCGGCTGCGCAGAGGACGTTGCTCCCGCACCCAGCACAGGCGGCGACACTATCGCTACACAGGGCGGTGCTACTGCTCCTGCTACAACAAGCGCTACAACAACATTCGCTGAGAATGAAGGCGTAAACGACGCGGTAGAGAACATTGACCTGTCCGCTCTCGATAACCCCGACCTCGAGGTTACAGACAGAATCGAGTGGATGGCTTGGTGGGATATTGATGAAACAACTCCCGCAGCTATCCTGTTCAAGGACGTTTACGGAATCCCCACTACAGGTAAGTACGCTGACCGTGACGGCAGAATCTTCGACTATACTGTAGTTGCATACGGCGATCGTTATACAAAGCTCGCTGCTGCTATCTCTTCCGATAACTCTCCCGACCTCTTCCCCTTTGAAGCACTTGACTTCCCCTACGGCGTTCTGCAGGGCAGATATAACGCTGTTTCCGATATCATCGATGTTGAGAGCGCTAAGTGGGACGGCGCAAGAGAGATGATGGAGCAGTTCAGATTCGGCGACGACTACTACTGCGCATTCTATGAGATCTCTTTCAACAACCTTATGTACTATAAGAAGAGCAACATCGAAGCTATCGGCGCTGCTGATCCCAGAACACTGTTTGAGAACGGCGAGTGGGATTGGGACGCATTCCTTGAGATCTCCCGTAAGTGGCAGGACAGCGGTGCTGACAAGTACTGCATCGACGGCTACAACCCCGAGAACGACTTTATGATCTCTACCGGCGTTCCTATGATCGGTAACGACGGCACACAGCTCGTAAACAACCTGCATGATCCCGCAGTTGAGCGTGCAGAAGACCTTCTGACAACACTTCAGAAGGAAAACCTCCGTTACCCCAGACATGAGCTTAACGGCTGGTCCGTAAACATGAAGGCTTGGGCAAACGATGTAACTCTGTTCTATGCTGACGGCGGTACATGGGTATTTGAAGGCGATTCCGGTCTTAACAGATTCGCAACAGCATTCGGTTGGCCCGAGGACGAGATCGTTGTAGTTCCCTTCCCGAAGGATCCTCAGGCAGACGCTCACTACGTAACTGCTAAGCAGGACTCTCTGATGTGGGTAAAGGGTTCTGATAACCCCAACGGCGTTGCTGCATGGATCGACTGCTGCGTAACAGCATCTCAGGACCCCGAGGTAAGAGAAGCTGCTAAGGCTCAGCAGAAGGAGAACATGGGCTGGTCCGACTACAACCTCGACGCTATCTATGAGTGGACATCTCTTGACGGCACAAGCCCCCTGACTCCCATCTTCGACTTCAAGGGCGGTCTTGGTGCAGTTTCCGATGCTTCCGCTTGTGAGAACCCCGTTCAGTCCCTGACAAACATGGTTTACCTGACAGGCGACCAGACTTACACACAGCTCCGCGCTGAGCATGAGCCCGCTATTCAGGCAGCTATTGATGAGATCAACGAGTACATTGCTAAGATGTAATTTACTTAATTGATAATAAGATACCCCCGATCGTAGGATCGGGGGTGTTTTTTACCAAAGCCTTCTTTTGAGCGGACAGTGCGAGTCACTTTTGGCGGCGCGAAGCTGCACATAACAGCCGCATTTCAGACAGGTGCCCTCGCTGATATGCTCGCAGGCAGTGCATATATCAAGCCTGCGGTCATATTCAGCCGAAGCCGTGCGCTGCTTTTTGGGTATCTTCTCGATACAGCGCTTTATCGAAGCATATAAGTCCTGCTTTCCCGCTTCCTCTAATAGGCAGCGCGTGCAGGGCTTTTTTTCGTGCGTCATACCTTGAGCGTTACAGCCGCAACACTGCACGCAGGGAGCGTTACAACAGCTCTGCCGTTTTCAACTCGTACAGACAAAGGCTGTATCTGTACCTTGTCGGTGTTATCGAATGTATTGTGATCATGCGCATCGCCTGTCAGCATTCTGCCCTCGGCAGACCTTACCTCGCCGAATGCACTGCCGCAGTCTACCTCAAACGCCTTATTCAGCGCACAGTTGGAAATAGTCAGCAGGATATCGCCGTTTTCGTCAATAGAAGCGGAGTGGCTGATACAGGGGACAGCAGCCTCGCTGTCGGTATTTTCGTTCTCAACGTGGCTGTAGATGAGAGTTGCCTCCTGATGACCCTTGAACAGATCAAATACATGATAAGTCGGGGTCTTTACAGTTACCTCGCCCTCAGTCAGCAGGATAGCCTGAAGCACATTCACTGCCTGCGCGATGTTTGCCATGTAAACTCTGTCGGAGTGGCTGTTGAAGATATTGAGGTTGATGGCAGCAACGACAGCATCGCGCATGGTGTTCTGCTGGTACAGGAAGCCGGGATTTGTACCCTCCTCCACATCATACCAGCAACCCCACTCATCAACCATAAGACCTACCTTTTTCTCCGGATCATAGCGGTTCATTATCTCGCTGTGGCGCGTGACAAGCTCCTCCATAAACAGCGTGCTCTTGATAGTCTTGTAATACTCCTCATCAGAGAACTCTGTAGCACTGCCCTTGTGACCCCAATCGCCCGTCGGGAGAGTATAATAGTGCAGCGACAGACCCTTCATGTGCCAAGCAGTGATATTCTTCATAACAACTTCTGTCCAGTTGTAATCCGCAGCGTTAGGTCCGCAGGCTACCTTGAACAGGTCGTTGCCGCTGTAATTGCGGCAGTAGGTGGCATATCTGCGGTAAAGGTCACTGTAATACTCAGGCGTCATATTTCCGCCGCAGCCCCAGCTTTCGTTTCCTACGCCAAGGTACTTCAGCCTCCACGGCTTCTCTCTGCCGTTCTTCTTGCGAAGCTCCGCCATGGGCGAGACCCCGTCAAAGGTCATGTACTCTATCCATTCGGACAGCTCCTCAACAGTACCGCTGCCGAGGTTTCCGCTGATATAAGGCTCGCAGCCGACAAGCTCGCAGAAGCGCATAAACTCATGCGTTCCAAAGCTATTGTCCTCGACAACGCCGCCCCAATGAGTGTTTATCATCTTTTTGCGCGAGGACTTCTCGCCTATGCCGTCCTTCCAGTGGTATTCGTCCGCAAAGCAGCCGCCAGGCCAGCGCAGCACAGGAAGCTTTATCTGTCTGAATGCCTCAACAACGTCCTTACGGAAGCCTTCAATATTGGGGATATCGCTGTCTTCACCTACATAGATGCCATCGTAGATACAGCGACCGAGGTGCTCGGAGAAGTTTCCGTATATCTCGCGGTTTATCTTGCTTTTTTTGTCAAGAGGGTTAAAGGTAAGCTTTAATGTTTTCATAAGCGGGGTTTCCTTTCCGTTTTACTTAATTATATTTTACCACTTGACAGAATTATTTCAATGATGTATCATATTAGATAAACTGATATATCCTGCTATTTGAAAGGAGAAGCCATGCAGCTTCACGCAATGGGAATAGCCACCCGACATGACGCGCAATTCGTGATAGACCGCCCGAACGGCTCAGGCGACAGCCTTATACTTATATTCAAAACGCCTGCCATGCTAAAACTGAACAATGATGTTTTGCAGGCTCAGGCAGGCAGCGCAGTGGTGTTCTCGCCCGAGTTTCATCAGCATTATGGAGCCTGCGCTGATGAATACATAAATCACTGGGTACATTTCGACTGTGAGGGTGACAGCACATTTCTTCAACACATAGGGCTGCATCTTAACACTCTTATCACTCCGCCTGATCTCGCTTCTGCCGAACGTGTTCTTGAGCTGCTGAGCATTGAATCTGTATCGGCTGCGCAAAACTCCAAAGAAAGCATTGATCTCATGCTGCGCTTGCTGCTGACAAAGCTCGCTGACGGCTCCGAAAAAGGAGAAAGCTCGCCCTACCGCAGCGCTCTGCGAGAGCTTCGCGCTGCTATATACCGTGCTCCATCTGAGCCGCATACCATAGACGATATCGCGGCTTCATTGTCGCTCAGCGCCTCGCATTTTCAGCATCTGTATAAACGCGAGTTCGGCGTTAGCTGCTATGAAGATATTATTGCCGCGCGGCACGAAATGGCGAAACACTATCTCAGAACGACTGCGCTCCCGATAAAAAAGATCGCTGAGCTGTGCGGCTTCGACAACGACGTGCATTTTATGCGCCAATTCAAAAAAAGAAACGGTATCACAGCAACGGAATACAGAAAGCTCCCGCAAAGCACTTGATTTTTGCGGGAGAATATGTTATACTGATACGGTAAAACTTAATACGGTGTTTTCTTTGCCTAACCACCGTTAAAAAACAAGGAGATTTTTTATGCCCAAAAACAGATTTACTACGCAAAACATTGCTCGGCTTGCCGCTGTGGCAGCCCTGTATGCCGCGCTGACCGTAGCGCTTCAGCCTATCTCGTTCGGACTTGTCCAGCTTCGCATTTCCGAGCTGCTGGTGCTGCTTTGCTTTTACCGCAGGGACTACAGCATTTCGCTTATCCTCGGCTGCTTCATCGCCAACTGCTTCAGCCCGATGGCGCTGATGGATATGTGCTTCGGAACGCTCGCGACGGCAATTGCAGTGATACCGATGTATTCAATAAAGAATATATGGGCAGCTTCGCTCCTGCCCGTTGTCAGCAACGCTGTTATAATCGGCGCGGAGCTGTACTTTGCATTCTCTCAGCCTGTTTGGCTCGGAATGCTTACAGTAGGCGCAGGCGAGCTTATAGTGATCACTATAATCGGTTGTCCGCTCTTCAGATTTGTTCTTCAGAAAAACAACAGCTTTATGAATGCCATAGGCTCCCGCAAAAACACTGACCAAAAATAAAGACACTGCGCATATCTCATGTATGCGCAGTGTTTTTTATTCAGTTTTCTTATTTGCTATTATGCGTTGTATCTTGCGTTGGACGCAGCGCTGGTGGCAGAGCTTACATAGGTATTGACCGTGCTCTTGAAGTTTGCAAGAGTATTGTCATAAGGTGCAAGCGCAAATATATCTACCATCTCATTAAGATATCCGCAGCCGCTGTTCAGATAGCTGCTTGCAGTGCCGGCATAAGAAGCTCCGGACAGAATATCATAGTATGCCTGTGCAGCATAGGTATACTTAGCAGCCTTCATGTAGGTGCTTACATTGCTTGCGAGAGTATCAATAAACTTGCCGCTAAAGGTGCTTTCGGTAAGCTTGCTGATCTTGGAATTAAGTGTAGAATAAGCAGAAGCAGCATTGTCAACAGCATTGGCAGCCTCACCGATAACATCAGCAAAATACTGAGCTCTGTCAGCATCGGTCTGAGCGCTGGTGTTAAGCGCAGAGAAGGAGAAATTATTCTTTGCATAGCTTCTGAAGCTGCTTAAATAGCTGTCACACTTAGACTCAAACTTGCTGAAGCTTGTTGTACCCACAACATAGTTGCAGTATTCAACGTAAATATCCTCAAGCTCCTTAAGCGCATTGTACGCCTTGGTAAGCTCACCCGAGGAAGGCTTTGCAGCGCTTACCGCAGCAGAAACAGTGCTCTTGCCTGCGGAGAGCGACTTGATAGCAGCCGAGCCGAATGTGCCTGCATAGAAGGACTTCGCAGCGGTATCCGCGCCTCTGTCATCAAAAGCTATAGCATAGATGACATTTCTTGCAAAAGCATCGACCTTGCCGATCTCGCCCGCGATAGTTTCGTAAGCACTGATAAGCGCATCGCGCTCCTTGTTCTGAGAAATAACAGTAGAGGAAGAATAATATCCTCCGCCCTGTGTCGCGGGAGTCGCTGCCGTAGTAGCCGCAGTGGTCGTGGTCGTTGTTGCGGGCTTTGCAGTGCTTGTAGGAGTTGTCCTGCTGGTTTCAGAGGTAGCAGGTGTGGTAGCCGAGGTAGTGTCAACAGGCTTTGTATCGTCAGGCTTAGTATCCTCAACAGGATCTTCCTCTTCGTCCGGAACGGATTCTACAGGCTCGGTCACAACAGACTGTGCTGTGGTATCGGAAGGCTCTGTGCCGCCTGCATTGATATCATCGGGAGTAGTTGCTGCGGTCGTCGCAGACGCAGTTGTGGTGCTGGGATTGCTTGTCATGTTTTCCTTCTGCGAAGTCAACGAAGGCAACAGGATAATAATAAGGACAACAATGATAGCCGCAATACCGATAAGCGCAGGAATGCTTATAATTCCGAACAGCTTAAAGGGCTTGCTCTCCTTCTGGATCTTTCTTTCAGAGGGACGCTGATACTCGGGACGCTTGGGAGCGCCGCAGTTCTGGCATACAAGCTCCTTTTCGTACATATCCTGTCCGCAATTGCGGCAATAGATAAGTCTGCCAAGATCCACTTCGGGCTGGGACTGCAGGCTATCGCTGGGCTTCGGCGCGGAAGCCGATACAGCCGCAGCCGCCATAAAGCCGCCGCCGAAATCATCATTCTCCTCTACGGGAGCAGAAACAGGCTCATTATAAACAGGGCTGTCCTGAACAGGCTCGGGCTCGATAGCAGCAGGCTCTTCAAATACAGGAGCAGGCTCGGGCTCAGGCTCAGTGTATGTAGGCACCTCAGGAGCTACTGCTGCTACTGCCGCTGCCGCAACGCCCGCACCTATGTAAGCCGCCTCGCTGTTATTCTTATCCTCGGCAGGCTCTTCCTCAAACAGCGGAATATCAGTTACAGCAGAAGCGTCATATCCGCTGTCGTTATAAACATAATTTTCTTCAACCGCATCGCCGTCCTCGCTATAAACGGGGATAGCAAAAGCAGGCTCTTCGTATGCAGGAATTTCTTCTGCAACCTCGGGCTCGTATGCAACGGGTTCTTCGTATGTCGGAATTTCTTCTGCAACCTCGGGCTCATATGCGGCAGGCTCTTCGTATGTCGGAATTTCCTCTGCGACCTCGGGCTCGTATGCAACGGGTTCTTCGTATGTCGGAATTTCCTCTGCGACCTCGGGCTCGTATGCGGCAGGCTCTTCATACGTGGGAGTGATGTCCTCGATAGCTTCGTCTGTCATTACAAAAGCATTGGGATCCTCAGGCTCCGGCTCGTTGGGATCGAACTCCATCGAAGCACCCTCGATAATAGGAAGGTGACCGCTCTCGATATAAGCGTCATCAACATTGGTGCTCTCCATAGCAAAGTTGTCCATCATGCGCTCACCGGAACCGTTTTCCTTAGCGGCAGTGCCGATAGCAGGCATTTCCGTATTGGTGGACGGATACATATTTGCAAACTGATTAGCCAGCGACTCTATCTCAGAGGCGCCGCCAACAGCACCGAAACCGCCGATCGCGTCGTAGCCGCCAATGCTTTCAACAGCTTCAACAGGCTCATAATCGTCATCGGCTGCTGTGATGCCGCCGCCGCTCATGAATTTGTTGATCTGCTCGATCTCACCCTCATTGAGGTTAGCATATCCATAATCCTCGCTCTCGGTGTTCCACAGCGGAACATCACCGTTCTTCGGAAGATTATTGTACTGATCGTTCGAGTTGCTCTGAAGCTGCATTCCGCACTTTTCACAGTAAGCGCCGGAGTTCTGCATATGCATACCGCAGGTCGGGCAGAATACCAATGTGCTGCCTTCGCCGGCGGAGCCGCCAACCTGAGGCATACCCTCATTTGCAGCGGGCTGTGCCTGAGCCTCATCGCCCTCTTCGCTCTGCGCGGGTACAGGAGTACCACATTCAAGGCAGAACTGATAGCCTCTTATCAGACTCTTGCCGCAATTCTCGCAAAACATATCTTATCCTCCTGTTAAATTGTTGATAATCGCAATTAACATAATACATTACAATCCATTCTTTAGTATACTATATTACCAATAAAAAGTCAATTATTTTAATGCAATATTGTTAAAAAGGAATAACCGTTATATTGTGGTTTTGTGCATAATGCAAACTGCAAAACAGCTTGACAATGAAAAAACACCGCACTGTTTATGTACGGTGTTCAGACCGTCGAAAAAGTCCCGCCGGGACTTTTCCGCCGAAACATCCGCACTGCCCGCACTCGCTGGCGGCATTGCCGCCAACTCGCACAGTTGTGCGGATAGAAGTGTTTTTTGGCGTGGCAAAGCCACACCAAAAAAGTTATCTAAAAAGCTCGCTTCGCGAGCAAAAACATAGTTTTTCGACAAGCTGAACACCGCACTGTTTATGTGCGGTGTTCTTTATAGTCATATCACGGAAAAATACAGACCTGCAAACACGCCAGCAGCAACCGCCATTATGCCTGCAACTGCAAGGCATAGAACGATGTGCTTGGTAGTATAATACTTCTCAGGCTTCTCATCGTTTTTCTTTGCGGTCAGCGCTATCTCCTGCTGCGGCTCACGCACCACAGAGGGCAACGGCACAGGAGCAGGCTTTACGGGGCTTGCGGCAGGAGCAGCGCCTTCCGCCTTTGCTCCGCAGAAGGTGCAGAACGCACCGTTTTCGGGTATCAGATTTCCGCATTGATTGCAATACATAAAACACATTCCTTTCAGTATAAAAAGATATAAATTAAACTTTTAGTCATCTAATCCGCCGTTATTTCTGACGTAATCAAACAGATATTGCTGTGCTATTCCCTCAACTCCCCTTGTGCATTCGGGCAGCCCTTCGGGATAGAACCTTGCCATAAGACGTTTTACCCACACGTCGCGTGGAAATGCGTCATACTTCGCAAAGCCGAACAGCAGCACGCAATCCGCAACTTTGTCGCCAACGCCAACTATGAGCTTGAGCTTCTCTCGCGCCTCGTCAAGAGGGAGCGTTGTTATCTCGGCAAGATCCACCTCGCCGCTGTTGACCTTTTCCGCAGCATCGCATATGTACCTCGCACGGAAGCCCGCCCGAAGCGGAGCGAGCTGCTCGGGAGTTATTCCGCGAAGCTTCTCGGCAGTCGGGAAAGCGTAGCCGCCCTCTATCTTTTCGCCGTAGCTCTCGCAAAGCCTGTCGATTATACCCGAAATACGCGGTATATTGTTGTTCTGACTGATAATAAAGCTTATCAGCGTTTCAAACGGCTCTTGCTTCAGTATGCGTATACCGCCGCTGCTCTTGCAGGCAAGGGAGAGCGTTTCATCACAAGAAAGCCTCGAGATGACCTCGCCATAATCGGTGGCAATATCGAAATACTCCTGCCAGAACGGAATATCCTGCTCCGAAATGCCGTGCAGCGTAACGCTGTCGGCGTCCTGCGACAGCCTTATGTATCGCCCCGAAGCAATTCCCGAGAACGAGCCGTCCTCATTCTCGCTCCATCTGAAGCACTGTCCGCACAGGAACGTCTGCCTGATATCGAAATTCTTGCTTTGTATAGTAAAATCCATTATTTTTTCATGAAACCCCTTGATTATTTATCTTAATTATAATACAATATAAATATAAAATCAAGTAACGCATCGGCAATTTCAACTTTTTATCACGTAATTTTTTAAAACGAAAGGACAATATCATGCGCGAAAGTATTCTTACGATCCCGATAAACGAAGTGTTTGAGCCCCGTGAGGGCTGCCCGATATGCGCTATGCGCAATACCGTAGAGGAGCATATCTCCGAATATATCATGGGTGCCGCCATGATGGAGCCTGACGTGCGCATAGAAACAAACAGGCTGGGCTTCTGCCATACTCATTTCAACTCGCTTTTAAAGCAGAACAACCGCCTGTCGCTGGGTCTGATGATAAATACATATCTCCAGTCAGCGAGAGCCAATGTTTTTGAGAACAAGAGCATCTTTTTCACAAAGGGCGCAAAGGCTAAGAAATGCAGCGAGATAGAGGAGTCCTGCTTTGTATGCAGCAAGGTGGACTGGGGCGTTGAGCATATGCTGGAAACGCTTTTCAAGATGTTCGCCGAGGACGGTCGCTTCCGCAATCTGTACAATTCGCAGAAATACATCTGTATCCCCCATTACAATATGCTTATGTCGCACGTTCCGACAAAGCTTGCAAAGCCCGATCAGAAAGCCTTTATCGAGGCTACGGATAAGCTGGTGGAGAACTATATCAAGGAGCTCAACGACGATGTGAACGAGTTCTGCAACAGCTTTGACTACCGCAATGCAGGCAAGCTGCACAGAGAGGATATGGAACACGTAAGAAGCTCTATCGAGCGCGCTATCGAATTCCTTACCTCGCGCAAGCCTGATGTAAAATAATCAAATATCGTAGGGCGGGATGCCCTCATCCCGCCGTTATTTTATGTGTAAAAAAGGAAGAACAACATGGATATTTTAGCAATAGAAAGCTCCTGTGACGAAACCGCCGCTGCGGTCATTCGTGACGGGCGCGAGATAATAAGCTCCGTTGTAGCAACGCAAATAGAGGAGCATAAGCTGTACGGCGGAGTAGTCCCCGAGATAGCAAGCCGCCGCCACTGCGAGAGCATAGTCGGCGTTGTAAACGAGGCGCTTGAAAAGGCAGGCAAGACCACAGCGGAGATAGATGCGATAGCGGTCACATACGCACCGGGACTTATCGGTGCGCTGCTGGTTGGAGTGAATTTCGCAAAGGGACTTGCTTTTTCGCTTGATAAGCCGCTTATTCCCGTACACCATATCCGCGGTCACATCGCCGCAAATTATCTCGCTCATGCAGAGCTTGAGCCGCCATATATCTGCCTTGTGGCGTCTGGCGGTCACAGCCATATCGTAAAGGTAAAGAGCTACACCGAGTTTGAAACTGTCGGCAGGACAGTGGACGACGCGGCAGGCGAGGCTTTTGACAAGGCTGCGCGCGCTATGGGCTTCCCGTACCCCGGCGGAGTTCACATCGACAGGGCCGCAAAGCTTGGCGACAAGCTGAAATACAAGCTGCCCCACCCCAAGACCGCAAACCCGTATGATTTCAGCTTTTCGGGGCTGAAAACATCTGTAATAAATCTTATCCACAACGCAAAGCAAAAGGGCGAGGAGCTTGACATAAACAGCCTTGCCGCAAGCTTTCAGTTCACGGTAAGCGATATCCTGACATCGAAATTCGTGCAGGCGGCGCTTGACAGCGGCTATAAGACGATAGCGCTTGCAGGCGGTGTTGCCGCTAACAGCGGTCTGCGCGAGATACTGGAAGAAAAGGCGGCTAAAAACGGCATGAAGCTGTATGTACCGCCGCTCTCTCTTTGCGGTGACAATGCGGCAATGATAGGCTGTCAGGCTTATTATGAGTACCTTGCAGGAGTAAGGGGCGGCACTGACCTAAATGCGGTGGCGACTATGAAGCTTGATGAGGTGACGTACTGATCACATATCATTGGAGATATAAAATGTTAAAGAAATATAAGATCGGATTTGATATATCGGGACTGATAATATTTCTGATAGTCATGCTTCCAAACTTTATTTGGTTTGCCGTCCCCGCACCAAATGATGTTCTACGGAACGAATCCGTAACGCCAATAGTTGACGTAATAGGCTCAATATTCCAAGTGCTTTTTGTCGGCGCGTTGTGTGTTATCATCAACAAGGAAAGAAAAGCCCTGCGATTTTCTGCTCTGGTCATATCCACGCTTATATGTATCGTTCTTTATTTTCTCGGGTGGATATTATATTATAACAGCTTTGCAAATCCTTTGTTGATATTGCTGCTGACAGTTCCGCCCTGCCTTGCTTTTATTTTATTTGCTCTTGACAGAAAAAATCTTATTGCGGTCATTTTTGCCATATGCTTTACAATATGTCACCTGATTTTCGGGACCATGAATTTCATTCTGTAAATCCCCATTTTTAGTACAATTACTCGACAAAGGAAAAACCATGCAAAAAAATATAGTTCTCATCGGTATGCCTGCCTGCGGCAAATCCACCATAGGAGTGCTGCTTGCAAAGGCAATGGGCTACCGCTTTATTGATACCGACATCGTTATTCAGAACGACACAGGTCGGCTTTTACAGGATATAATCGACAGCGAGGGCTTAGACGCCTTTTGTATCGCGGAGGAGCGCGCTATCTGCTCCGTAAACGAGCAGAGCGGCTGCGTTATCGCTACAGGCGGAAGTGCTGTATACTCGCGCTCCGCTATGCTTCACCTTAAGGAGCACGGGCTGATATACTATCTCTCGCTGCCTGTTCCTGAGATGGAGAAAAGGCTGTACAACATCAAAAGCCGCGGCATTGCAATGCGTAAGGGCGACACGATACAGCAGGTATTCGAGCGCCGCCGCGCCCTCTATGAGGAGTATGCGGATATCACCATAGACTGCCTCGGAAAGAGCTTAGAGGAAACGGTTTCTGAAATAGCAGACTACCAAAGACTGGTATCAAAGGAGTAATCATGGCAGAGGAGTTAATGCTTAACACTGTATCGGACGAGGAAAAGAAGCAGGGCTTTAAAAAGGTGTGCCTTCGCCTTGGAATAATGATGATAGTGGTGTTCGTTTCAAGAGCTGCGGCAAGCGTTGTCCTGTCGCTTATCAATTCCTCGCTTACGCAGCTTGACCCTAATATCGCTTACATCATTAAGTCGGTAATATCGTTCCTGTTTTTGTATGTTATCCCGATATCAGCCGCTATACCGCTGTTAAAGCCTAAAAAAATGTGCAGCAAGGTCTACACAAAGCCTCGGTATTTTGGCTCTGCTATGGGAATGTTCCCTGCATTCTACGGGCTTGCGATATTCGCAAACCTCATTACGATACTGGTTTCAAGCTTTTTTCAGGATACCGATCTCAATGAGTCGTTCAATACCGTAAACGAGCTTGCTCCCGACGGCATCGTATCCGCTATCGTGCTGTTTGTGCAGCTTGCGGTCATTGCACCGCTGTTTGAGGAATTTTGGTTCCGCGGTATCGTCATGGAGAGCCTGCGCCCCTACGGAAACGGCTTTGCTATTTTTGTGTCGGCGCTGCTGTTCGGACTTACTCACGCGAATTTCGGTCAGTTGTTCTATACTACCGTTATCGGAATATGCCTCGGCTATATCGCTGTTTCAACAAGTTCTATCGTCACCACTACAATAATGCACGCAATACTTAACAGCATATCGGGAATAATGCTGCTTCTCATCTCAACAGATGAAGCACAGAGATATATGCTCGGCGCAGGCAATGACAATGATCCCGTGGTCATAATAATGCTTGTGTATTTCTTCTTTGTCATCATGCTGATGATAGTCGGTGTCCTCATGGCTATCTTCAAGCTGCGCAAGATACGCCGCTATCGCGTCGAAAAGGTGTGGGAGGTAAGCTCGGCAAAGCGCTGGGGAATATTCCTCTCACGCGTGACGGTGATAATAATGCTCGTTCTCGCCGTTGATACGCTGACCTTCCGATATATCCCCACAACTATCATAAAGCTTATCACAGGTACGCTATGAAATACGCCGACCACCTCTCCGACCTTTTGAAAACACTTGCCGCATTTATTGCGGCACAGTTTTTCGGCTATGTGCTGATGTATCTGCTCGGCGGACTTTTTTCAGGCTATTGGTACAATATACTGCTGAATGCCGTCTGCATACTTGGGACAAATGCTGCGGCTTTTCTGCTGATATGCGGCAAGGCGAAGCTTCCCCCAAGAAGCAAAGGCTTTGCCTTATGGGAGCTTGCCCCCTTTTTCTTCGGGGGAGTTTTCCTCTCCTGCCTTGCAGGATACCTCGCAAAGCTGCTGCCCTCGCATGAGATAGCAAGCGCTATTCCGCAAGGCGCTGACCTGATATTATACGCTGTATATACCCTTGTCCTCGCACCCGTTGCCGAGGAGATCGCTTTCCGAGGCGCTGCGTTGCCGCGGCTGCGAAACAGCTTCGAAGGATACGGTGCGGCGTTTATCTCTGCGGCTCTGTTCGCGGCTTATCACATGAGCCTCGCGCAGTTCCCGTATACTTTTGTGCTGGGATTTTTCCTTGCAATAGTCGCGCAGAGGAGCGGAAGTATAATTCCCTGCATAGTGCTTCACTCGCTGAATAACCTGCTTACTCTCGCTGCCGCTTTATCCGATACAATCGCGGCGGTAACGGATATCGCGCTGCCGATACTTGGTACGGCCGGTATCGTGGCACTAATCATTACAAAACGGTATAAACTGAATAGCAAAACGGGCTGAGATTAGATCTCAGTCCGTCGTTTTTATATGCCGATATATCGGTTTATCTCGTATGTCTGTGCCTCTACATCAAAGCTCTCAATGTACGGAACGCCGTCCTGATATACCCACCTTTCGATATACGTGGGCTTTACAGCGAACAGACGCTCGTTCTCGAGCGCTGTATAGGCGTCATAAGAGCCCTTGAAGCATTGCTGAAAATGCTCACAAAATGCATCATTATCCATAGGGTGTCCTATCTCCATGCACACGCCCTCTATCTGTATGTTGTCAATACACAGCGCAACATTGGGATTGCTTTTGAGCTGTTGGTATTTACTGAAAGTGACATCTGTCTGGAAATAAAAAAGTCCTTTTATCAGCACAACGCTCATCGTTCGCGAGGAAACTCTGTCATTAAGCGAGGTTGAAAGCACCATTTTTCTGCCTTTACCGAATTCGGAAAGGAAAGCCTGATATTTCTCATGAAACATATTTCAAACTCCTTTGCAATAGCTGCGCTTTACTTTATTCCATCAGCTCACTATCTTAAATAACGAGGGGATATTATATCATTAACTTGAATCAAATCTTTTCGTGAAAATCTAAAAGCAAATCTTTTCGTGTCTTTGATATTTTTTATGTCGTCCGTTGCCACGTAGTATACATTCCCATTATTCATAACCGAAATCACCTCAACATTTCCCACAAACATACTCTCAACAGCTTCGCATATAATTAGTTCCCTAGACGTAGTTTCACATAAAATACGATTTTGTTCCATAGCTTCTTCATCGGATAAATCGAATGCAAGACCGAACAGTAGTATTTTGCAATCATAAATAGCTCCAATTTGCATAAACCAGAAATCTTCCTGATCGTCATGACGCAGATCTGAGTCATCAAAACACAATTCCACCCTTCCAGTTTCGCAGTTTTCCAATTTCACATGTCTAGTCATTATACTATCTGAAGCGGATAAAAACTTATACATAGTGGCATTCCTCCTACATAATTGAATAGATATAAAACATGAAACCAATAGCACCAATCCATCTCACTTCAATAGCCCATTCCACCTGCGATATTCGGGATAAAACCGCTCCACAAAGGCATAGAACCTCGCGGAATGGTCATGGTGCCAGTAATGCGCGTACTCATGCCACAGCACCGACAGCACTGTTTCCCTTGGGTAAGCCATGAGCCGCACGTTTATCGAGATATGCCCGCGCGTGTAGGAGCAGCTGCCCCAGCGCGTTTTCATATCCTTTATTGAGATCCGCGTGGGCGGCGGTGTAAGCCCCTCGTTCTGCAAAGAACTGCGAACCTCGTCATTAAGCTCGGCTATAAGCTCCGCAAAACGCTCGCCTACCCACTGTCGAAGCATTTCCTGCGCTTCCTCGGGGTGCGTTGTGAACACGCGAAGCTCGTTTTCCTCCAATGCCACGCGCTCACTAAAATTGCGTATCACGCGGACAGGATATTCTTTCCCGAGCCAGCGCATTTTCTCGGCGGTTATCTCGCTGCGCTCCTCGCGGCTTTTAAGCTGCTCCGCAGCCTTTAATATAAATTCCGCGCGCTCGGTCAGAATCTCCTCAATGCGCTTTATGCTGACGCGTGTATTAGCCGAAACATACACGATTCCGTCGGCTCTTACGCGCATATTGACGTTCTTCACACGCTTTCGGGTGAGCTCGTATTGTATCTCACGTCCGTCGGGGAGTTTTACTGTGTTCATATTTACCTCTGCCATTTTGTAAATCTGAATATTATTTGTTCCGAGCATTATTCAGCCTTGCTTGCAGAATTTCTCTCCATTCTTTGTTACTGCATTTCAATATCAAATCGCTGTATTTTGACGTATTGTCAAATGCAGTTTCTATTATATGCAACAATGCCCAATTCAGGTCGTCACAATCATCAGAAAACAATGTTATCAGCTTTTCGCCGTCATCACAGTTGATCCTCTCATTGAATGACTGAAGCAAAGTATCATATCTGCGAAACAGATCATCGGACATATAGCTGTTATTGGGGATTTTACCCAGCTTTATAAGTTCATTTATTATTTCTGCATTACTCATAGTTTTCTCCTGCTGTTTCACAGATCTCACTTTTGTCTATAGACTATTCACTGCGAATTTTCATAGTATCTTCATTACATTATACCACTATATATTGAAATAGTCAACAAAACAAAAATCCCTCCGAAATATCGGAGGGATCTTTTAAACTTTAATTAAACAAGCTCAATGATAGCCATCTCAGCAGCGTCGCCGCGGCGAGGACCGACCTTGTAAATTCTTGTGTAACCGCCGTT
>CAYSYF010000017.1:18308-42232 GCA_964435155.1 uncultured Ruminococcus sp. | reverse complement strand
AAAGTTATCAAAAAAGCTCGCTCCGCGAGCAAAAACATAGTTTTTCGACAAGCTGCGACCATTCTTTGAGTGGTCTTTTTGTTATATGCAACGGCTCGCAGTGCTATTGGCACTGCGTTTTTCTTTTCGTGCGTTATATTTATCTTGTATTTTATAAAGTGTTATGCTATAATATACAATGTAGAACTACGCAAACGAAAGGAATACATAGAAAATGGAACCGCATGATTACACCGTAATTAAAATAGAGGGCGAGTATGCCACTTTGATGGATACAGACAGCGGCGATGAGCTGTTCATCGCGCTCTTTCTGCTGCCTGACGGGGTGGATATCGGAACAAAGCTTCATTACGAGGCGCTGACCTACGAGATAGTAGAGTAAGGAGGAGTTCCATGCCTCTTATGCTGCTTGTGGTGGCGTGCTACACGATATGCTCGCTGAGTGATAAATATGCTGTCGCGAAGCTGAAATTCGACGGCAACACGCTCACGTTTTTGATGGCTGCGGCGACCTCGCTGCTGATGCTGTTTTATCTGCCGTTTGACAGCAGGTTATTTGTGATGTCGTGGCAGAGCTTTGCCGCAATACTGCTCATGGCGGCTTCAAAGCTGCTGGAGTTCAGGCTTGCTGCGGTAGTTTTGCGGGAAATGTCTGCGTTTGAGCTTAAAGCATGGCTTGGAATAACGGTATTTTTGTCCTATGGAATTGACCTTATAAGCGGTACTTCTTTGCTTGGTCTGAATACCGTGTGGAAATTCGCTTTTATCGCGCTGTCGGCGGCGGGACTTTTCATGATAGCGCGCTCGGGCGGAAATAAGATAGATTATAAGCGTATTCTCCTGCCGCTTGTCGGCTACCTGCTGGCAAAGCTCGGCTACGGGCTTATAGTAAGCTTTGTGTGCAGCTTCGGCGGAGTTCGGTATATCTCTCCAACATTGTCATTGTTCTTTGCGCTGGTGCTGCTTGCGGTAGTGCTTGCGCCGAAGGTGCACCCGATAAAGCTTTTCAGGGAAAAGACAAAGGGCGCGGTGTTCGTGTCAGTCACAAAGATACCCAATGTTATCGGGCTTGTATGCGAGAACATGGTCGCAGCCGAGAGCATGGCTAATTACTCCTTTATCCAGCCGATGATACTTGTCGCGCTGTTTTTTATCGGGCTTATCAAACGTGAGGAATGCACAAGGCTCAACATAATCGGCGGTATCGTGTGTATCGCGGGAATAATCGGCTTTCAGCTATTCTGATAAATAGAAATAAATATATTTGGTGAACAAAATGAAGGACTTAACAAAAGGAAGCCCCCTGCGGCTTATAATAACGTTTGCGCTGCCGATACTGCTTGGCAGTCTGTTTCAGCAGGCGTATAATTTCACAGATACAATAATAATCGGTCAGCAGCTTGGCAAAAGCTCCATTGCGGCGGTAGGTGCGAGCGCCTCGGTGGTATCGCTGATGTTCAGCACCGTAAACGGACTTGTAACAGGCTTTTCGGTCATCATCGCGAAGAACTTCGGAGCAGGCGATATGGCAGAGATGCGGCGCGCCATCGCAAGGACGATAACCTTTGCAGGCAGTATCACGGTGCTTATCGTTGTCGGAATAGTCTGCTTTATAACGCCGCTGCTTGAGGCTCTGAATACTCCCGAGAAAAATCTTCCCGAGGCAAGGGATTATCTGCTTGTTGTCGCGCTGGGACTTATCGTGACGCTTGTCTATAACCTTGAGTCGGGAATACTCCGTGCAGTAGGCGACAGCGTTATACCGCTCATAATACTTATCATTTCGGCGGTGCTGAATATCGTTCTTGACCTGCTTTTTGTCTGCGTGTTCGATTGGAGAGTAACAGGCGCGGCTTGTGCTACGGTGCTGGCTCAGCTTATTTCAGCGATAGTCTGCTTCATCTATCTTGTAAAGCGCAGACCGTTCCTGCTTATAAAGCGGGGCGACTTCCGCTTCAATGCACACGAAGCAGGAGAAATGCTTTCTGCAGGACTTGGAATGGCGCTTATGTATTCGATAGTTGACATCGGCTCGATAGTTCAGCAGAACGGAATCAACGACATGGGCGAGGACATAATAGCGGCTCACACAGCGGCAAGAAAGATACTTTCGCTGCTGCTTATGCCGTTCTCGGCGGTGGGAGCTACGATGGTGACCTACTGCGGACAAAACCGCGGTGCAGGCAAATACCGCCGCATAAAAACAGGTATCCGCGACGGTCTGCTGATAAGCTTCGGCTGGTGTACTCTTGCTATAATACTTATCTATATTGCCGGAATGTTCCTTGTGCAGCTTATACTGCCTGATGTAGAGGCATATATCACGAATACCGCGCTCGACTATCTGAAATTCAATGTACTGTTCTTCTATCCGCTGGCAGTGCTGCTTGGAGTGCGTTCGTCGCTTCAGGGACTGGGCAGGGGCTTTATACCGCTCATCACGAGCGGCATTGAGCTTGGCTGGAAGATAGTGACGGTGCTTGTGATGATACCGTGGCTCGGGTATTTCGGAGTTATCCTGTCAGAGCCGATAATATGGACTATATGCGGAATTGTTATCGGAATAATTGCAATTTTTACACTGCGTTCAATGCCAAAGGAAGATATGGAGGTATAAACTATGATAAAGACGCTATCTGAAAAGCTGGTTGAAAACATCTCGCTTGCCGTAAAGGGCAAGCAAAACGAGATAAAGCTTGTTTGCGGAGCGCTGCTCGCCGGCGGTCACGTGCTGCTTGAGGACGTTCCCGGCACAGGCAAGACAATGCTTGCAAGAAGCCTTGCAAGGTCTGTGGATTGCAGCTTCAGGCGTATCCAGTTCACTCCCGACCTGCTACCCTCCGATATCACAGGCATTAACTTCTATAACATGAAGGAGCAGGAGTTTATCCTCCGCAAAGGACCTGTATTCACAAATATCCTGCTCGCAGACGAGATAAACCGCGCTACTCCGAGAACTCAGTCCGCTTTGCTCGAGTGCATGGAGGAGCGTCAGACCACCATTGACGGCGAAAGCTACAAGATGTCCTCTCCGTTCTTTGTAATAGCAACACAGAACCCCACCGAAACACAGGGCGTTTATCCGCTTCCCGAGGCGCAGCTTGACCGCTTTATGATAAAGCTGTCGCTTGGTTATCCCGACAGGGCTGAGGAGATAGGCGTCATCAGCGGCGGAAAGATGTTCAGCGTTGTGGACGAGCTTAATGCTGTCTGCACCGCCGAGGAGATAACCGCGGCTCAGAGCGAGATAGATAATTGCACCGCAAATGATGCTGTCTGCGGCTACATCGCAGACCTTGCAGCGGCAACACGCCGCCACGCAGCGGTAAAGCTTGGACTCAGCACGAGAGGTGCGGTTGCACTTAAGCGAATGGCGGCAGCCATCGCAATGATGGAGGGCAGAAGCTACATCATGCCGCAGGACGTCGCTGTTGCGGCTCCCTCGGTGATCCGTCACAGGCTCGTCTGCCGCGGCTACACCATGACAGGCGGCGCTGACAAGACCGCAGATGAGGTCATTCGTCAGGTGCTTGACACTGTACCTGTTCCTACAGAAACTATCGGAGATTGAAATGGAGCTTATAGCTATGGCTCTGATACTGACGGCGGTGCTTGTCGTGCAGTATCAGGTATACAAACAGCTTGGACTTAAGGATATAGAGTACAAGCTGACCATCGACAGGGACGAGGCTTTCGAGGGCGAGGAGATCGAGATCATTGAGGAGATCGCCAATAACAAATGGCTTCCGCTGCCGTGGGTGCGTTCCGAGATATGCTGTTCGCGGTGGCTGTCGTTTTACGGCAATGCGCAGAACGTCGCAAAGGACGCGCAAAAGGGCTTTGTCGCAGGCGTTTTTATGCTGAAAGGACATCAGAAGCTTCGCCGCGTATGGCGCGTGAAGCTTGAAAAGCGCGGAGTTTTCACCATTGAGGACATCACGCTGTCGGTAAGCGACCTTTTCGGGCTTTGTAAGCCATCTTGTATGATAAAGATAAAAGAGCAGATATGCGTGCTTCCGTCGCCGTGTGAGATGGAGCCGCCTTCGCTGTCAACGGAGCAGTTTATAGGCGAGAATACCGTCCGCCGCTTTATCCTGCCCGACCCTTTCCTTATAAGCGGCGCAAAGGAGTACACAGGTCGCGAGCCTATGAACCGTATCCACTGGTCGCAGAGCGCAAGGACAGGCGGGCTGATGGTGTACAACAACGAGTTCTCCACCGAGCGCAGAATGCTAATCGTGTTCAATTTGCAGCGCATGGAGGCAGACGAAAATATCCGCCTGCCGATATCCATACTTGAAGCGCAGATAAAAGCTGCCGCATTCGTGCTGGACTATTGCTACCGCTCGCATATCGAGGTCGCGTTTGACGCAAATTCGGGGGAGCGCATAAGTGTTCACGCGGACGAGGGCTACGAGCATACCCTGAATATCCTGCGCGCGCTTGCGAGAGTAAAGAACCGCTGCGGTCAGCACATGGACGAGTATCTTGAAGCGCTTGATTATTCGGGCTATACCGATGTTATTTTCATCGGCAATATCCTGAGCGAAAAGGCTGTGGCAGTAATGCAGCACCTTATGGACGAGGGCAGATATGTTGCGCTTTTCTCCAATGAGATAACCGAAACGGGCTTCTGCGAGGTATACCATGTACCGCGCACAAGAAGCTATCCTATGGAAAGCGGGGAGGACGAATGAGCAGTACATTTCTGAAGTTTATCGCGATCTCTGCGCAATTCCTCGCTGTATTCCCGTTTGTGGTGCTTTGTGAGGGCGTAGGCTACGGCGGCTATACATGGTGGCATTATATTGCGCTGTACGCAGTCTTTGCTCTGTTCTACATCTGCGGCAGGGTGTGCGTTGCATGGGCGGTAAGCGGCAAGCGCTCGCGCGGCTTTCGCCCGATGGCGATATTTCTGTCAAAGGCGGCGCTCGCGGTGCCTGTGATAGCCTTTCTCACGGTGTGCGGCATATTTGAGCTTTCCACTGCGCTCTTTATCTACGCACTTCCCGCGGCGATAATAATGTATTACGGCGGCTATTCCACACATAAAAAAGAGTACAGCGACATCTTCACAAGAGGCTGGTTTGCGCTTTATTTTATTGTGGCGCTGATATGCTCTGTAATAATCTATTTCACTAAGGACGACGCTGTTATGTCAGGTGCCGGATACCAGTTCTGCATCGGCTTTGGCGTGCTTATCATGCTTGCAGCGATACTCACAAATCAGACAAATATCGACATCTGTACTCACCAGCGCGATTCGGGCAGAGTTGCGCTGCCTAAGGGGCTTCGCAGCTATAACTGCGGACTGGTCGCGGCTGTGGTGGCTGTGATAGTTGCACTGCTGCTGTTTGCAGTTCCGCTGGCACAGCTTTTGCTGCTGGGAATAAAGCAGATACTCGCATTTATGCTGGCTGTTCTGCGCAGCCTTGGCGGCGTTCCGTCCGAGGGCGATGCGCTTTCCGAGCCCGAGTCTGATATCGGAGGCTTCGGCATGGGTGAAGCCGACAATTCCTTTGCCGCGGCGGCAACAGTGCTGCTTTTCCTGTGTCTTGGTGCGGTGATAGTGATATTCAGAAAGCAGATAGCCGAGTTTTTCAGAGAGCTTGTCGCGCCGCTTTTCAGGCTGAAAGAGGACGAGCAGCATATTGGCTACATGGACGAGTTCTCCGATATATCCGACAAGCGCGGAACATCGCGTAAAAAGCGCGAGCAGCAGATATACAGGCTGTACCGTAAGGAGAGCGACTCTGTGAAGAAATACCGTTTGGGCTACCGTCTAATGCTGCTGAGGCTCAGTATGACGCAGTATCCGCCTGTTCCGACGGACAATACGGATATCCACAGGGTAAAGGGCGAGAACGCATTGCGTACCGAGAGCGTGCGGCAGATTGTCGGTATCTATAATGAGGTGCGCTACAGCGGACGAATGCCCACTACCGAGGAGCTTGCTTTTGAAGAGAGCTTTATAGAACAAATAAGGAGATAATTATGACATTTCAGGAACTTATAAACACCGACGGACATATCCTTTTTGACGGCGCAATGGGAACTATGCTGCAAAAAAGCGGCTTAAAGCTCGGCGGTATTCCCGAGGAGCTTAACTTCACAAACCCCGAGCTTATCGAGGATATCCACCGTCAGTATATAAAGGCAGGCGCAAAGGCTGTCTATGCAAACACCTTCGGTGCAAACCGCTTCAAGCTGCGCGAGAGCAGATATTCCGTCACCGAAACGATACAGCAGGCTATTGCTGTCGCGCGTAAGGCTTGCGAGGGTACAGACGTGCTTGTGGCGCTTGATGTAGGCTCGGTAGGAAGAATGCTGCGCCCCACAGGCGACCTTCCCGTTTCGGAGGCTTACGAGGCTTTCAAGGAGGTAATGCTTGCAGGAAAGGACGCGGATTTTATCGCGATCGAAACCATGACCGACCTCATGGAGATAAAGACAGCGCTGCTTGCAGCAAAGGAAAACACAGACCTTCACGTGCTTTGTACTATGTCGTTTGAGAGCAATATGCGCACGTTTACAGGCTGCTCGGCGGCTTCCATGGCGGTAACGCTGTCCGCGCTCGGTGCCGACGCAGTGGGAATGAACTGCTCGCTCGGACCGCGAGAGGCAATGCCGATAGTAGAGGAGATACTGAAATGGTCTGCTGTCCCTGTTGTAGTGCGCCCCAACGCAGGACTTCCCGACCCCGCTACGAATGAGTATGACATAACTCCCGCAGAGTACGGCGCGCTTATCGCGGAGATGGCTGAAATGGGCGTTAAGCTGTTCGGCGGCTGCTGCGGAACGAACCCCGAATACATCGCAGAGTGCGACAAGGCACTCCGCGGTAAGGTATGCACATGGACAAAGCCTGAGATACCAGCCTGCGTGTGCAGCGCTTCGACAGTCGTTCCGATAGATACGGTGCGCATTATCGGCGAACGTATCAATCCCACAGGCAAGAAGCTGTTCAAGGAGGCGTTAAAGCGCCGCGACCTTGACTACATCATGAAGCAGGCGATAGAGCAGACCTCGGCAGGTGCGGAGATACTTGACGTAAACGTGGGACTTCCCGATATCGACGAAAAGGACATGATGTTAGCCGCTGTTGACGCTGTGCAGAGCGTTTGTGATGCGCCCTTACAGATAGACACCACCGAGCTGTCCGTGCTTGAAGCGGCGCTCCGCGTTGTTTCGGGTAAGCCGATAGTAAACTCGGTAAACGGCGAGGAGGAGAAGCTTTCCACAGTTCTGCCCCTTGTCAAGAAATACGGCGCGGCGGTAGTTGGTCTTACTCTTGACGAGAACGGTATCCCGAAGTCCGCGGAGGAGCGCTTTGCCATTGCCGAGCGTATCTTAAACCGCGCTCTTGAATACGGTATCCCGAGAGAGGACGTATACATAGACTGCCTGACGCTGACCGTTTCCGCAGAGCAGGAGGGCGCAGCCGAAACGCTGAAAGCCCTGCGCATGGTAAAGGAAAGGCTGGGTCTTAAAACTGTCCTCGGAGTTTCCAATATCTCGTTCGGACTGCCCAACCGCGAGCTTATCAACTGCAACTTCCTCGCGGCGGCAATGAACAGCGGACTTGACCTGCCAATAATCAACCCGAATGTTGCTTCAATGTCGGGTGCGGTGAGAGCCTACCGTCTGCTGTCGGGCTATGACAAGGGCGGCGCGGATTTCATAGCGGCGTATGCCAACGAGGCTGCAAAGCCTGCCGCAGCCGCAGTACAGCAGCTTGACATAGCTGCGGCAGTGGCAGGCGGCTTAAAGGCTGAGTGTGCCGCTGCCGCAGAAAAGCTCCTTTCGGACGGCGCAGACCCTATGACGATAATAAACGACCGGCTTATCCCTGCGCTTGACGCGGCAGGCGACAAGTTTGAAAAGGGAACGATATTCCTGCCCCAGCTTATCCAGTCCGCAGGTGCGGCGCAGGCTGCATTTGATGTTATAAAGCAGCACATTGCGGCAAAGGGCGGCGATACCGAGTCGCGAGGCAGGGTAGTGCTTGCAACGGTAAAGGGCGATATCCACGATATCGGAAAGAACATCGTAAAAACGCTGCTTGAAAACTACGGCTTTGAGGTCATTGACCTCGGCAAGGACGTTGATCATCAGGCTGTCGTTGACGCGGCGATAAAGTACGATGTGCGCCTTGTGGGCTTAAGTGCGCTGATGACAACAACGCTGAAAAGCATGGAGGGCACTATCGCACTGCTCCGCGAGAACAATGTGAACTGTAAGATAGTAGTCGGCGGCGCGGTGCTTACTCCCGAGTATGCCGAAAAGATAGGCGCGGACTTCTATGCAAAGGACGCAAAGGAAACGGTAGACATCGCCAAAAAGGTCTATTCCGAATAAAAAACAACCGCACAAAGCCGAAAAGCCTTGTGCGGTTTTTGTTATTCAGCCGAAATAAACCTGAACGAGTCAAGGTCGAAATCACAGCCGGGGAGGAAGCAGAATTTCACTGTCGCCTTGCCCTTGAAATCGGGGTAGGGAACGGTAATACTGCTGTAGTCCTCGCTGAACGGGAACTCAGCAATGCTGCGCACCTCATTGCCGTCGTCGCCTGCAACGTAGATGTGGATAGAGTCGTTGTCGTGGCGCGTTCTGCCGCATATCTCGATAGCGGATATGCCCTTTGTGAAGTCCATGCCCTCAAAGTCGAAGAACACGTTGTTTCCGATGTTTTCTATCCTGTCGCCGTTTTCGGTGAAATTGTCGCCGTGAACAAGATCGCAGTGAGCCGCCATTATCCTCTCATAAGCCTTTTCCTTAGCCGCAAAGAAGAAGCCGCCGAGGTCAAGCCGCTGCTCATGTTCACCGAAGCGGAAGAATATATCATGCTCGCCGCATATAGGCTCTGACAGGGTAAAGGTGTTGTCCTGATAGGTCTGCCATATAAAGTCCGCCTGATAGCTGAACTCTCCGAGGAGCTTTCCGCCCCTGTCGGGGTCACCGTCGTAGATACCGAACGGCGCAGGCGAATTTGTATGCCAGTGTATCATGCGTAATGTGAATGTATCACTGCCGTATCTGCCGAAGTCCACCTTTGTGTAACCTACGGTGTTCTGCTCTCTTGTCATGGAGATACCGCCGCCCGAGACCTCGTTCATAAGTCCGTTGCTGACGTTGTAGAAGCAGCCTGTCACAAAGCTGTACGGGTCAGTGAACGGCTGTCCGAAGCCCTCTGCTCTGAACTCATATTCCGACAGCACCTCAGGCTGAGGCTTGCCGTTTGCCGAGGCACAGCGCAGTCTGAACTCGCCGTCACCGATAGCAGTCAGCACCGCGGAATTTCCGTCAGCCTCAACAGCTGCTATCTTTGCTGCAATGCCGCTGTTTGTCACAACGCTCCATATAAGCTCGCGGTGGGTAGCATTTGCGGGAAGTATCTCGGCGGTGAGCCTTACAGTAGGAGCATCGGGAGTTATCACCATGCCGCCGTCGCGTGAAAGCTGTATCTTTCTCACAGGTATCTCGCCGTTGTCGGGAACTGCAAGCACTGAGTCGTTGAACGAAACGCCGCTTCTCACTTCGCTCGGCAGCACTCCAAATGTAATTTCTGTTGCCGCAAGGTCGGGGGAGTTTGCAAAGATACGCGCAGTGCCGTCCTTGTCGGTTGCCTTAATAAGCGCCACAGCCTTGCCGCTGAAAAGCTTTCTGCAATTGCATTTGTAGCTGTCGTAGTCGGTACTGTCGCCGTTGTCGAAGCCTACTATCTTAGCGCCCATTGCGACTATTGTAATGCGGTCACGCGCGTTTTCGACAGGATTTCCGTCCTTGTCAACAGTGGAGATGGTAACAGCCAGCATATCCTCGCCGTCTGCTTTAAGCGTGGTCTTGTTTGCGGTCATTACGATAGCCGCACTGTCCGAGAAGCTGCGCTTTACGTCCTCGTAAACATTGCCCTCGCTGTCGTGACCGATTATCTTAATCTCGCCCCTTTCGTAGGGAACATTCCAAGTGACGGTGTATTCCTCGGGGATCTTAACACCCTGCGAAACGCCGTTCACGAACAGCTCCGCGTCACAGAGGTTAGTATAAGCCACAACATCAATAAGCTGACCGTCGTTGAAGTCCCAGTAGGGGAACAGGTGAAGCACAGGCTTGTCTGTCCATGCAGCCTCATACAGGTAGAATGCGTCCTTTTCAAGACCTGCGGTGTCGATAGGTCCGTAGTATGCGTTCTTTGTGGAGTAGGGCGAGGGCTCGCCTATGTAGTCCGAGCCTGTCCAGATGAACATACCTGCGCAGAATTTGGTGTCGCGGTCAGCGATAATGACTTTCTGCGCAGTGGGCGCGGAAGCGCCTGCGCGGCAGTTGCCGAGAGAGGAGCATTGCAGGTCGTCGTGCGTGAGGAATGCTGTAGCTCTCGGGAAGTGATAAACTCCGCGGCTCTTTACACCCGAGGTCGTTTCGCTGCCGTATATCTTCCAGTCGGGGTATTTTTCATGGTGCAGCTCATACTGATTTTCGCCGTAGTTGTAGCCGGCGAGGTCTACCTCCTTAGCGCAGTTCTGCGCGCCGTCCCAAGGCATATAGTTCGAGCCTATGGTAGTGGGCGCGTTGCACAGCGGGTCATGCTTTCTCACTGCCTCGTGCAGCATTTTCGCAACCTCTCTGCCTCTGTCGGAGAAGTGGGTATCATATATCTCGTTGCCGACGCTCCACATGATAACGCTGGGGTGATTGCGGTCGCGGCGCACCCACGAAGCAACGTCCCTTTCAAACCACTCGGGGAAGAAGCGCGCATAATCGAATTCGGTCTTGGGGCGCTCCCACATATCAAAAGCCTCACTGTCAACGAGGATACCAAGCTCATCACAAAGCTCCATAAAGCCCTTTGCAGGCATATTGTGCGAGGTGCGCACGGCATTTGCGCCCATTCGCTTCATGGATAGAAGCTGTCTGCGAGCCGTTTCCTTGTTGAACGCCGCACCAAGCGCTCCGAGGTCGTGGTGCAGGCAAACTCCGTGCAGCTTTACGTGGCGTCCGTTCAGGAAAAAGCCGCCGTCGGGCTTATATTCTATCTCGCGAAGTCCCACATTCTGCGTTATCTCGTCGATAGCACAGCCGTCCTTCATAAGCTTTACGCTGAGTGTAAGCAGTCTTGTGTCGTCAATATCCCATACGGGTGCGTCAGTAAGTGTAAATTCGCCCACAGCGCCGTTGTACAGCACATTTTCACCATCAGTGAGCGAAACGACAGCTTCGCCCTTGCCGCATATCTCGGCTGAAACAGCGCAGCTCCACTGCTCGCCGCATTTCTTTGCAGAAAAATAAACTCCGTCAGTTGCGAGGTGGTTAGCTTCGCTTTCTATGATATAAACATCGCGGAATATACCTGCGCCTGAGTACCAGCGCGAGTTAGGCGCTTCGTGGCGAACAAGCACCACAATGCTGTTGTCACCCTCGCAAAGGAAGTCGGAGATATCCACCTCGAATGTTGAGTAGCCGTATTTGTTTTCGCCTGCCTCCTTGCCGTTTACATAAACGGTGCAGTCCTGATAAACTCCCTCGAAATACAGTCGAACGCTCCTTGCACCGCTGTTTTTCCATGCCTTTCTGTAAAAGCCGTAGGAGCTTTCGTACAGGTCGTTGCTGTTCCATATAAGCCAGTCATGCGGCAGGTCTGTCGCCGTGAAGGCAAGCTCTCCGATATCGGAAATGCCTGTTCCGACCTTTGCCTTGGCAAATTCCCAGCCGTTGTTGAAAAGATGTTTCATATCGCACCTCAAAGAAAGTTTTTAGTATAGTATAAAGCTTTTAAATGGAAGTGTCAAGCATTTTTTGCGCTTTTGTGAAATTGGTTCTGACGCGGCAGCGCAAGTATACAAGAAAATCTGAAAAAAATCATCACTAAATTTAAAAATTACTTGAAATTTTGAGTATTTTATTATATACTATATTAGTGTGCAGAAAAGTGAAAGGGACGATTCTCAAATGTGTAACAAAAAGATCGGATTTGATAATGACAAATATCTGAAAACGCAGTCTGAGCATATCAGACAGCGCAGAGAGCAGTTCGGCGGCAAGCTGTACCTTGAGTTCGGCGGCAAGCTGTTTGATGATTTTCATGCTTCGCGCGTGCTGCCCGGCTTCAAGCCCGACAGTAAGCTTCAGATGCTTCTCCAGCTTAAGGAGGAGGCAGAGATAGTCATTGTTATCAATTCCGCAGATATAGAAAAGAACAAGGTGCGCGGCGATCTCGGCATAACCTATGACGTAGAGGTTATCCGCCTTTATAATATCTTTACGCAGATCGGTCTGTATGTAAGCAGCGTAGTGCTGACCCAGTACAGCGGACAGGCTTCCGCTGACGCTTTCCAAAGAAGGCTTGAGGCGCTCGGTATCAAGGTGTACCACCACTATCACATTCAGGGCTATCCCTCAAATCTGCCGCTCATCATGAGCGACGACGGCTACGGCAAGAATGACTATGTAGAAACAGAGCGCAAGCTTGTCGTTATCACAGCTCCCGGTCCCGGCAGCGGCAAGATGGCTGTCTGCCTGTCGCAGCTTTACCACGATCACAAGCGCGGTACAAAGGCAGGCTACGCTAAATTCGAGACCTTCCCGATATGGAACATTCCGCTCAGACACCCCGTAAATATCGCGTATGAGGCGGCTACCTCCGACCTCAATGACGTAAATATGATCGACCCGTTCCATCTTGAGGCTTACGGCGAAACTACCGTAAACTACAACCGCGATGTTGAGATATTCCCTGTGCTGAACGCGATGTTCGAGAAGATACTCGGCGAGTCGCCATATAAATCCCCGACGGACATGGGCGTAAACATGGCAGGAAACTGCATAATCGACGAGGATATCGTGTGCGAGGCCTCGCGTCAGGAGATAATCCGCCGCTATTACACGGCACTCTGCGGCAGACGAAACGGCACTGTTCAGGACGATGAGATACTGAAGCTTGAGCTTATGATGAAGCAGGCGGGCGTATCCAAGGACGACCGCAGGGTAGTCAAGGCGGCACTTGACAAGGAGGCTGCAACAGGCGCTCCCGCAGTCGCTATGGAGCTTCCCGACGGCACTATCATCACGGGAAAGACCTCAAATCTGCTGGGCGCATCTTCTGCGCTGCTGCTGAACGTGCTGAAGCACTTCGGCGGTATTGACGACAACAGCCTGCTTATGTCACCGACTGTTATCGAGCCTATACAGAGCTTAAAGGTAGACCACCTCGGCAGCACAAATCCAAGACTTCATACAGACGAAACGCTGATAGCGCTTTCCATCTGCGCTACCACCAGCGACGACGCAAAGCGCGCTATGGATCAGATATCACAGCTTCGCGGCTGCGAGCTGCATTCCACCGTTATCCTGTCCTCGGTGGACGAGCGCACGTTCAAGCGCCTTGGCGTAAATGTCACCTGTGAGCCGAAATATGAATAAAACAAAACCGAGCTGTAAAAAGCTCGGTTTTTTGCTATTCGATTATAATTTCAAGCGTTTCCTCGGCAGTCTCGATAAGCTTTTGTGCGCTCTGCTCCGAGAACTTCACCGAAAGCTTCTGCGAGGGGCATTTAAGCGTCAATAGTCCGCCGTCCGTATCGGAAGTTATGATGACCCTGCTGCCGTCAGCCTCGGTGTTGAGGGTAAGCACACCCTCCTGCTCAGTGATGCTTTCGGCGGGAATACCGCTCAGCGAGTCGATACTCTCGGCTATGGTCTCGGGGATAGCAGTGTAGAAGCTGCTGTCTGCCGTGATGTTCATCGAGCCGAGCGAGGCTGTCATTCCGTCCTCGGAAAGTGTAATGCTCATACCCATGAGGTGGTCAGGCTCGCTGAAGCTGAATATGTAGTCGCCCGAGCCGTTTCGGGTGATATCGGCGACTGCTTCAAGCTCGCCGCTCTTTATTTCTGCCTTGATAGTGTAGGCACTGTCGTAGTTCGGCTTTGCCTTGCCGAAGATGTTGTCCGCATTGCAGCCGCAAAGCAGCGTTGGCACGATTAAAAGCGATAGGATCCTTGCTTTTTTCATAAAGCCTCCGTTCTTTTTTGGTGGCGTGTCGGCACTGTCACTCATTTCAGGTAGCGCCTGCCCGTTATCGGGCGGTACTATCTCTTATGACGTGCAGCGAAAAGCCACATTTAATCAAGAGCGGTAGACCTTAGGGAGGATATCTATTATATCGCTTGGCAGCATACTTTCCTCGGGAAGCGCGTCAAGCAGCATATCGGAAGCCAGTGCATGGCAGTAAACTCCGCTTGCGGCAGCCGTTGCAGGCTCTATGCCCTGTGCCGCCATTGAGGCTATGATACCTGTCAGCACGTCGCCGCTGCCGCCCTTTGCAAGACCCGAGTTTCCGCAGGTGTTGACAAATATCTTGCCATCGGGGCAGGCGATAACGGTGTTAGAGCCCTTCAGCACCACAGTAATGCCGTATTTTTCGGAGAATTTCCTTGCCGAGCCTATTCGGTCACGCTGTATCTCGCTTACTGAAAGCCCGCTTATCCTGCTGAATTCCAGCACATGGGGAGTTATGATGATCTCGCCCTTCCGCTCTTTCAGTATATCTATATTAGCGGCAATGGAATTTATTCCGTCTGCGTCAATAATTATCGGACAAGAGGCGTTTCTTATGACAGCCTCCACCAAATTTCGCGTATTTTCGCTCTTTCCCATGCCGCAGCCTATGCTCACCGCAGTCGCCTTGCGAAGGTCAGCGGCTATACTGCGGAATGCTCCGTCGGCTACAAAGCCGTCCTCTGTTTCGGGAAGCGGCAGATAGGTGCACTCGTTGATATGACAGGCTGCTATCTTCATTGCGCTGATCGGAGCAGCAAGAGTGCAAAGTCCCACGCCCGTGCGGAGCGCAGCCTTGGTGCTCATCACAGCGGCGCCGTTGTAGTTAAGGCAGCCTGCTATGTTCATCAGTCTGCCGTAGCTGCCCTTGTGCGAGGAGCGCACGCGCTGTGCAAAGGGTCTGCGGAAGCTGTCATCGGTTATCTGAGCAATGAAATTATCAGTGTAGCAGTATTCGTCAATGCCAATGTCAAGCAGCTTTGTTTCACCGATAAGGTCGCAGCAGGGAAGCGCCAGCAGCCCTCTTTTTATTGCCGCTATAATGAGCGTGTGGGTAGGCATAAAGCAGCTTTCGTCCATTTCGCCCGTGTCGGAATTCACGCCGCTCGGTACGTCAACAGCAACGCGAACAGGGCATTTGTTTGCAAATCTTATGGCATTCGCTGCGTTTTCGGGCAGCGTTCCGTGAAAGCCCGTACCGTATATGCAGTCCACCACCACATCGCTGCGAAGTATCTGCTCGCAGCAGGCGTCGCGGTGTTGCTCCCAGTCCAGTATCTTTGAGCCGTGCAGCCTGTTAAAGTAGTGCTTTGCACAGTCTGTCCTCGGCTCGCCGTTTATAAGGACAACAGCGGAGGAGATACCGTGCGAAGCAAGCATAGCCGATATTACGAACCCGTCGCCGCCGTTGTTTCCGCTGCCGCAGAGGATAGTCGTATAGCCGCCCTTAGGAACGAGCTTTATTATCTCCTCCGCACAGGCAATGCCTGCGTTTTCCATAAGCCTGATGTAGGAAACGGACTCCTCGGCGCAGATAAGCTCGGCATTCTTCATCTGTTCATTTGTAACGACAAACTGCATACTCTACTTCCTTTCATTTAATAACGCATAAAGCCCCCGTTGCTGTTCAACAGGGGCTTGATTTTCAAATGGATTCAATGCTTTGTTGAGATAAGCTGCTTTTTCAGCACGGTCTTTTCCAGCAGGCACATCAGCAGGCAGCCGATGACTGCACCTGCGGCAGCCTGAACGAGGTTATACGGCATAGCGCCAAGAGCGCCCTCTATACCATAGATAAATACAGCCTCAAACAGGAAATAGCCCACAGCCATTATAAGCTCGCCCGAAACAGCACCCGTGACATAGCCCGCGAAGCGGTGGTTCTTCTTTTTGAATATCAGTGCGATCATTCCTGCAACAAGACCGATAAGCCCCTTTATGATAAATGTAGCGGGAGCGTACATGGCATAGCCTGTGAAAAGGTCTGCAAGCATCGAGCCTATACCGCCTGCCGCAAAGCCGTAATAAGGACCGAGCGTCCATGCCGCAACCAGAATGAAGCAGTCACCGAAATTAACATAGCCTCCGAACGGAGTAGGAATAACGATAATGACCGTACCCACGCATACCAATGCAGCAAACATAGCAGCGAAGCACAGCTTCATAAGGTCTGTTTTCTTGCTTTTTTGCATAAAGATGCCTCTTTTCTGTCTTTTGTTCTTCTGAAAAAATTATATCACCGTCATTTTGTCTTGTCAATAGCTTAAGCAAAAAAATGAGTTTCCTTATTATTGACAAAGCCTTATGTTTGGGGTATACTGTTTAATATCCAATAATTATATGTCGGAGGGCATTATGGAACATAAAACAGACCCCAAAAAGGGGCTTTCAAACGACGAGGTACAGCTTCGTATGAAGAGCGGACAGTGCAACGGCAGCTTCAATGTCAAAACAAAGAGCGTTGCACAGATATTCCGCGATAATATATTCACATTATTCAACCTTATAAATGTAATTCTCGCGGTGTTCGTAGCGCTTACGGGCAGCTATCGCAATATGCTGTTCATGGGCGTTATCATCGCAAATATCGCTATCGGCATATTTCAGGAGATACGCTCAAAGCGCACCATTGACAGACTTTCCTTGATATCCGCACCCAAAGCACATCTTGTACGCGACGGAAAGGAAATGTCCTGCGCTGTTTCGGATATCGTAATGGACGATATCATGCTGCTTGCATCGGGCAGACAGATATGCGCCGATGCAGTGCTGTGCGAGGGCGAATGCGAGGTCGACGAGAGCCTCATCACAGGCGAAAGCGACCCCATAGTCAAGCGCACGGGCGATGAGCTTTTGTCAGGCAGCTTCGTTGTCAGCGGCACAGGCAGCGCACAGGTGATAAGAGTAGGCGCGGACTCCTACGCGAACAAGATAACCGGCGGCGCAAAGTATGTTAAAAAGCAGAGCAGCGAGATGATGCGCTCGATAAATAAGATAATCAGCACTGTTTCGGTGTGTATCGTTCCGTTTTCGCTGGTGCTGTTCTTCAAGGCTATCTTCATCACACAGCAGGACTTCAACCGCGGCATCGTCAGCACGGTAGCCGCGATAATCGGCATGATACCCGAGGGACTTGTGCTGCTGACGAGCCTTGCGCTTGCCGTAAGCTCTATCCGCCTTGCAAAAAAGCAGACCTTATGTCAGGACCTTTATTGCGTTGAGCATCTTGCGCGTGTTGATGTCCTCTGCCTTGACAAGACAGGCACTATCACAGAGGGCTGCATGGAGGTCACAGACCTTGTCGCTGTTGACAGCGGTTTCGACGCGGAGGGTGCGCTGAACGCAGTTTCCGCGGCGCTCACCGACCCGAATCCCACCTTAGCGGCAATAAAGGCCAGATACAGCGCGGGCACGAGCCTTTCCTGCACAAAGGCAATTCCGTTCTCCTCTGCGAAAAAGTGGAGCGCCGCAGCATTTGACGGTATCGGAACTTATGCGATAGGCGCACCGAGCTTTGTGCTGGGAGCAGAGAAATTTGCAGAAATAAAGCCGCTTTGCGAGGAGTATTCCTCAAAGGGCATGAGAGTACTGGTGCTTGCTCACAGTGAGCAGCAGCCGAACGAGAGCGAGCTTCCCGAGGATATCTCGGCAAAGGCGCTTGTAGTGCTGTCGGACAAGATACGCGCCACCGCTCCTCAGACGCTGGAATATTTCAGAAAGCAGGGAGTAACGCTTAAGGTCATCTCGGGCGACGACCCTGTAACGGTGTCAAACGTTGCGAAAAAAGCAGGGCTTATCGGCGCGGAAAGCTACATCGACGCAGCAGCGCTTACCGAAGAAGCTCTCCCCGAGGCAGCCGAGAAATACACTGTATTCGGCAGAGTTACGCCGTATCAGAAATTAGAGCTTATAAAGGCTCTGAAAGCAAGGGGTCACAAGGTAGCCATGACAGGCGACGGCGTAAATGACGTTCTCGCACTGAAGGAGGCAGACTGCTCTGTTGCGATGCAGTCGGGCAGTGACGCGGCAAGAAACGTTTCACAGCTTGTGCTGCTGAACTCCGACTTTGCGAATATGCCGCTTGTCGTGGAGGAGGGCAGACGCGCTATCAACAATATCCAGCGCTCGGCGGCGCTGTTCCTTGTAAAGACGATATTTTCGTTCCTGCTCGCTATCGTATTTCTTATCGTACCGTCGGCATATCCTTTCCAGCCGATACAGATGACGCTGATAAGCGCGCTCACTATCGGCGCACCGTCCTTTTTGCTTGCATTAGAGCCTAACCACAACCGCGTTCGCGGCAGCTTTATCGCAAATGTGCTGAAAAGAGCGTTCCCGGGCGGCGCTTCGGTGGTTATCGGAATAATACTGCTGCTTATTGCGCAGAACATCTTACAAATACCGCAGGAGCAGGCTTCGGTAATAGCGACGTTCATCACAGCCGCGACCTGCTTCGGAGTGCTTTTCAATGTGTGCAGACCGTTCAATAAGCTCAGAGCAGGTATGTTCGCGCTTCTTCTTGTCGGCTTTGTGGGAGCATCTCTGATACTGCCGTCGCTGTTCTATATCGTACCGCTTTCGGGAGCGTCATGGGCAGTCACAGCAGTGCTGATTGCGATAATGTGGCTTTGCCTTGCATTGCTGACAAAGCTTTCCGCAAAGGCATTCGGTGTTGCCGCTGGAAAGGATATCTCGCTTTCGAAAAAGGCTAAAAATGCGATAGTAGCCGTAGTTTTCGCATTGTCCGCAGTGTTTGCGGCGTGGTTCGGAACGCTTCTTGTTGACTACTTCGCGATGTCCTCGGGCGGCGCTCCGATAGTTGCGCAGCAGCAGTCCGACGGCAGCTACGAGGGTATCCTGTACAGCATCGACGGCGGCGAGATAACAGTTTTCGGTCACAGCGTTGACCCGATAGTAAATCAGGCTTTGGAGAATACAGATGCATGATATAATTGCCAAGACAATACTGTCGCAAAGCAACGGCATAAACGTATACCGCGGCTGCACTCACGGCTGTATCTACTGCGACAGCCGCAGCACGTGCTATGGCATGGACCATGAGTTCACCGATATCGGCGTGAAGATAAACGCGCCCGAGCTGCTCGAAAAGGCGCTGAAGTCCAAGCGCCGCCGCTGCATGATAGGCACAGGTGCAATGTGCGACCCGTATCTTCATGCGGAGCGCGAACTGCGGCTTACTCGCCGCTGCCTTGAGATAATAAAGAAATACGATTTCGGTGCGGCGGTGCAGACGAAATCCGACCTTGTACTTCGCGATATCGACCTGCTTTCGGACATAAACCGCAGCACAAAGGCGGTGGTGCAGATGACGCTCACCACTGCCGATGATGAGCTGTGCCGTATCGTAGAGCCGAATGTCTGCGTCACCTCGCGGCGCTTTGAGGTGCTGCAGGAGATGAAAAAGGCAGGTGTTCCGACGGTGGTGTGGCTATGTCCGATACTGCCGTACATAAACGACACGCGCGAAAATGTGCTAGAGATAGTGGATTATGCCGCACGTGCAGGCTGTGTCGGAATAATTTCCTTTGGCATGGGCATGACGCTTCGCGACGGTGACAGGCAGTATTACTACGCTGCGCTTGACAGGCACTTTCCTGATCTTCGCGGGCGGTACGAGCGCCGCTTCGGTGACAGCTATGAGATAGCCTCCCCAAACGGCGGTAAGCTGTGGCAGGTCTTTACCGAAGCCTGCGAAAGGGCAGGGCTTGAATACCTCAGCGACAAATTGTTCTCCTATCTCCACGAGTTTCCCGAGCCGCAGCAGCTCACTTTAGGCGAGCTTTAACAAGCACAAAAACACATCATCGGCATAAAATAAGGCAGGGTAAGATCCACAGCCGTGCCGATGGTGACTAAGCTTCAAGCCGCGGCGGCTCAGTCCGCGAACAGCCAAAAGCGCAAAGCGGCTGTTTTGATATACCCAAAAAGGCTCCGCAACAGCGGAGCCTTTGCTCTTGTTTCAGTACGTCTGAGGCAGCTTTCTGAACTCAGTAGTGGAGAAGCCTGTGCTTTCATGAAAGAGCCTGCTGAAACACGGCGGGCTGTGTCAGGTTACCCCTTGTTGCGGCGCGTCCGTGCGCCGCTTTTGGGCAACTGCGCATATTTTTATCCCCCTATACCCCTTGAAAAAATCGCTGTAATATGATATACTTAATCTGGATATTAAAGTCGGAAATTGTCAGCAACAAATATTAAATCATAAGGAGAAACATTTATGAAAATGCTAAAGCTTCTCGCGCTCTTGATTTTGGTCGCTGTATTATCGGGCTGCGCAGGGCAGAAAGCGCCGTCCGACATCTCGGGCAGCACTCCCGATACTTCCTCCGAAGCCTCAGACATCACCGAGGACAGAGAGGAGATATTGCAGCTTTTGCAGGATTACGGTGAATTTTATTACGATTATTTCTATGGACTTTCTAATAGCTATATCAGAAAAAATGTAAACCGCTCAAAATACGTCACTGTCGAAGAAACGATATTAACCGGTGCCAATGCGGGAGAAACTTATGAGCAGTATTATTACAAGCTCACAGGCGACGGAATCACTACCGAAAAGGAGCTTTACGAAACAGCGCGCAGACTCTGCACCCAAAGATATATTGATGAGGTGCTTTCAGTTTCTGTTGACCATTGGTATCAGGTGTCAGACGGAGAACTGTATGTTGCTGACTTCGGTGCAGGCGGTCTGCTTGGTTACAGCAGTCTAAGCCTTGACACTATCGAAAAGACGGCTGACGATACGCTTTCTCTCGGCTTTACGGTGCACGGCGACGATGAAATGGGCACGAGTGACAGAGAGTTTACTGTTATAATAAAGACTACCGAATACGGCATGGGCATTGATGAATGCGATCCCTTTGCGCGCGATTGCTTGGCAACGTTCAAAACGATAGATTGACTTAAAGCGCAACCAAAACATTTCAGAGCACATTGTAGAAATGTGCTCTTGTTTTTTTTCTTGAAATATGCTATACTTATTTAAGTATGTTAAAAAGGAGCACTACTATGTCTGAAAGAAAATACACAGGCGGGGCAGAGGGTATGAAGATACTCGACGAGTTCCTGCTGAAGATACAGAAGCCCTCGCGCTATATCGGCGGCGAGGTCGGGGCTGTCATAAAGGACAAGAGCAAGGTAGACGTGCGCTTTGCGTTCTGCTTCCCCGATACCTATGAGATAGGAATGTCGCACCTCGGCATCAAGATACTGTACGGGCTTAAGAATGCCGTGCCGAATTACTGGTGCGAGCGCGTTTTCATGCCGCTTCCCGATATGGAGGAGGAGATGAGAAAGCGCGATATACCGCTTTTCGCGCTGGAGAGCCTTGACCCTATCAAGGATTTTGATTTCATCGGCTTTACTATCCAGTATGAGATGTGCTATACAACTATCCTTGCAATGCTTGACCTCGCAGGCGTTCCCGTGCTTCAGAGCGAGCGCGAGGGTCTTGCTCCCATCGTTGTGGGCGGAGGTCCTTGTGTATGCAACGCCGAGCCTCTCGCGGACTTCTTCGACCTGTTCATCATTGGCGAGGGCGAGGAGGTAAATCTGGAGCTTATGGCGCTAATGGAGCAGTGCAAGAAGGAGGGCGTGACACGTCAGGAGTTCCTGCGCCGTGCCGCACAGATAGAGGGTATCTACGTTCCCTCGCTGTACGATGTTTCCTACAACGAGGACGGCACTGTAAAGGCAATCGACGCAAAGGAAACAGCCCCCGCACAGGTGACAAAGCGCATTGTTAAGGATATCGACAAGATGTACGCGCCCGACAGCTTTGTTGTGCCGTTCTGCAATATCGTGCATGACCGCGCTGTTGTCGAGGTGCTGCGCGGCTGTATAAGAGGCTGCCGCTTCTGTCAGGCTGGCTTTATCTACCGTCCGTTCAGAGAAAAGAGCAAGGAAACTATCTTAGAGCAGACAAAATGCCTTTGCGAGAACACAGGCTATGACGAGGTGTCGCTGTCCTCGCTGTCAACAAGCGACTTCAAGGACATTGAGGGTCTGCTGACAGACCTCACCGATTACACCAGCAAGAACGATATAAACCTCTCTCTGCCGTCGCTCAGAGTTGACCGCTTCAGCGACGAGGTGCTGAAAAAGATAACCGACGTTCGCAAGAGCGGACTTACCTTTGCGCCCGAGGCAGGAACACAGCGCCTTCGCGATGTTATCAACAAGAATGTCACCGAGCAGAACGTGCTTGACAGCGTGAAGATAGCGTTTGAGGGCGGATATACCAATATCAAGCTGTATTTCATGCTGGGACTTCCCACCGAAACTCTTGAAGATATTGAGGGTATCTATAACCTCGCAAGAGCAGTCGTGGAGCAGTTCTACGCTAACCCCAACCGCAAGAAGGGCAAGCCTGTCAGCGTTTCCATATCGCTGTCTACGTTTATCCCGAAGCCGTTCACACCCTTTGAGTTTGAGCCGCAGCTTGACGAGGAGAGCGTAAAGGCTCGTCAGAAGCACCTTATCTCCATCTGCACAGATAAGAAGATAAGCATAAGCTGGTCAAAGTACAACACCTCGCTGCTTGAAGCGGTGCTTGCACGCGGCGACCGCCGTATCGGTAAGGTCATCTATGCGGCGTGGAAGAAGGGCTGCAAGCTTGATAGCTGGGAGGAGTATTTCGATTTCAACAAGTGGCAGCAGGCGTTCGACGAGTGCGGACTTTCCATGGAGTTTTACGCTAACCGCCGCCGCGGGTACGATGAGATAGCCCCGTGGAGCCACATAAATATGCTTGTTTCGCGCGAGTTCTTTGTTGAGGAGAACAAGCGCGCTCATGAGGGAGTTTGCACTCCCAACTGCCGCGAGAAGTGCTCAAACTGCGGCGTTATAAAGTGCGTAGGAGGTGAAGTCTGCCGTGCCATCTGTTAATACAAGAGTGTTCTTTTCCAAGATGGACAGGGCGAAGTATATCTCCCATCTTGACCTTAACCACTGCGTTCAGCGCGCAATGCGCCGCAGTAAGCTGCCGATATGGCAGACCGAGGGCTACAATCCGCATACCTACGTTGCGTTCATGCTTCCGCTGTCGCTGGGACAGGAGGGCGTTTGCGAGGCTATGGATTTCCGCCTGACGGAGGACGTTGCTCCCGAGGAGGTAATGCGTAGGCTCAACGACAGTCTGCCGCCCGATATCCGTGTTATCAGCGTTACTGCGCCGAATTACAAGAATACCGACATAGCTTCTGCCGAGTACAGGATAGAGTCGGACGTGGATACAGAGAAATTCCGCGATTTCGCCGCATCGGAGCAGATACTCACCGAGAAAAAGACCAAAAAGGGCGTTTCTACCGTTGATCTGAAGCCGCTGATATCCGAGCTTGTCATTTCCGAGGACGCGATAACCCTGCGCCTTCCCGCGGGAAACGACTTCAACATAAACCCCTCGCTGCTTTTTGACGCATATCAGAGCGCGACAGGGGAGAGCATCACTCGCATGAGGATAGTGCGCACAAAGATATTCTGCGCGGACGGCAATATTTTTTCGTAATGTATTGCAATTTGAAGCGTGTTGATGTATAATAAAAACAGCTTGCTTCAATAATCTTCGATTATTGCGCTGTTTTTATTGAACGGCTGAAAGGTCGGCGCTGCCGACAACGGCTTACGCCGTTTTCAAATGCTTCGCATTTGCTTTCATGGTATAATAAATTTGCCTTATATCAAAAGCTGACGCTTTTGCGGCAAATTTATTGAACGGCTGAAAGGTATGCTGCGCATACTGCGGCATACGCCGCCCAAACGCTGTCGCGTTTGCTTTCATGGTATAATAAAAACAGCTTGCTCCAATAATCTTCGATTATTGCGCTGTTTTTATTGAACGGCTGAAAGGTCGGCGCTG
>CAYSYF010000017.1:0-18208 GCA_964435155.1 uncultured Ruminococcus sp. | reverse complement strand
CTGCCGACAACGGCTTACGCCGTTTTCAAATGCTTCGCATTTGCTTTCATGGTATGATAAATGAGATAATGTAATATGTTGGGGAGGAATATAAATGTCAGAAAAACCAAAACTTCCTGGTTATATAATAGCTTTGAATATAGCAATGATAGTCATTATTATAGCGATATGTATATTGGTAGTGAGCCTTGTTTATTCGCCGGCGATCCTCGGTGAGCAGACGACGGCGGCTCCCACAGCCGAGGCTGTCGTTCCCGAAACGGGCGAGGCTTCAGGCACCACAGCGGCAACCACTACAACACCTGCTACGACTACGACCTCGGTATCTATGACCAAGGCGACTTCCGACCCTGTCGAGAGCGTTCCCGAGGACACAACGGCTGAGCCTGATACCTCCGACGAGCCTGTTGATGTTGTTTATACAAGCTACGACAGAGCCTTTTTTGCCGATGACCTTTTCATCGGTGACAGTATAACCACAGGTATCCACCTGTACAATAAGCTTGATATGAAGAATGTAGCGGCAAGCGTAGGCTACACTCCTTATAAGGCTTACACAGAGGAATGTGACCTGTACGACGGCACGAGTGCTACGGCGCTTGATTATGCAAAGACCATGCAGCCGAAGCGTATATTCATCATGCTTGGCTCAAACGGACTTTTGTCGGCAGGCGCTATGGAGGACAGCTACAAAACGCTTATCGACAAGCTTGCTGAAGCGTGCCCTTCCGCCGAGATATACTGCATCTCAGTAACTCCCGTTGCGAAGTATACAGACTATACCATTACAAACGATATGGTAACTTCGTTCAATGACTTCATCAAGTCCGCCTGCGAGGAAAAGGGCGTGACTTATATCGACTTCTGTTCAGAGATGATAGACAGCGAGGGTTACGCAAAGTCTGACATGGTCGCAGACGACGGTCTGCATTTCAACGGCTCTACATATGACCGTATGCTGAGCTTTATAGAAGCACAGTTATCGTAAAAAGAAAGGAAACAAAAGACATGAAGAAGTTTACATTTGCAGCACTTGCAGCGTGCATTTTACTCACAGGCTGCGGAAATAACGGCGGCGAGTCCTCAGCTACAGGTGATGTGAGCACGGTTGCTCCCGCAGAAAAGACTCCTGCCGAAAAGACGGCAGAGGTTCTTGAGGCGGTTGAGCTTCCCGAGATGGCAGAGGTAACTGCCGACAAGCTGCTCGCATACTATGGCATCGACGAGGCTGATGTTTCTGATTTCTCAGCTTATGTGGCAGGTGCAGGCGTATATCCCGACGAGTTCGGCGTTTTCGTAGCTGCTGACACAGCGGCGGCTGAGAAGATATTCGAGAAGCTGGAAAAGCGCATCGAGAAGCAGAAGTCCACCTATGCAGACTACGCTCCCGATGAGATGTACAAGTTTGAGGGTGCATATCTTGCGATGAACGGAACACACGTTTCCTTTGCGGTATGTGATGATAATGATACGGCTGAGGAGATCCTCGGAGTAAGGTAACGACTTTTTGTTGAGGTGACTAAATGGCTATTGAATGTGCTGTGATTGCCGCGATGTTCGCGATCATCGTTGTTCTTTTCTTTAAAAGAAAGCGCAAGCTTTGGGCGTTTGCGACGCTGCCGCTGATGCTGGTGCCGCTGTGCGAGTTTATACTCGATCTTGTGCTGATAGAGCTGTTCTCGCTTAGTTTCGGTCCTTTCGGACGTATTATTGGACTGCTCATTGCCGTAGCTGTGTCCTGCGTATGGATAGGACTTGTTTCGGGCGGCATGAAGCATAAGAAAAAGCGTGTCACATATATTGCTATAACCAATGTTTTCAATATCCTGCTTGCGACTATATTGATATACAATATATTGAATGAGCTGCCTGTTCAGTAATTCTGTTTTTACTTAAAAAATACACATACGCGCATTAGTTTTGGCTTGAGGTCTGCTGTGGTTTCGGGCTAAAACTAATGCGCGTATTTTTATGTGTGCCGCAAACCGCATAGCCATACGCACTTTGTGTAATGTGTACAAAATTTATGCTCGTTTTTTTCCATAGGCTATTCTTTCATTTGTATTGACAAAAGGAAACAGTGCCTATATAATAGATGTATCGGGCTAAAATTCTACAATATATTGTGGTTTGAAAAGTAAGGAGCAAAAAGGCTATGGCTATGATAACAATGATCAAAAAACGCGACGGCAGACAGGTGCCGTTTAATATTGAAAAGATCGCAGGCGCTATCTTCAAGGCTGCACAGGTAGTCGGCGGCAATGATTATAACGAGTCCATGATGCTTGCCGACAAGGTATGCCAGCGTCTTTCCGTAGAGATCATCGGAAGAAACCCCTCTGTCGAAGAGGTACAAGATATGGTGGAGAAGGTCCTTGTTGAAGAGGGTCACGCAAAGACCGCCAAGGCATACATTCTTTACCGTGCGGAGCGTACAAGAGTACGCGAGATGGACTCCACGCTGATGAGGATCTATGAGGATCTCACATTCAAGTCCGCAAGCGACTGCGATATCAAGCGTGAGAACGCAAATATCGACGGCGACACCGCAATGGGCACGATGCTGAAGTACGGCTCGGAGGGCGCAAAGCAGTTCAATGAGATGTACGTGCTTGATCCCGCACATTCCGCGGCTCATATCAACGGCGATATCCATATCCATGATCTTGACTTCCTTACGCTTACTACCACCTGCTGCCAGATCGACCTTTTAAAGCTGTTCCACGGCGGCTTCTCCACAGGTCACGGACACCTGCGCGAGCCTAACGATATCACAAGCTATGCTGCACTCGCTTGCATCGCTATCCAGTCCAACCAGAACGATCAGCACGGCGGTCAGTCCGTACCCAATTTCGATTATGCTATGGCAGAGGGTGTTGCAAAGACATTCCGCCATCTCTATGTCCGCAACCTCGCAAAGGCAGTGTGCTTCAACGAGGGCAGGACTGATTTCAATGAGGCTATTGAGGAGTTCAGGGTCCTCTCCGATAAGGTAACGGAGGAGCGCGGACTTTCGCCCAAGCTCTGCGATAATTACGATTATAAATCCGCTGAGTGGGAGCTTGCCGCAGGAAAGTACGGCGACAAGTTCAAGGAGCTTCAGGACACAGCCGAGAAGATCGCTGAGTCTGAAACAGACCGCGCCACATATCAGGCAATGGAGGCTCTTATCCATAACCTTAATACAATGAATTCCCGTGCAGGCGCACAGAACCCGTTCTCGTCCATCAACTACGGTACAGATACCAGCCCCGAGGGCAGAATGGTATCGAGAAACGTAATGCTTGCGACAGAAAAGGGTCTTGGCAACGGCGAGACCCCCATCTTCCCGATCCATATCTTCAAGGTAAAGGAAGGCGTGAATTACAACGAGGACGACCCCAACTACGACCTGTTCAAGCTTGCCTGCCGCGTATCCGCAAAGCGCCTGTTCCCGAACTTCTCGTTCATCGACGCTCCGTTCAACCTCCAGTACTACAAGGAGGGCGACTACAATACTGAGGTCGCTTATATGGGCTGCCGTACAAGAGTTATCGGCAATATCCATGATCCCAGCCGCGAGATCGTAACAGGCAGAGGCAACCTCAGCTTCACATCTATAAACCTCCCCAGACTCGGTATCGAGGCAGAGGGCAATATCGACAAGTTCTACCGCGATCTTGACGAAAAGATGCGCATGGTGATCGAGCAGCTTGTATTCCGCTTCAAGATCCAGTGCGACAAGCTTGTAAAGAACTACCCCTTCCTCATGGGTCAGGGCGTATGGATCGATTCCGAGGGTCTTGGTGCAAACGACAATATCGGTGAGATACTGAAGCACGGTACTCTTTCCATCGGCTTTATCGGTCTTGCAGAGTGCCTTAAGGCGCTTGTGGGAGTTCACCACGGCGAGAGCGAGGACGCGCAGAAGCTGGGTCTTGAGATAATCTCCCACATGAGAAAGATACTGGACGAGGAGAGCGAAAAGACAAAGCTGAATTTCAGCCTGCTCGCAACTCCCGCGGAGGGTCTTTCGGGACGCTTCGTCCGCATGGACAAGAAGAAGTACGGTGTTATCCCGGGCGTTACCGACCGCGATTATTACACCAACTCCTTCCATATCCCCGTTCATTACAACATCAGCGCATTCAGAAAGATAAAGCTTGAGGCTCCCTATCACGCGCTCACAAACGCAGGTCACATCAGCTATGTCGAGCTTGACGGCGATCCGCTGAAAAACCTTGACGCTTTCGAGCAGATTGTTCGCTGCATGAAGGAGGAGGGCATAGGCTACGGCTCTATCAACCACCCTGTTGACCGCGATCCCATGTGCGGCTTCACGGGCATTATTGATGACGAATGCCCCTGCTGCCACCGCCGCGAGGACGAGGTGAAGTTTGAGCGTATCCGCCGTATCACAGGCTATCTTGTAGGTACGCTTGACCGCTTCAACAACGCTAAGCGCGCAGAGGAATCCCAGCGTGTAAAGCACGGCGTAAAGGAATAAAAGCTATCCAAGGGGCGGCAGAAGCTGCCCCTTGCTTGGCATAAAGGAGAATATAATGGAAATAAGGATAGCAGGCACTGTGCAGGATTCCATCGTGGACGGACCCGGGCTGCGCTATGTAGTGTTCACACAGGGCTGCCCGCATCATTGCGAGGGCTGCCACAACCCCGAAACTCACGATTTCTCGGGCGGAAAGCTGACCGATACCGACGCTCTCTATGAGGAGTGCGCGGAAAATCCGCTGACAAGAGGTGTTACCTTTTCGGGCGGCGAGCCGTTCTGTCAGGCTGAGGCTCTGTATGAGCTGGGAAGCCGTCTTAAACAGCGCGGACTTCACCTGATGGCATACAGCGGCTGGACATTTGAGGAGCTTGTGAAAAAAGCGGCGCACGAGGAATACGTCGGAAAGCTGCTGAGTATACTTGATGTGCTGGTGGACGGCAGATTTGAGCTGTCAAAGCGCTCGCTTATGCTGAAATACCGCGGCAGCGAGAACCAGCGAATTGTAGACGTGCAGAAGAGCCTTGCTGAAAACTGTGTGACAGAGGTTGAAATATGACCTTGATTGTGATACAATATCAATTGTGAGAAAACGCGATTTTTGTCGCAAAAGGAGAAACAGTTGAACTTTTTTAAGCGTATTATTGCGGCGGCGCTATTGTGCTGCTCGCTTTTGACATATACAGCCTGCCGCGAGGACGACGGAAGCGGCGGCACTTTCAAATATGATATTTCCTACAATCCCGGCAGTCTTGACCCGCAGACCGCAAACGACGCAAATTCCGACCTGCTGATAGCCTGTATGTACAAGGGACTTCTTACGGCAGAGCCTGACGGAAGCCTTTCTGAGGGCGTTGCGGAGGATTATGTAGTATCGGAGGACGGACTTGTGTACACCTTCAAGCTGCGCGAGGACATATATTGGATAGACAGCGGCGAGTTTGAGGCTCAGTGTACCGCACATGACTTCGTTTTCGGCTTTCAGCGTTTGTTTGACCCCAACACAAGGGCGGCGCGCGCCTCGGAATATTACTGCATAAAAAATGCCGAGCAGGTAAGCCGCGGACTTATCCCCGATGTAACGCAGATAGGTGTAAAGGCGCTTGGCGATTTCGAGCTGGAGATAACCCTCGCATATCCCAATCCGCAGTTTCCTGTTCTGCTCACCAAAGCACCTGCCATGCCCTGCAACGAGGAATACTTCCTGCTTGTTAAGGGAAAATACGGACTTTCTGCGGACACTACGCCCTCAAACGGCGCGTTCTATATCCGCACGTGGGACTATGACCCGTATACGATAACGGATAACAATCACATCATACTCCGCCGCAACTATAAGACCGATGAAACGGACAAGGTTTACCCCTACGGACTTAATTTCTTTATTGTTGACGAGTCGGGCTTTGTTGACGATTTCAACAGCGAGGTCACAAGCTGCATTGCAGTGACCGATGAGCAGACAGCGCTCATTACGGGCGATGATATCACCGTGGAGAGCTTCAGCAGCATCGCGGTGGGACTTACCTTCAACACCGATTACGAGCTTTTTGCGAATGCTGATTTCCGCCGCGCCCTTGCAAGCCTTATTGACCGCGAGGAGCTTTCTGCGACGCTCAAGGATTACAAGGCGGCAGACGGTGCAGTTCCCGAGGAGGTAACGCTGCTTGACCAAAGCTACCGCGAATATGCGACGGACAGCGCGGTCATAGAATACAGCACAAAGAAGGCAGCCTATTTCTATTCGCTCGCAGAGGGAAGTATCAACAGAGAACAGCTTGTCGGCGCTCGTATAATACTGCCCGATGATACCATGAGGGACGCTGTTTCGGCGATCATGCAGGAGTGGCAGAAGGAGCTGGGCTTTTATTGCAAGGTCGAGGTGCTTTCCGATGAGGAATACCTGAAGCGCCTTCAGAGCGGCGATTATGAGATAGCGGTAAGAGAGCTGACAGGCGGCTACAACAGCCCCGAGGCTTATCTGAAGCCGTTCACAGCCGACAGCAGCGAGAATTATTCGGGATATCTCAGCCCCGAGTTCGAGAAGCTTTTAAAGCTTGCGGGCAGAGCAGTGGAGCTTTCCGACAGCGCCGACTATTATGTTGAGGCGGAAAAGCTGCTTTTGAGCGACGCCGCATTCATACCGCTGTGCTATAAAAACGAGTATTTTTATATCGGCGAGGATATGTGCGATATATTCTACAATCCTTTCACTAAAACGATAGATTTCAGTGAGGCTAAGATGTTCTGAAATTAAAGCATAAGGGGCGGAATTTGTTTGCGCCCCTGTTTTTCTGTCCAAAAACTACTTGAAACTGCGAATGAAAGATGGTATAATATAATTAAGTATACTCATGCTGATCAAGGAGGTGTGCCCGATGCCCGAAAAGCTTGCAGTTCCCGAAAATGTGATAGCTTCGCCGCGCGACAGTGCGGTGAATGTTAGCTGGGAGCCCATAGCAAACGCAGGCGGCTATATCCTGCGCTTTTTTGCTGCGGATAAGCCTAAACGCTGCATAAAAAAGCGCTATGCCGCGACTGCTGAGAAAAGCGTTTTCGGCTTTGTGAACGGCATCGAATACCTCGTGCAGGTCAGCACCTTCCGTTATGAGAACGGCGAGGAGATAGAGAGCGAACGCAGCGAGGCTGTAAGCTTCACTCCCGTTTCGGAGGAGCTTAAGGCGCAGAACGTCATCTGCCTTTCCGCAGGTGAGTACACCAATATGAAGTGGGAGCGCGGCAATAAAACTCCCATGGCAAGCTTTAAGAGCAGCAACAGCGACGTTGCAGTGGTAGACGGAGGTCTTGTACGCGCCGCAGGTAAGGGCAGTGCAAAGATAACTACCGTATCTGAGGGAAAGAGCGTTGTAACAAAGGTATATGTTGACCGCGAGCAGCCGAAGCCCGACGCGGGCGCTGTTATGCTGTTTACGGGCGATATCATGTGTACCGCGCGTCAGCAGCGTGCGGCAGAAAAGCGCAGCTATGACTTCGGCGCGTGCTTTAAGCATATCAGAGAGCAGCTTAAGTCTGCGGAGCTTTGCTGCGGTGCGCTGAATACTGCTTGCTGTGACGCTATGCCTTACGAGCTGGAGCAGCCGCGAAAAGAGGACGGTTCGCCTAATAACAATGCTCCGTCGTCGCTGCTTTCGTCGCTTTCGGGTGCAGGCTTCAATATGCTTGCGACCGCAAACGGTCATTGCTGCTGTCTTGGAGAAAAGGGGCTTAAAGCCACAGCAGACGAGATAGCGCGTGTAGGCATGGATAACCTCGGAACGCTCAAGGCAAACCCTGTTTTCCATAGGGTAAAGGGCTTTCGTGTAGCGTTTATCGGCTGTGATATGCTGTCTGACAGCGAAGCCGCATTCGGCGCATACAGCAGAGAACGCTTTGAGCAGTACATCAAAAAGTCGCGTGCCGCAGGTGCGGAGTACATAGTGGTATTCGCGCATTGGGGCGATAAAAATACAGAAGTATTAAACAGCACGCAGCTTGAGGAGAGCCGCTTCATGGCAGACGCAGGCGCTGACCTTATCGTAGGCTCACACCCTCATGTCGTGCAGAGGTACGAGCTTATCACAGCAAGCGACGGCAGAGCTGTGCATTGTGCATATTCGCTGGGAGATCTTCTGACCTCTTACAGCGAGATACCCGAAAACCGTTACAGCGCGGTGCTGAGAGTTGCGCTCACACGCAGGAATGGCAGCATATCGGCAAGGGTATCGTATATTCCGTGTATTTGCGAGGGCGTCGGCGGCGACGTCAGGGTGCTTCCCGTGCAGCGCGTCTACAGCAGCGATTCGTGCGAGGCAAAGGAGCGGATAGCGGCGCAGATAGGGTCGGATATACAGCCCTTTTCGCCAAAGCCCGAGATAGTGCTCAGCGGCTCGTCGATACTCGGCAGGATATTCAGCTACGGCGGACGCTTCTGCACTCACAAGACCGCAATGAGGCTTTCTCAGCTTGGCACAGACGGCATAGGCTATGTTGCGGACGATGTTTCGGAGCCTGTGCGAATTGACATCGAAAAGGATTATATGAATTATTTCCGTACCTGCGGTGCGGAGTATATAGCGGTTGATTTCTACACAGCCGCGACCGCGGTGCTGTATAAGCGCGAAACGGAGCTTTATACAGGCTCCAAGCGCTTTCTCGAAGCGCCGTTCTATACCATACGCAGCGAGGAGTTCAAGCGCATAAAGCCGCCGTTTAAGGAGCGCTTGTGGAAAACTCGCATAAAGAGCTACGCCGAGGAGCTGCTGAAGGTATTCCCGCCCGAAAGGATAATCCTTGTAAGGCAGAGGATATCGGAAAAAACTGCTTTCGGTGATGAGCTGAGGCTTACGCAGCGGCGCGACGCGCTGAATGAAAGGCTTGCCGCGATGGAGGATTATTTCATTGAGCTTACCGACCCCTGCGTTATTGACCTTGCAAAGTATTATTTCGGAAGAAACGGCAGTCCGCTGCATTTTGAGCGCGAGTATTACAACGATGCGTCTGAGGCTGCGCTTAAGATGATCGAGGGCGGCAGACGCTGTGTGGCGGAGCCTGACAGCGGTCTTTGGTATGACCGCGTGATGAGATATTACAATTCCATGACCACAGGCGCAAAGCAGCGCTGGCTGCTTGATATGCGCAGTGCCGCAGATATGCTGATAGCATACACCAATATGGATTTTGCGGCGAAATATCGCACATGGCTGATGAAGCTGAAAGCCTGCGGTGAGTCAAGGCTTGACATGGTGCGCGGCTTTTTTGCTGACGACAGGGCAGCGGCGAAGCTGTGCGATGCGGCAGATATCATATATGCGGTGCTTGCAGGTGATATCTCACGCCCTTACGATTTCTACGCGCCTGCGTTCAGGGAGAATATGAATATCGTCAAGGTGATCGCAAAGCTTCTGTCGGCGCAGCTTTCAGGACCCGTTTGCGCTAAATCGGCGGAGCTTGTCATGCTGCTTCGTGACGACCCCGATATGCTGAGCGCGTATTTTACGGGTCTGCCAAACCGTACCGTTGATATATGGGGAAGTGACATTTCCAAGGAAATAATCAACAACGACCTGTATGTTGAAACGGGAAAATACATCTTTATGCAAAATCCCGTGCTTTCGTACGAGCCGCTTATGTCTGTAAATATACCGCATGATGACGCGAGCTTCGGTGGCAGCAGTTGGCGAAGACGCGCAGCGGAGGACGCATTTGCACGCAGCGGACTTTTCCGGCTCAGCAAAAGCAGTTCAAAATGGCTGGTGCTGGATTTCTACGACCTCATCTGTGAGATGAACGAGTATAATGGCGGACTGTTTGAGGTCGACGAGTTCTTGCGCAGCACTGAGTTCTACAAAAGCATAAAGGACGAGTGTGAGCCGTGCTATCTGTTTGAAAAGCGCGATCTCAACCATTGCCGTGATGCGCTGATGCGTTTTACACAGGACATCTCTTACCGCTACGGCGGCAATATAATATTAGTCCGCGTTGACCTGAAGCAGGATTATATCGACACCGAGGACAGGCTCAGAAAGCTCCCTGAGGATCCTAAGCTTCAGTTCAAGCGCAAATTTATCTCTGTATGCGAGGATATGTTTATCAAGTTCACCGATTGCTATGTTATCGACATAGCCAAGAGGTATTATGCCTCGGACAGCTACCACGGCGGCGCGGGTATCGCGCGCTACGAGGCGGAATTCTACCGTCAGGCTGCCGAGCACATGACCCGTATAATGTCGGGCTACAGCAAAAAGCTGTACGATCAGGTCGATGAGCGCTATATGGTGTTCAGAGATCTGCGGCTGGGTAGAAAATGATCTGACAATGAAAGGAGGGGCAGACGGAGTGATGAAGAAGCTTGCAGGTAAGGCTGTGCTGCTGCTTATTGCGGCAGTCATGCTGTGTACCGCCTGCTCCGATGCAAAGACCGAAAGCAAGGCGCAGACTTCCGCTGCAACGACGAGCGCTACGACCTCGTTTGTGCAGACAACGACCTCTGCGACTACTGCCGCGGCGACGACTGCCGCGAAAACGACAACTGCTGCGCCCGCTCCCGTTGAGCTGTCCGAGCCTACGGTGGAGAGCGAGGAGATCACAGTTGAGGCGCAAACAGCAGAGCCTGTTGAAACGGTCGAGCCGATCGTAACAACAGCCGCAACTACCACTGCGGCAACTACCACTGCCACAACAGCGCAGCCCAAGCCCGCAGCTCCCGTAGTCGTGCCGACGATAAAGGCTGCAACATCACCGCTGACGAATGCTGAGATAGAGGAAAGTGCCGTCGTGGATTACAGCAATATCTCACAGGGCTATATCTCGGCAAAGTACAGCGGTACGTCCGAGCGCGCGAAGATAAGGATAATCTGCGGTGATGTCGTGAGTGACCATGATCTTAACGTGAACGGCACTTTTGAATATTATCCGCTTACCGAGGGCAGCGGTGATTACAATATCCAGCTTTATGAGCAGCTTGAGGGCAAGATGTATTCCGAGGTGATAAACATCACCGTCACTGCCAGCATCTCGGACGAGGTATCTCCTTATACCTACCCCAACAGATACGTTATGTACGAGCAAAGCTCGGATTGCGTTTATAAAGCTGCTGAGGTCTGTGCAGGTATCGACGATACGATAGAAAAGATAGCCGCGATATTCAGCTACATCACAGATAATATAACATACGATTATGACCTTGCCGAAAAGGTATCAAGCGGCGCTGTGGGAGCTTATGTTCCCGATCCCGACAGCGTTCTTGCAAGAAAGAAGGGCATCTGTTACGATTATGCGTCGCTGTTTGCCGCGATGCTGAGATCGCAGGGAATACCCTCAAGGCTGGTCATCGGCTATGCAAAGGAGAATATCTACCACGCATGGAACGAGGTGTACACCACCGAAACGGGCTGGATATCGACAGAGCTGCTGCTTCAGCAGAAGGGCTATAATATAGTCGATTCCACATTCTATGCAAATACTCCCGATAAGCCGCGCATTGCCGCGTATATAATGGACAGCGGCAATTATTCGGCAATATACAGATATTGATAAAGCGAGGTAGGATTATGGCTAAGCTTAAGAAACTTAATAATGAGCAGACCTCATATTTCTGCGAGCAGCTATGGCTGATGGTAAACGCAGGTATGCAGATCGACGACGGACTTGATATGATAGCCGACGATATTGACGATAAGAATATCGGTAACGTATGCAGCTTTCTTTCGGAGATAATCAGCGACGGAAAGCCGCTGCATTTTGCAATGGCTGAGAGCAGGGTGTTCCCCGAGTACGCTGTTAAGATGGCAGAGATAGGCGAGATGTCGGGTCGCCTTGATGACGTGCTTAAGGGACTTTCCGAGTATTACGAAAACCGCGCTGATATGGAGCGTACAATAAGATTTTCGGTATTCCACCCGATAATGCTGTTTATCATGATGGCGGTCGTGGTGATAGTGCTGGTGGTGAAGATAATCCCGATGTTCTCGGATATCTTTGCAAGCTTTGACGCAGGCACAGGCGCAGTCGTGAATGATACGGTTGGCATTGCAAGCACAGCAGGAACGATAGTTCTGATCGTGCTGCTTGCGATCATCGTGATCGTGACCGCAATAGTGCTTATTCCTGCGCTGAGAAAGGCGGCTGTGTCGTTCTTTGCGGTATTTCCGCTGACATCTAAGCTCTCCATGAGCTTTGCGCTTGCAAAGCTTACAGACGCTATGAGCATGATGATAACCGCAGGCATAGACGCAGAGGACGCGCTGGAGTACGCAGAGAGCCTCAACACGAACAAAAGGCTCGGCGCGCGCATTTCTGACTGCCTTGAAAGAGTGCGTAAGGGCGAGGTATTCGCTGACGCTATAGGCGATTCAAGACTGCTGCCAAAGACCTATTCGCGCTCGCTGAAGATAGCTTATACGTCAGGCTCGTTCGATATCATGTGGAAGAAGATAAGCCAGCGCTGCGATGAAGAAGCGCAGAAAACGGCAGCAGCGATAATCTCCTTTGTTGAGCCTGTGATAGTTGTTGTCATGGCGCTTATGATAGGCTCTGTGCTGCTGACGGTAATGCTCCCGCTTATGAACATAATGACAGCGCTCGGATAAAATGGAGGGCTTATGAGATCACATTCGATAAAGCAGGTGCTGGTGGCGATCGGCGCAGTGATCATCTTCGCGGCTGCGGTGATATGGTTCGTTACGGCGCTGAATAACACCGACAGCGCGGCAGAAAGCCAAAGGCTGACCGCAGTAGAGCGCACTGTCGAGGACGCGGTGACGCTGTGCTATTCGATTGAGGGCGTATATCCGCAGAGCCTTGAGTACCTGACAGAAAATTACGGAATAAACTATGACAGCGAGCGGTATATCGTGCATTACGAGTGCTTTGCTGCGAATATCCGCCCTGTTATAAGGGTAGTGGAAAAGGGGTAGATGCAATGGGCTTTTTTAAAAGAACAGGCTCGTCAGGAATGCTGAATACCCTCGCAGGTCTGCTGCTGTTTCTGCTGTTTGCGGTGTGCTCGCTTATAATAATCGGCGCGGGCGCAGGAGTTTACAGCCGCATACAGGAGGGTCACGACAGCACCTACGGCTCGGCGGCGTCCATACGCTACATAACGAATAAGATACGCTCGGGCGAGAGCGTTGAGATAATAAACGGCGGCAGCGGAATGTTGCTTACCGACGGCGGTATCAAGTGTATCATCTACGCTGAAAACGGCGGACTTTACGAAAAGACTGTTTCGGCTGACGCACAGGCAACAGCCGATGGCGGCGATATGATATTCAGCCTTGACGAGCTTGAGATAACCGAGACCGATGGGCTTTACGAGATAACAGTTACCCGCGGTGCGGACGAAACGACAGCAATGGTACGGAAAGGGTGAGCTTCGCGTGGAGAAACAAAAGATACAGGTGCGCCGTGCAAACCTGTTTTTTATAGAGCTTATCATAGCTCTGCTGTTTTTCAGCATTTCTGCTGTGATAATGCTCAGAGTGTTCGCGGCTGCGGACAACAAGCAAAAGACCGCGGCGCTTACCGAAAAGTCTATAATCTGCGCTCAGTCCCTTGCGGAGGTGTATTCCGTAAGCGGCGACCTTTCGCGCAGCGTATATACGGTGCTTGGAGCTGATGGCGTCGGTGACGATGAGCTGACGCTGGTGCTGGACGATGAGCTTTCTCTGGCTGAAAGCGGATCGGTACAGCTCACGATGCAAGAAACAGTGCTCAGCGATACTGCCGCAGGCAGGCTGTCGCAGCTTGAGATGACCTTCTCGGCAGGCGAAACGGAGCTGTATTCGCTCACCTGTAAGGCATATATGCCTGAAAGTATGTAGGAGGTGCGGTATGAGTAAAAACAACAACACGCGCTTCAATGGACTGGGAATAGGCTATGTATCGCTTGTAATGCTGTTTACGGTGATATGCCTTACCGTGCTTTCGGTACTGTCCTATCAGGCGGCAAGCGCAAACGATATGCTTAACGAAAAGAACACTGCCTTCACTACCGAGTTCTATGCCGCTGACAGCAGGGCAAAGGATAAGCTTTGCGCGATCGACGGCGCTGCGCTCGGCGCAATGCAGAGTGAGCTTCAGGGCGGCTTTTTTGATGATGAGTTCACCGCTTGCTGCGAGGAGATCGGCGGAATAACGCTGCAAAGGCTGCCCGACGGCTTTTCGGTTTCCTTTACCGAGGCGATAAACGACAGGCTGAGCCTGGACGTACAGGCTAAGTTTTATTCAAAACCCGTAAACGGCGAAAGATACCGCATAGAGCGCTGGAAAACTACCGCTGCCGATGATATCGGCAGTGCAGACCCGCCCGATCTCTGGGACGGCGGAGCATTATTTTGAATGTGAGGATAATTATATGGAGCTTTCAGCAATTCTTACCGAGCTTTCGAAGAATGACGCTTCCGATGTTTTTATAATATCGGGCGCAAGGTTAAGCTATAAGGTGAATGGCGGTATCATGCACTATGGCGAGCAGCCGCTCTCTGTGATGGATACAGAAAAAATGGTCCGCGAGATAATCGCTCTCGCACATATCGAGCTTACCGATAACAGGCTCCCCGAGCGTGAGCTTGATTTCTCTTTCTCGGTTCGCGGTGTAGGACGTTACAGGGCTAACATATACAAGCAGCGCGGCTCTTATGCTGCGGTGCTGAGATTTGTGCCGTTTGAGCTTCCCGATGTGGATAAGCTCGGGATCCCTGATACGGTAATGGAGTTCAGCAGGTGCAGGGGCGGCATCGTGCTTGTCACGGGTGCGGCAGGCAGCGGTAAGTCAACTACGCTTTCCTGTATCATTGACCGTATCAACCATACACAGAAAAATCATATAATAACGATAGAAGACCCCATTGAGTTCCTGCATCGCCACGATCAGAGCATTATAAGCCAGCGCGAGATAAATCTCGATACTCAGAATTACCTTGACGCTCTGCGCTCGGCTTTAAGACAATCTCCCGATGTCATCTTCCTCGGAGAGATGCGCGACTATGAAACCATCAGCATCGCAATGACCGCCGCAGAAACAGGACAACTGGTGCTTTCCACACTGCATACGCTGGGCGCGGCAAGCACGATAGACCGTATCATCGACGTATTCCCGATAAATCAGCAGCATCAGATAAGAATACAGCTTTCCATGACGCTGAAGGGCGTTGTTTCGCAGCAGCTATTGCCGTCTGTTGAGGGCAAGCTTATCCCCGCATTCGAGATAATGACCACCAATAGTGCAATTCGCACAATGATCCGCGAGGAAAAGACCCATCAGATAGATACCATCATACAATCCACCACAGGAATGCAGACTATGGATAACTGTATCGCGGAGCTTTACAAGAGCGGCAGAATCACTGCTGATACGGCTGTAGAGTATGCTTACCACCCTGAGATAATGCGAAAAAGACTCGGCGTGAGCTGATAATATCGGTGATTGTGCAATTTGACTAATTGAATGGCTGTCAGATAGACGACATTCGTCTGTTTGACAGCCATCTTTTACTTGACAGTTGTCGAAATATTTGCTATAATCTAGATAGATATGTATAGCTATAGCTATGCCTATTTTTACTAAGTGACACTTAATATTTTCTTTTATCGGAAGGAAGATGTTTTATGAGCAATAAGGAGTTCAGAAGAAGGAAATTCGGCATAGGAATGGCGTGTGCGATATCCATTATCGCGGCGCAGGCTATGACTTTGTCCGCAGGCGCAGAGGAGCTTGGGCTTGATACCGCAACAGATACCAATGTTGATACCATTTCCACGGGTGATGGCATTCTTGGCGTTGCAGGTAATTACAATGTATTTGTAAAGGGCGATTTTTCTGTAAGCGGCGCTGATACCACAGGTAACTTTGCTGCAGGCGGTAATGTTTCTGTTCCTGACAGCTATTCTGCTAATAATGTAATTGTTGGCGGCGATATCGTATCAGGCTCTTTCCTTAACCCCGTAAATGTATGCGATCCTATAGATTTTGATACCGAGTTCGACAATCTTAAGGCTTTATCAGACAACCTTGCAAAGATCGAGAGCAATGGTACTATAAACACCTCATGGGGTTATATTCAGTTCAACGGCAGTAACTCTGATCTCAATGTTTTCAATATCAGTGTCGAAGAATATAACAGACTTACAATGTATGGCTGGAACTCTGCTGGTATGAAGTTCAATGTACCCACAGGCTCCAAGGTACTTATCAATATCACAGGCACAGGCAGCGTAAATCTCTCCAACCCTTGGGGCGCTTATTACGGCGATGAAGGAACTGCGCTCGGCGGCGATAAGGTAGAGAACGGCAATATCATGTTCAATATCCCCGACGCTGAAACTGTAACTATTGATAATAGCTGCGGCAGCGTGCTTGCTACTCAGGCAACTGTTTACGGTTACAGCTTTAGCGGTCACCCCCATTTTGAGGGACAACTGATCTGCAATAATTATTATGGCTCCAACCAGTTTGGCGGAACTACATTTGACGGCGAGGATACGGTTGAGGATATACTGGACGATGGACTGATCAATGACAGTATCGTTGATGATATCATCGACGATACATCGGACGATACCACAGAAGAAGATACAACGGAGGACGGCATTGAGGACGAAGACTCCACCGAGGACGACTCCGATGTTGATGACGAGTCCGCCGATGACGAGGACGATCCCACAGACGAAGACGACTCTGCAAACGAGGACGACTCCGCAGACGAGGACGATTCCACAGACGAGGACGATTCTACTGACGAAGACGACTCCGCAGACGAAGACAACTCCGCAAACGAGGACGACTCCGCTGACGAAGACAACTCCGCAGACGAAGACAACTCCGCAGACGAGGACGATTCCACTGACGAGGACGATTCCGCAGACGAAGACGACTCCACTGACGAAGACGACTCCGTAGACGAGGACGATTCCACAGATGAAGACGACTCCACTGACGAGGACGATTCCACAGATGAAGACGACTCCACTGACGAGGACGATACCACAGACGAAGACTACTCCGCTGACGAGGAAGATCCCACAGATGAAGACGACTCCACTGACGAGGACGATCCCACAGACGAAGACGACTCTGCAAACGAGGACGACTCCGCAGACGAGGACGATTCCACAGACGAGGACGATTCTACTGACGAAGACGACTCCGCAGACGAAGACAACTCCGCAAACGAGGACGACTCCGCTGACGAAGACAACTCCGCAGACGAAGACAACTCCGCAGACGAGGACGATTCCACTGACGAGGACGATTCCGCAGACGAAGACGACTCCACTGACGAAGACGACTCCGTAGACGAGGACGATTCCACAGATGAAGACGACTCCACTGACGAGGACGATTCCACAGATGAAGACGACTCCACTGACGAGGACGATACCACAGACGAAGACTACTCCGCTGACGAGGAAGATCCCACAGATGAAGACGACTCCACTGACGAGGACGATACCACAGACGAAGACAACTCCGCAGACGAGGACGATTCCGCAGACGAGGACGACTCCACAGACGAAGACGACTCCGCTGACGAAGACGACTCCGCTGACGAAGACGACTCCACTGACGAAGACGACTCCACAGATGAGGACGACTCCACAGATGAGGACGATCCCACAGATGAGGACGATTCCACTGACGAGGACGATTCCACAGACGAGGACGACTCCGCAGACGAGGACGATTCTACTGACAAAGACGACTCCGCAGACGAGGAAGATACCACAGACGAGGACGATACCACAGACGAGGACGACTCCGCAGACGAGGACGATTCCGCTGACGAGGACGACTCCACTGACGAGGACGATTCCGCTGACGAGGACGATTCCGCTGACGAGGACGACTCCGCAGACGAAGATGATTCCGTAGACGAGGACGATTCCACAGACGAGGACGATCCCACAGATGAAGACGACTCCGCAGACGAGGACGACTCCGCTGACGAGGACGACTCCGCAAACGAAGACGATTCTGATGTCGATGACGAAGATGAAGATATCGGAAACGGCAGCTTTGATCCCGGCAATGGTGATATAGACGAGGACGATCCTTCGGGCGATAACGAAAGTGATACTGACAGCAGCACAATTAGTGATGATCCCACCGATTCTGATGCTGCTGATGGCGAGCTTGATGATCCTGTAAACGATACAAGCGACCCTGCTGACAGCACAGATCCTGTCGGTGATGATTCCAACAACGACAGCGATCCTGCTGATCCTGAC
>CAYSYF010000016.1:0-42521 GCA_964435155.1 uncultured Ruminococcus sp. | reverse complement strand
ACGCTCTGTACCCCCATATGTCCGTATTCGACAACATGGCATTCGGTCTGAAGCTCCGTAAGGTTCCCAAGGACGAGATCAAGAAGCTGGTTGAAGAGGCTGCTAAGATCCTCGACATCGGTCACCTTCTCGACAGAAAGCCCAAGGCTCTCTCCGGTGGTCAGAGACAGCGTGTAGCGCTCGGTCGTGCTATCGTTCGTGATCCTCAGGTATTCCTTCTTGACGAGCCTCTTTCCAACCTGGACGCTAAGCTGCGTGCACAGATGAGAACAGAGCTCTCCAAGCTTCACAAGAAGCTGGGTACAACCTTCATCTACGTAACTCATGACCAGACAGAGGCTATGACAATGGGTGACAGAATCGTAGTTATGAAGGACGGTTACATTCAGCAGATCGATTCTCCTATCAACCTTTACGAGAACCCTGTAAACAAGTTCGTTGCAGGCTTCATCGGTTCTCCTCAGATGAACTTCATCAACGCAAAGCTCCTCAACAGAGAGGGCAAGTTCGTTGTAGAGTTCGGTTCCGAGGACACCAAGACTTCCAGAGGTCGCAAGTTCTACATTGAGCTTCCCGCAGCTAAGGCTGACAACGACGCTCTGAAGTACTATGTTGACAAGGACGTTATCCTTGGTATCCGTCCCGAGAACATTCACGATGAGGAAGTATTCATCTCCAACGCTAAGAACAACGGTCTTATCGAGGCTACTGTTGACGTAACCGAAATGCTCGGTGCTGAAACATATCTGTACCTCACATGCGAGGGTATCCCGCTGACAGCTCGTGTATCTCCCAGATGCGCTGCTCGTCCTCAGGATATTGTTAAGCTCGCTATGGATCCCAACAAGATCCACCTGTTCGACGCTTCCGATGAGCACTCTCTCCTCGGCTAATATCGCTTAAATTGCGGCGCGGCTTTTATGCCGCGCCGTTTTTGCTTGGGAGGTGGTAATATGAACGAGTGGAAATACTTCGGATATATCTGCATAGGCTTTTTTATGGAGCTGCTTGCAGCGGCTACAGGAATGATAGTTGCATATGAGTGTTTATTGCTTTCTGCTTTTCCGTTGTGTTTACTGTTGCCGATCGTGATTGGTGTATTTATTTGTATTCTGTTCGGTAAGGCACATCGGTATTGCCGCAGTGCGATACTTTGGCGGCTTATGATGGATACGCGCGTTTATACGATATTCGCGCAGATATTGCCTGCTGTTGCTGTTGCGTTGACGGGAGGCATTTGGATCCATTCCCTATCAAATAACTGGGGAGGTATCCTTGCGTTCTGGCTCGTACTTATCGGCTCAGGTATAACGCTGTTTACGGCTGTATCAGGCTGTATATATCAGATATTGCCACCGGACAAATTTGCGCCGCAAAAGCCCGTTAAGCAAATTTCAGATGAAAAAACTGAGGTATAAATATGAACCCAAAAATCGAACAACTCATAAATAACATAGAAAAAGTGATCCTCGGCAAGCGCGCTGTCATCGAGAAGATAATCTGCGCTATGCTTGCGGAGGGACACGTGCTTATCGAGGACGTGCCGGGCGTAGGCAAGACACTGCTCGCGCAGACGCTTGCAAAGAGCGTTTCGGGCAGCTTCAGGCGTATCCAGTTCACGCCTGACCTTATGCCCTCGGACGTTATCGGCTACACCGCCATCGACATGAACACAGGCAAGTCCGAGTACCGCGAGGGCGCTGCGATGTGCAATTTCCTGCTTGCGGACGAGATAAACCGTACCTCGCCCAAGGTGCAGTCCGCGCTGCTTGAGGCGATGGAGGAAAAGCAGATAAGCGTTGACGGCGTTACGCATCAGCTCCCTGTGCCGTTTATGACGCTCGCAACGCAGAACCCCATAGAAACCTACGGCACCTATCATTTGCCCGAGGCTCAGCTCGACCGTTTTATAATGCGCGTTTCTATCGGCTATCCCGACCGCGCGGCGGAAATGCTGATGCTTGACAATATGCCGCAGAATTCCGAGGTTGCGCCCGTTATGACCCTTGACGAGCTTATGGCGCTCCGCGAGGCGGCAAAGAATGTCGCGGTCGCAGACAGCATCAAGGCATATATCCTGTCGATCGTCAATGCTACGCGCAGCAACGGTCAGCTTGTAAAGCTGGGCGCAAGCCCCAGAGCCTCTATCGCACTGTACAAGGCGGCGCAGGCAATGGCGCTGATGAATGACCGCGGCTTTGTTACTCCCGACGATGTAAAGAGCGTTGCGGTGAGCGTGCTGTCGCACAGGATTATCCTCGCGGCAGGACAGCAGCAGTTCGCTACTCCTGTGCAGCTCATAGGCAAAATACTGGAAGATATCGCAGTGCCTGTGTGAGATAAAACAAAAACCTTGACCGTTTATTTTCGGTCAAGGTTCTTTTTTCTTAATAATTCAATTGTGCTCTGTATTACAGAGATATCCTCTTCTGTAAGCCCTGAAACGTCAATGCTTTGGCTTTTGTCCTCCATTCCCAGCAGGTAATCTGCCGAAACGTGAAACACTCTTGCAAGCTTCACTATGACCTCGGGCGAGGGATATCTGAGTGATTGCTCGTAATAGCTGACCGTAGCCTTTGACAGCCATAATCTGTCTGCAAGCTGCTGCTGGGTCAGACCCATGCTTTTGCGCAGCTCTTTTAGTGTTGTTCCGAAGTTGACCATAATTGCACCTCTCGTTCAAATACAGTTTACAATATTATAGTATGACTAAAAGTTGATTATATGTATTAAAATAGTTGACATTTTTCGCGGGTTATGCTATAATCGTACTTACGGTGCAGGTAGAGCCTGCATTAGTATGAAAAAGGAAGTGTTCTTATGTGCAAAATATGTAAAGCAGTGCTTGCGGCAGGCGCAGTGCTGACATTATGTGCGGTCATGACGGGCTGCGGTAAGGTGGAGATAGAGCTAAACGACTATGTGGAGGTGGATTACAGCGGCTATGATACGATAGGCGCTGTGAGATACAGCATTGATTTCGATTCCATGATCGCAGAAAATCCTAATGCGTTCGGGCTGAGTGAAAAATATACGCAGCAGGAGGGCGAGGCAGTAAGAGCGGCTCTCAGCAGCTCTATCGGCGGCAGCTTTGACGAGCACAATCTGCTGACGAACGGTGATGACATAGAATTTACATGGTCTGTAAACGAAGAAAAGCTTACAGAAAAATATCCTGTCACGCTCATCTATTCGGACATGGAGTACACTGTTTCGGGGCTTGAGGAGCTTAAGGATTTCGATCCGTTCGAGTATATAGAGGTAAGCTTTTCGGGTATTGCTCCCGATGGACGGCTGCTTATGAACATTGATACTGATATTCCTATCGACGCTACTTTTACAGCAGATACACAATACGGTCTCAGAAACGGCGATACGGTAACAATTACAGCCGGAGCGGGAAATCTTGAACAATACGCTCTTACAAAGGGCTACAAGCTCGTAAAGACCTCTGAGGAGTACACTGTTGAGGGTCTGAGCTTCTACGCCGAGGAGCTCGGTCAGATACCCGAGGAGTTGATGGAGGCTATGAACAAGCAGGCAGAGGATATGCTTACTGCTTATTACAGCGAAAGACCTGTTGTAAAGAGCATCAAGAGCACCGAGCTTCTTGGACATTGGCTTCTTACCGAAAAGGAAGGCTTTTCGCCCGATATCCATAACTCGGTCTATTGCGTTTATAAGGTGGCGCTGAATATATCGGGATATGAGGTGAAGAACAAGGACAAGGGAATAATCAATACAACGCAGACTTACTACATTTTTGTACAGTTCAATGATATAAAGATCATGGCTGACGGAAGCGGCGATGTTGATCTTAATGGCTGTGAGATAACAAAAGCCGCCCAAAATAAGGTCAACACAGGCTATTATCACCCTGATTCATTGATGTGGCTCGTAGGCGATGAAGTCAGAGGCTATGAGGACCTTGACAGTATGTTCAGTGAATGCGTATCGTCAAACATCGACGAGTACAACTACGAATCCACTGTAAAATAACAGCGTATCTGCGACATTTATCAAATAAACGACGCCCGAGGAAGATGTTTTCCTCGGGCATTTTGCTATTGCAAATTATGGAAAAGTATGCTAAAATAGATACTGATGTATTGTGCAATGAGATACGGAGGTTTTGATATGCAGGTTTTTTTATCTCATTCGTCTGAGAATTCAAAGGAGGCTCGCGAGGTATGCGAGCTTATAGAAAAAGAGGGCTACAAGTGCTTTCTCGCGCCGCGAGATATACGCTCGGGTCATGAGTATGCCGAGGAGATAATCAACGGTATCGACGGCTCAAATGTTATGCTGCTTTTGCTGTCGGAGAAGTCCAACAGCTCGCCGCACGTGCTGCGTGAGGTTGAAAGAGCGGTAAGCAAGAAGATACCGATAGTCGTGTACGAGCTTGAAAAGGTACAGATCAGCAAGTCCATGGAGTATTTCCTGATGACACATCAGTGGCTCAATTCCGAAACAGACAAGGGCTACAAGAGCATAATGACCTGTCTTTCGGACTTTGCGGCAAAGTGCGCTTCTGCCGAGCCGCAGGAGGCTCCCGCCGAGGATATTGAAAAGCCGCAGGTATACGATATAACACAGGGCGACGGCAAGACCGATAAGAGCCCGATGATATCCGTTATCGTCGTGGCGATATCGCTGGTGCTGCTTATAGTCGGTGTTATAGTAGGCTTTAATCTGCTCAGCAGCGCTGATGTCAAGGACGATTTCCTTACTTCGTCCGAGGCGCAGACCTCGCAGAGTACAACAGAGCAGAGCAGCACTCCTGCCGAAGTGACCACCGCCGCTACAGAGCAGACGTCAGAGCATACAACAGCTTCTACGACCGAGCAGACGACAGTAGCGACAACAACTACTACAGCCGCAACAACTACGACTGCTGCGACAACGGTACAGACTACGGCTACAACTCTGTATCAGCCGACAGAGGCAGAGCCTGTCATAATAAACATAGAGCTTGGCGATACCATTATCTTCGGACAGTATAACGGCGCTCCTATCGAGTGGCGTGTTATAAAGCTTGATGACGATGGCAAGAGCGCTGTGGTGCTTTCTGACAAGATACTTACCATGAAGTGCTTTGACGCTGCGGAGAGCGGCAAATACAACTATTTCCTCGGTGAATCCTACTTGAGCGCAGATACCACGGGCTTTGACGATCTGATGATGCAGATGCTGCGCGGTGACAACCGCTGGGCTTACTCCAATATCAGAACATGGCTGAACTCTGAGAGAGAGGTAGTTACATACGAGGATCAGGCTCCCGGCTACTATGCAATGAGCGAGAACAAGAACGGCTACGATGATGAGGCAGGCTTCCTGAACGGCTTCACCGATGAGGAGCTTGCAGCGATACTTACAACAAGCGTTGAAACAAGCGATATGGTTACTGAGGACAGAGTGTTCCTGCTGTCCGAGGACGAGCTTCAGTGGCTCAGCTATGCCGATGTCAGCAGATATGCAAAGCCTACTCCCGAGGCTGTGGAGCAGGACGACTCCGAATGGTATGCTTTAGAGGTGAATGAGTTTTCGGTAGATACTCACTTTTGGTGGCTGAGAACTACCGTCCCGGGCAGTGCGTGCGAGGCATACACCGTTGGCAACAGCCGCTATGAGGGCAAGCTTACAAGTCAGATAGTGGGAGCGGAGGGCTTTGGTATCCGTCCCGCAATGACGATAGACCTTACCTCGGGGGCTTTCACCATCAAATAAGTATTTGGAGGATCATCATGATCTTAACTGATTTGGAAAGATTTCAGGAGATAGTTATTCAGGCGCATGACAATCCCGATGCGGACGCTGTCGGCTCGGGCTACGCGCTGTATAAGTATTTCAAGAGCCGCGGCAAGGACGTAAGACTTGTTTACGGCGGCAGGAACATCATCTCAAAGAGCAATATGAAGCTGCTGGTATCGGAGCTTCAGATACCGCTGGAGTATGTGCAGGAGCTGGAGCCGCCCGAGCTGCTGCTGACGGTTGACTGTCAGTACGGCGAGGGCAATGTGCAGCGCTTTGAGGCGCAGAATATCGCGATGATCGACCATCATGCGACAGGCAGAGCCTCTGACGATATGTCGGAGATACGCAGTCATCTTGTAAGCTGTGCGACTATATGCTATTCCATGCTGAATGCGGTGGGCTTTGATGTCAACGAGTACCCCGATGTCGCAACGTCATTGTATTACGGTCTTTATATGGACAGCAATCAGCTTTCCGAGATAAACCACCCCCTTGACCGCGATATGATAGATTTCTTGCAGTTTGACAAGGGCTTTGTCGCAAGGCTGAAGTATGCGAATTTCAGCATTTCGGAGCTTGAAACGGCAGGAATAGCGATAACAAATAACAACTACATTGAAAAGTACCGTGCGGCTATCGTCAGCTCTGAGCCGTGTGACCCGAATATCCTCGGCGTTATCAGCGATTTTGTGATACAGGTGGACAGTATAGACGCGTGCGTTGTATACAATGAGTGCTCGGGAGGCTACAAGCTGTCGGTGCGAAGCTGTGCGCTGGACGTTGCGGCGAATGAGCTTGCGGACTTTGTTTCTCGCGGAGTGGGCAATGGCGGCGGACATTTCACAAAGGCAGGCGGATTTATAAGCCGCGACAAGTACCTTGCTGCTTATCCCGACTGTGATATCGAAGATTACTTCCGCAAAAGGCTTGAGGAATACTACGATGGCTACGATACGGTAAGCTATACCGACGATCAGGGCGATATCACAAAGCTTCAGCGTTACCGCAAAAAGCGCGGCGAGTACGGCTATGTTATATCCACCGATGTGTTCCCCGCAGGTACGGAGCTTAAGCTGCGTACTTTGGAGGGCGATGTTATGGCTACAGCCTCGGACGATATCTGCATTATGATAGGTATCAGAGGCGAGGCTTATTTCTCCGAGCGCGAGATACTGAACGCGCGCTACACCGTTACGGACGAGCCTTTCACAAAGGAGTTTGAGTATGCTCCCTGTGCTATCAATATGAGCGGCGGTGCGTCCGTGCAGCTTATGCCGTATGCAAAGAAATGTATTTCGGGCGAGGGCGCGCAGATATATGCAAAGCCGCTTACAAAGCATACAAAGGTCTTTACGCGCTGGGACTATGAAACCTATATGACAGGCGACAAGGGCGATATGCTGTGCTATGCAAACGGCGAGGAAAGAGATGTATACGTAGTAAAGCAGGAGATATTCGGGCTTACCTACGAAGAAGTTGAATAAAAATTACGGCTGTACCAAGAGGTACAGCCGTAAGCTTGTCGAAAAACCTTGTCTTTACCCGCGGAGCGGGCATTTTAAATAACTTTTTTGGTGTGGCTCTGCCACATCAAAAAACACTTCTATCCGCACAACTGTGCGAATTGGCGGCATCGCCGCCAATGAGTGCGGGCAGTGCGGATGTTTCGGCGGAAAAGTCCCAACGGGACTTTTTCGACGGTCTGACGGCTGTACCAAGAGGTACAGCCGTTGTTCTTTTATACAGTCGCTTCCGAGGTTTCGGGGAATTGCATTTCTCCGAAGCCGTCAGGCGGAGTCGTTCCTTCAAAGCCGTCAGGCGGAGTCATGCTTTCAAAGCCCTCGGGAGGTGTAATGCCTTCAAAGCCCTCGGGAGGCGTCATATTTTCTATGCCCTCGGGTGGGGTTGGCTCTTCAAAGTCCTCGGGTGGTGTAAGGCTTTCGGTATCATCGGGCATGGTCATGCTGCCGCGACCGCCCATACCGCCGCCATGACCGCCCATGCCTCCGCCGAAGCCGCCGCCCATTCCGCCGAAGCCACCCATGTCACCGAAGCCGCCCATGTTTCCAAAGCCGCCCATGCCCGTCGAGCCGTAGATAAGGCTGGAGAGGGTAAATTCACTCGAATTATCGCCGCAATAGAGAGTGTAGCTCTCGCCTTGCTGCATTTCGGGGCAGGTGATGGCGAGCGAGGAGAATTGCTTGTCGGCTGTCCAGTTGATAAGCTCGGCACCGCTGCTGTCGCAGAGCCTTACGACAGTACCTGCTGCCTGATTGCCCACGGTCAGCAGAGCCGCGCCCTGACCTTCTGCGTTTGAGAAGTTCATTGCCATCTGCTGAGCGCCTGCGGCGAGGAAGATACCGCCCGTAACAGTCGCACTGCTTGCATAGTCCAGCGCACCGTTGGCACTGTTCGTGGGACCCGAGATATAGGTAGCGCCGCCGCTGACGTTCAGCGCACCGTTCGAGTCGATACCGTCACCGTCTGCATTTACTCTGATCGTGCCGCCGGAGATATTTATATAGCTGTCAGAGCTTTGTCCGAACATATCGCCGCCGCGGTGACCGCCGAAGCCGCTCTCATCGTTGCCGCCTGCGGCATTAAGTCCGTCGTCGCTTGCGATGAGCGTGATATCGCCGCCGCTGATATCTATGCAGAGACCCTCAAGACCCTCGTAGCTTTCGGAGATATTTATAATTCCTGCTGTTACGCAAAGCAGATCTCCCGAATGGAAGCCGTCATCGCCTGTTGCTATCTCAAAGCTGCCGCCCGTAACGGTCACTGCGCCGTCGGAATGAACAGCGTCGTCGGCGCTGTTCAGCTTGAATGTACCGCCGTTCAGCACCATAGCGCCTGTGGATTTTACCGCCTTGCAACTGGTTTCGGAGCTTGCTGTGACGCTGCTTCCGCCGCCTGCGGTTATTTCAAAGCTTCCGTTGTCGATCTGCATTGTCGTCGCAGCGCTTATTCCGTCGCCGCCTGTTGTCATGGAGTATTTTCCGTCTCTTATATACAGCGCGCCGAGCGTGGCGTCATCGTTGTTTTCGGCATGGATACCGTCGTTGCCGCTGTTTATTGTCATTTCGGCAGTGTATATGCTGACGCTGTCCTTGCCTGCGAGGGCATGGTTGCCTGCCTCAAGGTCGAACACGCCGCCTGTAATGACAAGGTCGTTCTTGGAAACTATCGCATTGGAGCTGCTTGTTACCTTAAGCTCGCCGCTGCCGTTTATCGTAAGGTCGTCCTTTGAGAATATCGCGCCGTCAACGCTGCTTTCGGCTGCTGCGGAGAAGCTGCTGCTTGAAAGGACATTTTTGCTGCCCTGTGCAAGCGTAATGAACACCTTATCAGCCTGTGCCACATAGATAGCGGCATTGCTGCTGCTGTTGATCTCAGCGTTATCGAGGATAAGGCGCACCTTTTCCTTTTTGCTGCAGTTTATCGTTATCGTACCGTCAGTGAGCGCACCGCGTATGATGTAATCGCCCTCGGCGGTTATCGTGATATCACTGCCCGAAATCGAAACGTTGGCGCTGTCGCACTGTGCGGTGCTTCCGTCAAGAGTTATCACAGAGCAATTGCTTTCGAGATATTCATGCTCAAGATCGCGGTCGGAGAAGAGAGAATCGGCATCAATAACCTCGGCGTCCTCGGCGTCCGAAACCACTGCAGACTGCTGTGTATCGGCAGAAGCTCCGCTCTCGGTAAGAGATGAACTTTCTTCGCCGCCCGTGCAGCCCGACATAAGCAGTGCCGAAGCGATAGCTACGCTAAGCCATTTTTTGTTCTTCATAAATTCCTCCTATATTTTTATATAAACATAATTGTACACCCAAATAATATACATTGTATGTGCAAATTGTGAAATTATGGTGCAAATCAGCAGTTTAAACTGTGCGGTAAGCGCCGGTTTGTATATTTTCCCACCAGCCGCGGTTTTTCACATACCACTCTATGGTGCGCTGTATTCCGTCGGTGAAGTCCGTTTCGGGCTTGAAGCCAAGCTGCTGCTCTATTTTAGTGCTGTCTATCGCATAACGCAGATCGTGACCCTTGCGGTCCTGCACATAGGAGATGAGGCTTTGAGGCTTGTGGAGCGTATCACAGACAAGCTGTACTATGTCTATGTTGCGCAGCTCGTTTCCGCCTCCTATGTTGTACACCTCGCCGCACACGCCGCTTTGAAGTATCATCTCCACCGCGCGGCAATGATCCGTTACATATATCCAGTCGCGGACGTTAAGACCCTCGCCGTATACGGGGAGCGGCTTGTCGCAAAGCGCGTTTATCGTCATCAGCGGAATGAGCTTTTCGGGGAACTGATAAGGACCGTAGTTGTTGGAGCAGCGGGATATCGTTGCAGGAAGTCCGTATGTGCGCAAGTATGCCATCACCATCATATCCGCGCCCGCCTTTGAAGCAGAATAAGGGCTTGATGTGCGTATTGGGGAGCTTTCGGTGAATTTAAGCTCCGGTCGGTCAAGCGGCAGGTCGCCGTACACCTCGTCGGTGGATATCTGATGAAAGCGTTTTACATCATGCTTTAAGCAGGCGTTCATCAGCGTTTGAGTTCCCATTATATTGGTGCGCACAAAGATATCGGGCTCGGCTATGGAGCGGTCGACATGGCTCTCTGCCGCGAAATTTACCACCGCGTCGGGCTTGTGCAGCGAAAAGATCTCCTCGATCGCGGCGCTGTCGGTAATGTCCGCCTTGCAGAATATAAATTCAGGCTCGTCCCATACGGGGGCAAGGTCTGCCATGTTTCCCGCGTAGGTAAGATTGTCGATACAGACTATTTTAAGTCCGCGGTGCTTTTTTAGCATATACTGAATGAAATTAGAACCGATAAAACCTGCGCCGCCTGTTACTGCAAGTGTCAAAGCCTCGCCCCCTTATTTTACTATGCTTATTATGTATCATTTTATGTAAAATGTCAAGGCTGAGTTGACAAAAAGGAAAGCGCTTGCTATAATAATTGCGTATAAGCGGAGCTTACGCAAAGAGTATCGGCGCGCAAGGCATGGACGGATATGTGTCTTGTCTTGAAGAACGACAGCAGCGCGAATTGCGGATATTGCAGACGCTCCCCGTGCAGAGCCTTGTGATAGAAAATGCACACCGCGACCGGAACGGCGCTTATGCTAAGATAAAAGAAGCATTGCTATAAAAAAAGAATGACCCGAGGGATCAATATGCACCTTCAAAAGTGTCTAACTTTTGGTGTGTATATCAGAACTCGGGTCAAAATTATTTATTTTGTTACCTCCACGATAAATGCGGAGTAGCCGTCGGCTCTCGCTTTATCAGCGTAAGCTTCGGCATTCTCGCGGCTGCGGAAAGCTCCTATCTGTACACGGTACAGCTTTTCGGGAGCACTTTCCAGCGCTTCGACTTTTGCTCTGAACCAGTCCATATCCCTGCCGAATTTCGCAAGCCAATGCTCGGGATCGCCATGGTTGTTGGCATAGCCCTCAGCGTAAGCCTCCTTGTGGCTTACTATCTTGCTGATGGGGATATCGTAAGCCTTGCACCATTCGTAGCAGAGCCTTGCCGCAAGGTCAAACACCTGTTCAAAGTAGTCGGGATCGTCCAGTGCGTCCTCGCATATCTCAAACTGGAGATACGCGGGGTCATAGTTATAGCTGCCTTTTTCGCCGCTTCCGCAGCCCCAGCAGCAGATGTTATAGGGCAAAAGCTGCGTCGCAAGCACCTCGCCGTTAGCGCCCTTGCCTATCACGGCATGAGGGCAGGCTTCCCAGTCGGGGCGGTCATAGTAGTTTTTGTAGATATTCTCACCGACTATCTCGGGGGCGTTTACATAACGCTTGAGATTGGGGTTGTTTGCGCCTGTGGAGTGTACCACAATGCCTTCCGCCTTGCGCTTAGGCATGGCTTTAGCCGCTTTATAGCAAAGGTTTTCGGTAGCGAAAGCCTCAAATGTCACTGCCATCGTTATTCTCCTTTCCGCCTGAGGAGCTGTCAGCCAGCCCCTCGCCTACAGTATATGCAGCTACCGACGCTGCTGACATTATGCAGCCGCTTACTGTGTCTGCGTTATCCTGCGAGCCGCCGAAGGCGAGGATAAGTCCTGCGACGAAGCCTGCAACAGCTACCCACAGCTTACGCGAGGTAAGCTTTCTTTTCCAGTCAATTTTCATGGCGATGAACCTCCGTTTCTAAGTCCTGAAGTCTGTGGTTGATGACCTTTATCTGCTCCTCGATAACAGGCATACGCTTTGCGAAATTGTTGTGCTCGGCTACGCGCTTTTCAAGCTGCTCCAAGCGGTATGCGGTAAGCTTGCTGCTGACGAGTATACCGCCGAGCGAGCCAGCAAGCGTGCCGATTAGCGATATGAGCGCTACTATTACTGTGCTGTCCATAGCGCACCTCACATTGAGAAGGATATCTCGGCACTGACGGTAGACGTGTAGTAGCTCGTCGTCTGACCGCCTGTAAGGCTGTACCCGCCGAGTCTTATATGATACTCGCCTGCGCTTTCGACTGTAATCACAGCAGTGTTCAAAGCGTTTGCGTTTGTATTGAAAGCTGAGATCTCTTCGCCGTCAGAATTGAAAAGATATAAATACATCAAATCTACGGTTGTTCCATTGCCCGCGATAGAGAGGGGGGCAATGCTTATGACAGCACCGGCAGGAAGCGAAAATGTGTTGCTGCAAATACAAGCTTTTCCTGCGTTGGGACTTTTTGATGTGTATATTATCGCAAGTCCATCGTCGGAAACAGAGTTGATTTTTGAATTGGTATCATATCCACTGATGGTTTTGTCTACACTCCAAGTGAGCGAGGTCGGAAGCTCGCTCAAGGCACTTTTGGTGAATATCTCCCTCAGTACACCGCCCTCGTTTGCGGTTATCCTGTCAAGGCTGTAAAGCGTTCCTCCGACATTTACCGAGATATCCGACAGCTCATGGAGCGAGCCGCCGTTATTTACTGTGATACTCATATTCTCACCTCTTATGTGGAATACTGACCGTACCAGCAGCCTTCGGGACAGTTGTCGGTGGTAGCCTCGTCAGTGCCGACGATGAGCTTCTGTTCTATCGCGAGGTCAGTGTAGTCATTCGCCTCGGCGAGGGTGCTTTCGTCGGCGCTGTCAACGTATGTCTTGCTTACTCCTGCGCCGCCCTCACCCGAAGATGTGGCGGCTGACTTAAAAACCGACTCTGCGTAGTCGTTGCCGCAAAGCATTACGCTGCCCGTGCCGAGCAGATACACTATGCCCTCGCAGTCCAGCAGCTTAGCCGCGCCGCCTGCGGGAATGGACAGCACTCCGTCTGCACCTGCAACGATCTCGGCATTTGCCGAAGCATAGATGGTATCCGCACCGTCGTTTCTGATGTCGCAGTTGGTGCCGCTGAGCGCAACTGCCTCTTCCGCGCCCGAAAGCACGATGGTTTTGATGTTTGCCATTAGTTCAACCTCCTGTAATTTTTGGCGTTTGTTCTCCCCAAGGTGAGTATAACGCGGTCTGTACTGCATTTTTATGCAAAAAAGCGACAGAGATCGCTGTAAAAATCGTTAAAAAAATATTGACAGCGCGAAAAAAATGTGATATACTGAATATGATTTTTAAAGGCAGTGATGAAGAGAGTACCGCGGCGTACGTGTTCACAGAGAGCCGATGAGGGTGGAAATTCGGCAATGCAGCTACGGGAAAAACACTTCGGAGTCTGCGGAAGAAAGCGCAATTGCGTCAGTAGAACCGCACGTTGCATCGCGTAATGATGAAATTGAGTGGATCGCTTTGCGGTCAATTTGGGTGGTATCGCGGAAGATGTCTTTCGTCCCATGTTAGGGCGAATGACATCTTTTTTGTTTTTTCGCCTGCTCAACGTGTAGACTATATTTTAACAAAGGAGAAATGAATCATGCTAAGAACTCATACCTGTAATGAACTCGGTATCGACCACATCGGTAAGAGCGTAAAGCTCTGCGGCTGGGTGGATACTATCCGCGACCACGGCGGTGTTATCTTCGTTGACCTGCGCGACCACTACGGCGTTACACAGGTGGTACTGTCCGACGACGGTATGCTGAAGGACGTAAGCAAGGAGACCGTTATCGCTGTCAGCGGCAATGTTACACGCCGCGACGAGGAAACTGTAAACGCAAAGATCGCTACCGGTATGGTAGAGGTAAAGGCTGATAGCCTTGAGATACTCGGTCCGTGCCGTCAGAGCCTTCCCTTCGAGATCGACAGCTCCACAGCTACAAGAGAGGATCTCAGACTTAAGTACCGCTATCTTGACCTCAGAAACAAGAAGATCCACGACAATATCGTGCTTCGTTCCAGGATTTTAAGCTACCTCAGAAGCCAGATGGAGGCTATGGGCTTCCTTGAGATACAGACACCTATCCTTACCGCTTCCTCTCCCGAGGGCGCGCGTGACTACCTTGTTCCCAGCAGAAAGCACAAGGGCAAGTTCTATGCGCTGCCTCAGGCTCCCCAGCAGTTCAAGCAGCTTCTGATGACATCGGGCTTTGACCGCTACTTCCAGCTTGCTCCCTGCTTCCGTGACGAGGACGCAAGACAGGACCGCTCTCCCGGCGAGTTCTACCAGCTCGACTTTGAGATGGCTTTCGCTGAGCAGGAGGACGTATTCGAGGTAGCAGAAACTGTTATCTACAACACATTCAAGGAGTTCTCCGACAAGGAGGTAGGAAAGCCCCCCTTCGCTCGTATTCCTTTTGAGCAGGCTATGCTGACCTACGGCACAGATAAGCCCGACCTTAGAAATCCCCTCGTTATCAAGGAGCTGTCCGACCTGTTCGTTGACAGCGATTTCAAGCCCTTCTGCAACAAGTGCGTAAGAGGTATCCGCGTTCCTCAGATGGCAAGCCAGTCCAAGAGCTTCTTCAAGAACATGGAGGACTTCGCTACTCAGGAGGTTGGCATGAAGGGTCTCGGCTACTTCAAGGTTGAAGAGGGTGAGAACGGCGGCTTCAAGTACAACGGTCCTATCGACAAGTTCCTTGACGACGCTCAGAGAAAAGAGCTTGCAGAGCGCTGCGAGCTTGAAGTTGGCGACGTTCTCTACTTCATCGCTGACAGCAAGACAAACGCTCCCAAGTTTGCGGGACAGATCAGAACAGAGGTTGCAAAGCGCATGAACCTCATCGACGAGAGCAGCTTCAAGTTCTGCTTCATCGTAGACTTCCCCATGTATGAGCTGAATACAGAAACAAACAAGATCGACTTCACACACAATCCTTTCTCTATGCCTCAGGGCGGTATGGACGCGCTCCTCAACAAGGATCCGCTTGATATTTACGCTTACCAGTACGACATCGTATGCAACGGCGTAGAGCTGTCCTCGGGCGCTGTAAGAAACCACAACCCCGATATCATGAAGAAGGCGTTCGAGATCGCAGGCTACGGCGAGGAGGACGTTAAGGCTAAGTTCGGCGCGCTGTACAATGCATTCCAGTTCGGCGCACCGCCTCACGCAGGTATGGCTCCCGGCGTTGACAGAATGATCATGCTCATCGCAGGCGAGGAAACTATCCGCGACGTTATCGCATTCCCGCTCAACGGTAATGCTCAGGATCTCATGATGGGCGCTCCCGGCGAGGTAACAGAGCAGCAGCTTCGCGAGGTTCACATCAAGGTTAGGGATTAAGATAATACTTGTAATATGTATTAAACGCGGCGGGTTGAGGGCAACCCGCCCTACGATACACATCTGACGAAAGGAATACATCATGGACAGAGATGTTTTAAGACGACTTGAAAAGCTCAATCAGCTCTCTCTGACCGAGGAGCAGAAAGAGGACGTGCTCGGCTTTTTCGCAAAGCAGGAGCAGGAGATAGAGGCTCTCTATACCTGTGATACAGAGCAGGTGGAGCGCATGGTGCACGTTATGCCGATAATGACTGTTGTCCGCGAGGACGTCGAGAAGAAGCTGTTCACACGTGACGAGCTTCAGAAGGGCGCACCCGAGGCTACCGACGGCTATTGGCAGGTACCCCGTCTGTTAGAGTGATAGGGAGGAGAACGACCATGAATTTATATCTCAACAAGAAAGAAAATATGGGCGCAAACGCAGTAGTGCTTGACGACCTGTTCCTTACAAAGGATATGCCTACAACAGGCGGCTCCAAGATGCTTGACGGCTATATGAGCCTTTTTGACGCAGAGGTCATCGCAAGACTTTCCGCAGCAGGCTATGATGTGGCAGGCAAGGCAAACATCGGTGAGTTTTCGGTTGACCTGCTCGGCGAAACATCGTACTACGGTGCGTGCGAGAAGGACGGCAAGCTTGTTAATGCTGCTGCCGAGATACTCTCCGAGGGCGAGGTAAAGGCTGCTCTTTGCGTTGATGTGAACGGCACTCCCAGACGCGCTGCTGCAATAAGCGGCAAGGTGTTCGTAAAGCCTACATACGGCACTGTTTCGAGATACGGCACTATCGCAGTTGCCTGCTCGGGCGAAACCGTGGGCGTTATGGCGAACAATGCCGAAAACGCACAGCAGGTGCTTTCCGCTATCGCAGGTCATGACGACAAGGACGGCACAAGCCTTTCCGAGGCGGAGTGCGCAAGGGTAAAGGCAGGCGCGGAGTTCAAAAAGGTGAAGAGGGTCGCTGTTGCGGCTAAGATAACCGCTTGTGCCGACGATGAAACACGCGCAAAGCTCAGCCGCTTCTGCGATGTTATGGCAGAGCAGGGCGTTGAGTTCGTTGAGGTGGACGATACACTGCTGACACTTGCAAAGACTGCATGGAACGTATGTATGTCCGCAGAGCTGTGCAATAACGTTTCCCGTTTCGACGGCGTTAAGTACGGCTACCGCACAAAGAACTACAAGACCATCGACGAGCTGTACACAAACAGCCGTACCGAGGCTTTCGGCGAGCTGCTTAAGACCACTATCCTCTTCGGCTCCGATTCGCTCTCCACCGAGAATTACATGAAGGTATACGACAAGTCCCTGCGTATTCGCCGCGTTGTAGCGGAGGCTTTCGCAGAGCTTTTCAAGGAGTACGACGCAGTGCTGCTGCCTGCTTGCTCCAAGTCCTCTTACACCATGGACGATGTAAAGCAGAACAAGTACCTCGCATTTGACGAGGCGCTGTACACCGCTCCCGCGTCCATCACAGGTCTGCCCGCAGTTGTAGTGGGCGGAGTTCAGCTTATCGGCGCTGCATTCTCCGAGAGCGCGCTGTTTGATATTGCTGCGGCATTTGAAAAGGAGGGCAAATAATGAAGAAGTACGAAACCGTCATCGGTCTTGAGGTACATATCGAGCTTGCGACCGAAAGTAAGATATTCTGCTCCTGCTCCGCTAAGTTCGGCGGCGAGCAGAACGACCATGTATGCCCCGCTTGCTGCGGTATGCCGGGTATGCTGCCTATCGTAAACAAGCACGTTGTTGACCTCGGTATGACAGCAGGTCTGATGCTCAACTGCGACATCAACCGCGTCACTACATTCGATAAAAAGTCCTACTACTATCCCGACCTGCCCGGCTCCTACCAGACTACACAGTGGTTCAGCCCCGTTGCTGTCAACGGTATCGTTCCCATCGAGACCGGCAAGGGCAAGAAGAATATCCGCATCAAGCAGATACACATGGAGGAGGACGCAGGAAAGCTCGTCCATGATGACTGGACAGATACCACCCTTGTTGACTTCAACCGTACAAGCGTTCCGCTGTGCGAGATAGTTTCCCAGCCCGACCTCTCCAGCGCCGAGGAGGTTGTTGCATACTTAGAGCAGCTCAGATCTCTCCTGCGCTTTGCAAAGGTTTCTCACTGCCGTATGGAGCAGGGCTCTATGCGCTGCGACGTAAATCTCTCCGTTCGCGAGGAGGGCAGCGACAAGCTGGGCGTGAGAACAGAGATGAAGAACATGAACTCCATCTCCGCTATCACACGCGCTATCGAGTACGAAACCGCGCGTCACATCGACGCTCTTGAAAACGGCACAGAGGAGCTCGTTCAGGAAACACGCCGCTGGGACGATATCAAGGGCAAGAGCTACGCAATGCGCAACAAGGAAACAGCGGGCGACTACCGCTACTTCCCTGACCCCAACATCATGCCCATCGTTATCGACGACGAGTGGTTTGACCGCATAAAGGCTTCGCTTCCCGAGCTTCCCGAGAAGAAGAAGGCTCGCTACATCAGCGACCTTGGCATTACCGAGTACGACGCTGAGCAGCTTACTCAGAGCAGAGCGCTGTGCGACTGCTTCGAGGCTGCGTATGACGAGTGCGGACAGGCGAAGGAGGTCGCAAACTGGCTTATCTCCGACTGCATGAATATCCTCAACAAGAAGCAGCTTACCGCTGACGATCTCACTGTTGACGGCAAGGCTCTCGGCAAGCTGATAAAGCTTGTTCAGGAGGGCAAGGTACAGCGCGGCAACGCAAAGAAGATACTCACCGTTATGTTTGACGAGGAGATCGCAGACGTTGAGCAGTACGCTAAGGACAACAACTTTATCGTATCCAACGACACAGGCGCTATCGAGGCTGTTATCAAGGCTGTTGTAGCAGAGGATACACGCTCCGTAAACGACTATAAGAGCGGCAAGGAAAAGGCTCTCATGGCGCTGTTCGGAAAGTGCATGAAGCAGCTTAAGGGCAACTGCTCGCCCGATACACTGCGCGAGCTGCTGATAAAGGCTATCAACGAGGCATAACGATACTATGCTATCCCCTTTACTTTTAGGGTAATGATTATATGGAAGTATTGCAAAGCCACTTTTGATATTGATGTCAAAAGTGGCTTTGCGTTGCTTATGTCATTGACTTTTTCTGGTTTTGTTGTTATAATCAACTTGAAAAAGTCAGAATTTGTGAAAAAATAAAATAACGGAGGAAATATAAATGAAAACCGCACTTATTGTTATTGACATGCAAAATGACTATCTTTATGAGAAAAGAAAAAGCAAATTTACTTATAATACTTCTGAACTAACCGACGTAGTAAATGAACTTATACACCAATATAATGAAAACGCCTGCGATGTTATATACATTCGTCACATTATTCAGGATTTTCCCACTAACCGACTGCTTTTTGGCTTTTCTATAGCAGGAACAGAAGGGGCTGAGCTTTTTAGCGGATTGGATATAGTTTCAAAATATTGCTTTGAGAAACTTGTTGGCGATGCGCTTTCCAATAAAAAACTGCGCGATCTTATACAGCAAAAAGGCTATAAAAGACTTCATCTCTGCGGTTTGGATGAATGTGGCTGTGTGGCTTCTACAGCACTTGGAGCTGCGAAACGAGGGATAAAAGCAGAGATCATTCGCAAAGGAACAGCCACAGTGTATCCAAGTAAATTAGCCAAAACTCACGAAAAGCTCGATAAGGCAGGCATAAATTACATATAATTACAAGTTTACTGATGAGGCAACAAAACAAATTATCACTATCCACGTTTGCAAGGGGGATTTTTTGCCTAATTTAAGTAAAACTATTGCATTCTATTCCAAATAGTGTTATAATAGTTACGTTGGAAAACGATTCCATGAAGTTTGTGCGGCAGACTTCGACGATAAGGAGGCAATTATCAATGAACAAGCTTAAAAAGCTGCTCTCTGCGGTGCTGGTTTCTGCTATGATACTCGGCATGGCGGCGTGTGAGGACGCTCCTGCTTCCGCAGGCGGCACTGACGGCAATGCTGCTATTACTACCACCCAGCCCACAGGCACGGGTGCAGGCACGACCACCGACCCCGATGCAAACGCAGCTACCGACGAGGAGATCAAGGAGCTTGACACAAGCACCTATGTCCCCAGCGGAAATGCGGGTACAGTAAAGTACCTCGGCTACTACGACATCACTGTTGACCAGAAGGGCAAGCAGCAGGTCGCTATCTTCGAGTCCGAAACTTACGGCGGCAAGATTGAGTGGATATCTTCGGCATTTGGTGACGCTTATTTTGATAAGCTTGCTACCATGATAGCCTCCGACGACTCTCCCGACCTGCTTACATTAGAGCCGCAGGCATTCCCTTACGGCGTAAGCAAGAATATGTATGAGCCGCTTGACGATTACCTTGACATTGACGACCCTCTGTGGGCTGACATGAAGGAAGTTATCGAGTCCTATAACTACAAGGGAAAGCACTATGTGTTCCCTCACAGAATGCTCGCATGGTACGGACTTGAGTACAACCGCAAGACCATCGCGGACGCAGGTCTTACCGACCCCTATGAGCTGTACATGAAGGACGAGTGGACATGGGACGCATGGCGTCAGCTTATGATGGATTTCTGCAACCTGTCAGATGAAAATATCGGCTACTATGCAACAGACGCTACCATCAACGCATTCGTATGCACAACGGGTACGGTATGTATCGACTATCTCCCTGGCGGCGGCGTTCAGAACAACCTTTCCGATCCCAACATCACAAGAGCTGTTGAGTATCTCGCTGAAATGGGCAGAAGCGGTCTGCTGTATCCCACCAGCCACCCTCACGGCGACTGGGTATCTCCTCAGGTGTTTGCAACGACCTCGGACAAAATACTCTTCCTCGGACTTGAGCCCGAGTGGGCATATATCGCTATGACCGAGAACGTTCAGAACCCCTCGGGCGTTGAGAATGATATCCTTGGCACGGTTTCGGATTTCGCTTTTGTCCCCTATCCCCGAGATCCCGAAGCTGACGCATATTATCAGGGCTCCAGTTGCTTTGGCTACATGGTTCCCAAGGGTGCAAAGAATATTGACGGCGCTATTGAGTTCATCATGTGCAACCGTCTGTTTGACACTGACGAAACTATTCAGGCTCAGGTGAGAAAGGATCATGTTGATCCCGATAAGATCACCTACACCGCAGGCAAGTACGAGGGCATGGAAAAGTGGCAGATCATCTGGGACGAGGACGTTTACGATCTCTGGGTCGAGATGCGCGATCCCGAGGTGTTTGATTTCGTATTTGAGGATCTGTACGGCTTTGGCTCGGATATGCAGAGCTACATCGGTCAGTCCATCATCGACTGCACCTTCGGCGAGGAGTCGTGGACTCAGCGCTCCGCCGAGGTAATGCCTATGGTACAGGCGCTGGTTGACGAATACGCCGTATAAGTGCCTGCTTCGCAGCCGCCTTGCAATTTCGCTTCACAGTCGGAGCGACTGTGATTTTGCTTCGCAAAAACGCTTGATCGCCCACCACGCAGAGATCAGCTCTCTGTGCGGTGGGCGTTTTTTCAGGCACAAAGCTGGACGTACAAGGGATTTCTTGCTTGTTTTTCTGCATCGAAAAACCGTTCCGCCGCTGTGTGGACGGCAAGCCGTCTGCCTGTTTGCCAAACTGAACAAAATAAAATGTTTTTTGTAAAAAATCTTGTAACTCTGCGTGATTGACATGGGAGCGAAACAGGCGTATAATTAAATCGTTTGGTAAAGAAACGTCAAAGAACTTTATAAGAGAGGCAATTATATGATAAAAAAGTACATCTCCGATCTCAGAGCGGAGTTCAAAGGCTATAACGGCAAGCGTTTTGCCAAGGATACCATGGCAGGCATCACGGTTGCGGCGGTAGCGCTTCCGCTTGCACTTGCATTTGGTGTAAGCTCGGGTGCGGACGCGGCGGCGGGCATGATAACCGCTATCGTTGCAGGTATCGTTATCGCACTGCTCGGCGGTGCTTCGTATCAGATATCGGGTCCTACGGGAGCAATGGCGGCTATCCTGCTGTCCGTATCTGCGCAGTACGGCGTTATGGGCGTGCTTACCGCAGGCTTTATGTCGGGCGTTATACTTATACTTGCTGCGATATGCAGAGTCGGCAAGCTGGTTTCCTATCTCCCCGCACCTGTTATAACGGGATTTACCTCGGGTATTGCGATAATCATCGCACTGGGTCAGATAGACAACTTCTTCGGCACACGCTCTGTCGGAGAGAACGCGATCTCTAAGATGATCTCCTATTTCAACGGCGAGGGCGCATTTGACCCTAACTGGTATGCTGTGATGTTCGGCGGAATCGTAATGCTGATAATGATATTCTACCCCAAGAAGTGGAACGCAGTCGTTCCCTCGTCGCTTGTCGGAATTATCGTTGCACTTATCATAAATATGGTGTGCTTCTCCGAGCCTGTCGTGGCTGAGGTAAGCACTATCCCCGCTACCCTCGTTGCTGACAACAGCATAATCTCCAAGGGCTTTGAGCTTCAGAACATCACAAGCCTTATCATGCCTGCCGTATCGGTTGCGGCGCTGGGTATGATAGAGAGCCTTCTGTGCGGCGCCTCGGCAGGCAAGATGAAGGGCGAGCGCCTTGACGCTACACGAGAGCTTGTTGCACAGGGCATAGGCAATATGGTGATACCGCTGCTTGGCGGTGTTCCTGCGACAGCAGCTATCGCGCGTACCTCGGTAGCGATAAAGTCGGGCGGTCAGACAAGACTTGTAAGCGTTATCCACTCTGCCGTGCTGATAATGTCTATGTTCCTGCTGGGCGGCGTTATGAGCCGTATTCCGCTGTCCGCGCTTGCAGGCGTGCTGATGGTGACAGCCTTCCGCATGAATGAATGGCATTCCATAAAGAGCATATTCGGCAAAAAGTTCAAGTCCTCAATACTCCAGTATCTCATCACTATGATCGCAACTGTCGTGTTTGACCTCACTGTTGCTATCGTTATCGGCGTTGTTGCGGCTATGCTGGTATTCATCATCAAGAGCTGTGAGCTGAAGGTTATCGTCAGCGAGGTGGACGAGAGCAAGCTGAAGGGCAAGACCATAGCGCACAACCACAGCGAGTGCAAGGTAGTGTACCTTTCGGGACCGCTGTTTTTCGGCACACAGGAAAAGCTCATCTCCTCTATTTCCGAGCTTCGCGGCAGTGCGCAGCTCATAATCTCCATGCGCGGCGTGCCGAGCATTGACGATATCGCACTGGGCGAGCTTGAGGCATTGTACAGGCAGCTCCATGACGAGGGTACGCACGTTGTTTTCTGCGGAATACAGGACGGTGTATCGGAGATGATGGACAGGGCGGGCTTCAGGGAGCGCATAGGCGACTATCATTTCTACTGGGACGCAGTTGCGGCTATCAAGGCACTGGAGCAGACCAAGGAAGATATATACGATCAAGAATAAATGTAAGGGGCGCGGTAACGTGCCCTTTTCGCTCATCACATAAAAATAGCGTAGGGCGGGCTGTCCACAGCTCAGCGTCTTATGTGAAGAACCTCGCATTTTTTGAAAAAACAGTTGCTTTTATCATAAAAACACGATATAATAATATTTGATGAATTAACGAAAAGGAGAACTATTATGAATATATGGCACGACGTTGACCCCGCGCGCATAACTCCCAACGACTTTCTCGCAGTTATCGAGATAGAAAAGGGCAGCAAGAAGAAGTATGAGCTGGACAAGCAGACAGGACTTATCATCTTGGATCGTATCCTGTATACATCTACCCACTATCCCGCAAATTACGGCTTTATTCCGCGCACCCTTGCGGACGACGGCGACCCTCTCGACGTGCTGCTGCTGTGCAACGAGCCTATCGACCCGCTGGTGCTGGTGCAGTGCTATCCCATCGGCGTTATCACTATGCTTGACAACGGCAAGAACGATGAAAAGATCATCGCTATCCCGTTTGAGGATCCGAACTACAATGCCTACCGCGGAATTGAGGCGCTCCCCAGCCATATCTTTGAGGAGATGCGTCACTTCTTCTCCGTATACAAGCAGCTTGAGGGCAAATCCACCGCTGTAAACGAGGTGATGGGTCAGAAGGCGGCTGTTGAGGTAATAAAGCAGTGTATCAAGAACTACAATGATGTGTACGGTGAGCTTCACCCTTTTACGCCCCAGCACACAGTTGCCGAGAAAAAATAATTTTTACGGAGATTAAAGATGAAGAAAACAGCGCTTGTTATCATGGCGATATTTGCGGCATTTGTTGTGTCGGGCTGTAATAATGGCGGCGAGAGCAGCGTGAGCGAGGCTCGTACTACCGCGGACCCGTTTTCTTATACGCGCCCTGTTGAGATAGTCACGCAGACCACATCTGCTGCCACTGCCGCAACAACACAGGAGGAGTTTGATATCCTCGATCCTGCGCTGGAGTTTGATTACACCATCATCAAAGGCGAGGTCATTATAAATAAGCACTTGCTCGAAAATGCGGCAAGCGTTATCGTCCCCGATGAGATAGAGGGCTATCCTGTCACTGTCATTGGCAAATACGCGTTTCAGGACAGCGATATCAATTCCGTAAGGCTGCCCGACAGTATCACAGAGATACGCGAGGGAGCTTTCACGGATTGTTATGATCTTCGCATGATAAATCTGCCCGATGGCATTACTTTTATCGGAGCGTCAGCGTTTGAAAACTGCTCGGATCTTAAGATGCTTACTTTGCCTGCTTCGCTTGAAAAGATAGAAAAGCGTACGTTTTACTCCTGCTTCGATCTGCGTGAGGTAGAGATAGGGGAAAATGTAAAGAAGATAGGCGAAGAGGCTTTTGCAGACTGCGAATCGCTTCGCAGCATAGTTATCCCTGCGCGCGTCACCGACATCGGCGAAAAGGCGTTCACGCGCTGTGAAGAGCTTGCGGAAGTAGTGATCGAGGGTGCTGTGAAGATACGCGAGGAGGCTTTCTCGGAGTGTACCGCGCTCGTTTCGCTTTCGCTTCCCGATACGCTTCAGAAGCTTGAGAAAAGAGCGTTTGCGCATTGCACCGCGCTTACGGAGGTCACAGTCCCCGACAGTGTTGACGACATGGACGGCGAGGTATTTAAAGTCTGCACCTCGCTGCAAAAGGCGAAGCTTTCCGAAAATGTGCTGATAGTGCCTTATGAAACGTTCCATCGTTGTTCAGCGCTCACCGAGGTGGAGATATCCTCGCGTACTGTGGCTATCGGAGATAACGCATTCGAGTTTTGCAGTGAGCTTACCACCATCGAGTTGCCCGACAGTCTTGAGAGGATAGGCAAATACGCTTTCTGTGCTTGCCACAAGCTAAATACCGTACTCCCTCCAAGCCTTACGACAGTAGGTAAGAGCGCATTCAAAAATTGCTATCTCATGCCCGAAGCGGCTGACAGATGGTAAAGCAATAAGAGGTAAATATGATATTAGCAAGTCAGTCGCCGCGCCGCCGCGAGCTTTTGTCGCTGATAACGGCGGATTTTAAGGTAATTCCCGCAAAGGGCGAGGAGATACTGCCCGAGGGCATTGCTCCGAGAGAGGCAGTAATATTACTTTCTCGACAAAAAGCGGCAGAAATATACAGAGAGTATAAAAATGAAACGATAATCGCGTCGGATACGGTGGTTGCAATTGACGGCAAAATTCTCGGAAAGCCCATTGACGAGGCAGACGCAGCGGCAATGCTTAGGCTGCTTTCGGGAAGAACGCACAGCGTTTTCACGGGTGTCTGCATAATTTCCCCCGACGGCAGCGAAAACAGCTTCGCTGAGGAAACAACGGTGGAATTTTGGCAGCTTTCGGACGAGCTGATAACGGACTATGTAAAGTCGGGCGAGCCTATGGATAAGGCAGGCGCTTACGGTATTCAGGACTCGGGCGCGCTGCTCGTGAAGTGCATAAACGGCGATTATTACAACGTTATGGGTCTGCCTGTCGGCAGATTGTACCGCGAGCTTTCCGATACAAAATGACATATTGCGACATAATATAACGCAAAGTAAAGAAAATGGCTGTGTAAAGCGGGATTTAAAGGATAAATTTCAAGAAAAATTTCAAAAAGCTATTGCATTTTTCGCGGCGTTATGGTATACTTTTAAGGTGCGATATATTTTACATCGGTGCGGACAGGCTTCGCAGCAGGTGTATTTAGCTTAGATATTTTTGAAATTAAGGAGAACAACTATGAACATTTTTGAGATAGTCAGCGCGATCGCTCTGATCGTTGCTTGCGTATTTATCGTTATCGTCGTGCTGATGAAGGAAACAAAGTCCAATATGTCACAGGCTATCAGCGGCGGCAGCGCGGACAACTTCTATCAGAAGAATGCGGGCCGCACCAAGGACGCAAAGCTCAACCGCACAGCAGTTGTTGCTACATTCGTGTTCTTTATCCTGGCTCTTGCAGTAAACATCATCAACGTACATTCCAATCCTACCGAGGATACAGATGATATTTCGGGTATCGTTTCCGAGGACATAACATCTGATGATGTTTCCGCAGACACCGATGCGGGCATTACCGTAGAGGTTGCCGACGATGGTGCTGAGGACAGCGCTTCCGATGATACAGCGGCTGCTGACAGCGATGCTGAAGAGAGCGTTGCTGAGGACAGCGCGGCTGACGAGAGCACGGCTGAATAAAAGATACGGACAGACAAAGCGACCTGCAATGTCTGTCCTTTTTGTTAAATATAAGTAAGATCACGGTAAATTCCGTGTAAGGAAAGGAGTTATGTATGAACTCATTCAAGCAGACCATAGTGGCGGAGCTTTATTCCGCAGGAAACAAGGGACTTACGGTAAAGCAGCTTGCGGCAAGGCTCGGTATAACGAAAAAGGGAATGAAGAAGCTTGATACCGCGCTGAAGGAGATGAAGAACCACGGTGATATAACGATAAAGAAGGAAGTGCTGTACCTGAGAAATTCGGGGCAGTATTTCGAGGCTGCCATCACGCGCGTAACGCCGAAGTCGGGCTTTATGACCGCGACAGATGTGCCTGTCGAGTATTTCGTGCGCGGCAGGGACATGATGGGCGCTATCCCGGGCGATGTGGTGCTTGCGCGAAAGATAGCGGACGCGGACGAGTACAACCGCTCTCCCGTTGCAGTGGTCATGGGTATCATTCAGCAGAGCGATATGCTGCTTACGGGTGTTATAGTCCCCGAGGGAAACAAGCTTAAGGTGCTGCCTGACAAGCTGTGTGACGAGCCGCTCACCATCGCAAAAACAGGCAAGAACCTGCTTCATGTCGGAGATAAGGTGGTGTTTGCCATTAAAAAGCGCGGCGACCGCCACTTTGACCATACCGTGACTATCGTTGGCGGCTTCGGTAGCTGCGACAGCGCAAGGGCAGGCGCGCAGGCCTATATGCTGGCGAACGGACTGCATACGGAGTTCCCTGAGAACGTGCTATTTGAGGCTTCAAGGTACGACATTGACGAGCCTGACGAGGACGAGATAAACCGCCGCCTTGACCTGCGCGGCGAGGCTATCTTCACCATCGACGGCGCTGACACCAAGGATATCGACGACGCTATCAGCATAGTAAAGACGGACAAGTGCTACAAGCTGGGTGTGCATATCGCGGACGTTTCGCATTATGTAAAGAAGGGCAGCGCACTTGACGAGGAGGCTTACGCACGAGGCACGTCCATCTACTACGCCGACAGGGTAGTGCCTATGCTGCCAAAGGCGCTGTCAAACGGTATCTGCTCGCTTAATCCGAATGTGGACAGGCTTGCGTTCTCCTGTCTTATGGAGGTAGGCTTTGACGGAAAGCTGCTGTCGTATCAGTTCAAGAAATCCGTTATCCGCAGCCGCGTAAAGGGCGTTTATGCGGAGGTGAACAAAATACTTGCGAATGAAGCTGACGACGAGATAAGAGCGAAGTACGCGCTGGTTATCGACAAGATACCTATAATGCGCGAGCTTGCCGGGATACTTGAAAGAAACCGCGAAAACCGCGGCGCTCCCGAGATAGATACGGTAGAGAGCAAGATAATCACCGATGAAAACGGCGTTTGCATTGATATCAAGCCACGCGAGCGCGGCGTTTCAGAGAAGATAATCGAGGAATTTATGCTGATAGCGAACAACTCCGCGGCGGCGCTTGCTATGAAGGAGAAGATACCGTTCGTGTATCGTATCCATGAGGCTCCGCCCTCCGAAAAGCTGCTGACGCTCGGAGATACGCTGACAGCACTCGGCGTAAATCCCGAGGGAATTACCGAGAAAAGCTCTGCGGCTGACCTTGCAAGGGTGCTTAAAAACAGCGCAGACAGCGACAAGGCTTCGGTCATTAACCGCATAGTGCTGCGCACCATGATGAAAGCAAAGTACAGCGAGGAGCCTGTCGGTCACTACGGACTTGTAATGCCCGAATATGCGCACTATACCTCGCCTATCAGAAGATACTCGGATCTTGCGATACACCGTATACTGACAGACTATGTATACGCTCTCGATCATGAAAAGCTGTGCAGAAAATACAGTGCATTTGCTGCGAGCGCAGCGCTTCAGGCTTCAAATACCGAGCTTGCTGCGGTACGCTGTGAGCGCGACTGCGAGGAGCTTTATATGGCGGAGTATATGAAAAACCATGTAGGAGAGGAATTTGACGGCATGATATCGGGTGTAAGCGCAGGCGGTATCTATGTGGAGCTTCAGAACACCGTTGAGGGAATGGTGAGCGTTGCAACGCTGCCCGACGGCGACTATGAGGTAGAGCACGGAGTGATCCTTACAGGCGCTTGCGACGGTACGGTCTACACCGTAGGCGACAAGGTGCGCGTAAAGTGCGTGAATGTCAACGTAAACGGCGGATTTATTGATTTTGAATTGATATGACCGTGGGGGCGGAAATGGATTCCGCCCGAACAAATTGCAATACGCAAAGGGGCGGAAATGGATTCCGCCCCTACATTTTTGTGTTTTAATTATCAATTACAACATCATACTCCCTCAGCCACTTATCTATTTGCAGGAAGTACGCGAATATCTGCGGCACTGTCATAAGCTGACCGTACCAGTTCTTCGTGAACACCACACCGTTCGTCCGTAGCATTTCGCGCACTGCGTCACGCGATACTATCTCGGTCAGGCGGCAGTCGGGAGCCTCGATACAGCGCGTGAGGCGCTCGGACAGCAGCCGCATATAATCGGGGTTGTGGGTCTTGGGGTAGGGGCTTTTTTTGCGCCACAGAACGTCCTCGGGAAGTATTCCGCTCATCGCATGACGTACAAGTCCTTTTTCTCTGCCGTTGTATGCTTTCATCTCCCACGGGATATTATAGGCGTACTCAACTATGCGGTAGTCGCAGAACGGCACGCGAACCTCAAGTCCGTTCGCCATGCTCATTCTGTCCTTGCGGTCAAGCAGCGTTGCCATAAAGTATTCGAGGTTAAGCAGGTACATCTCGCGCATACGTTGCTCCTCGGCGGTATCGGTGTCGAGATAGTCGGTGTGCGAGAGCGTTTCGTTGTAGCTTTGGCGAACATAGTCCTCTGCCTCGGCGGCGGTAATGGGGAGCCTCATCAGCGTCGCGCGTTCGGGGACTGCCGTAGACCACGGAAATCCGTCGTAGAACAGCACCTCTTTCCTGTGATACCACGGATAGCCGCCGAATATCTCATACATATACACAGGTTATAATACGCTATTTCAGATGCTTCGATATAAGCTCAGCTTATCAGATAGTAGAGGGCATCCGGTATTATTCGTCAGCCTTCGGTAGTCTGGGATATGCGACAAGATCAAAATTATCTGCCCGCTGTCCCTTGAATTTCGCACTGAACTCCTTGTTATAAACTGCTTTTTCAAGCACCTGCTTTAAAAGCTCGTTTTTCTCGGCGGCGGTGTCCAGCTTGCCGTATATCCGCAGCAGCTCCTCGACCTTTGGAGTAAATTCTATCTTTGCACGGTGTCTCTGCTCGACTATAACACACTGTCCTTTAAGGCGGTTGCATTCTGCTTCCAGTGCTGCTATATTGGAACGAAGCTCCTTGGCACGGGCGGTGAACTCCTGCACGGAATATACCTCCAACTCTACAAGCTCGTGAGCCTTTTTGAGCTGTGCTTTCAGCTTTTCAAGCTTCTTTTCCTTGCGTTCAAGCGCAGATGCTATTGCTTCGCTCTCGCTTCCAGATGGATCGAAGTCCTTCGGCTCTACACGATATTCTTCAGCCCAGTCCTGCAGTATATCCAGCACTCTTTGTTCAACATAATGCAGAGGCGTGCTGACCATATCGCAGGAACGGGCATGACATACAAGGTAGTCGGGGCGATTTCCCGAACCCTTTCGCATGACCATTTTTCTGCCGCATTTTGCACACACTACAAGTCCCGAAAGAGGATTTTTAACAGCACTCTTATAACCAACGGGAGCGGGCGGCTGCTCTGCGAACAGCTCCTGTGCCTTATCCCATTGCTCGCGGGGAATGATAGCCTCGTGCAATCCCTCGGAAATAATACATTCGTCATTTGTTACAGGACGGGAAATAACAACTCCTTCAGGGGTCAGCTTCTTTTTTTGCTTGCGGTAGCCCCAGCGGATAAGACCTGCGTAGGTGGGATTTATAAGTATATCACGAACTGTTTCTTTCTGCCAGTAATCATGCCTTATTGCGGGAATGGACAGCTCATTCAGGCGGCGTGCTATCGCCTGTATTCCCAGCCTTTTTCGCACGCCCTCCGTTTCTGTACCGTTTATGTACCAGTCATACATCAGCCGCACAACCTCTGCCTGTTCGGGCACTATCTCCATTGAATAACCCTTGTCGTTTTCAAGCTTCATGCGCTTGTAACCATAAGGCGCACGGCTGAGGCATTTCCCCTCTTTTGCGGCGGCTTCACGACCTCGCTGTAAACGGCGGCGGATGGTCTTATATTCCCTGCGGCTCATGAATAAGCCAAATTCGAAATATTCCTCATCGTATTCGTCATTTGGGTCGTAGGTCTTGAGCGGCGTGATTATCAGCGTTTCGGAATATTTGAAGGTCTGTGCCACAAGCCCCTGATCCATTGTATCTCCTCTGGCAAGTCGCTCAACCTCCATAACAAGAACGCCGTTCCATTTACGTTCGCCGACCTCAGCAAGCAGCTTCTGCATGACGGGGCGGGCGGCGATGGTCTCGCCCGAAACTACCTCCTCGTATATCTCTGTGATAGGCAGCTCATGTTTTCTTGCATATTCAAGAAGTGTGGCACGGTGTCGGGATAAGGTCTCGCCCTCGCCTCTTGCCTCTGCCTCAATATCAGAGCGAGATTTTCGCAGATAGATACAAAAGTTCATCTTTTTCCTTTCAAAATTAACACTGTCAGTTGTTCCGGCTGAATTTAGGTGCTATAAGCTCGATATATTCAAGAAGTCTTTTTTTGCCCTCTTAGTCCATCTGATTATAGCTGTCAAGAATATATTGCTCTGTATCATCATTATGATTTCGGTCATCGCTGATATGCTCATCAGGTAATCTCGGAGCGTTTAATATCAGTTGTGTAAAAAGGACAAATTGTACGGCATAAACTATTGCAGGGGGTGTTTTTATGAAGAAAAGAGCCATTCAGCCACTTGATGAACCGCATATCGTTCAAGTGATATATGATAAAGACGGACGACGTATCGGTGCCATTGCAGATAATTATGTTGTGAAAACAAAGGCAGAGGTTGATCAGATACTTGACAATATCGCACGTATTTACAGTGATCATCTTCGCAGAAAAGCAGAGCGTGAATATGCACAAGCACATTTCATTGAAGAAAATCAAGAGAAACTTGAAATTTGATCCCTCCGAAAGTATGGTTGACTGATTTTTGAGGGTTACAGAATATACATAAAAGTACGGTAGATAATGTTAAATAACTTATTTATCGCTTTTATTCAATTGTATTCTCGCAACTGGTATCTTTTCGTGCTTAACTGGCATAAAGTGCATCATTTTTACAGTTAGTGACAATATGGGAATATAAAATATCTATCCAATTTGCAAGTAGTATGCCTTTAATTGATGAACATTAAAACATTGCAAATTATGCTAAAACATGATAAAATAGTAGTATAATTTTGTATGGAGCGTTTTTGGCTATGATTAATCTTGCAATATGTGATGATGAACAGGGATTTTTAGAAAACTTCAAGGAAATAGTTTTTTCTGAATTCAAAAAATATGATCTTGTTACAAATGTTGTCACTTTCGATAAGGGTATAGATCTTCTTGATAATATATGCGACTTTAATGTTGTTTTTCTGGATGTAGATATGCCAGGATTATCCGGAGAGGATATCGCAGAATACATAAAGAAGAATAATAGTGATACTCTTATTGTTTTTGTAACCAATCATTCTGATTTCGTTTTCTCGTCGTTTAAATACAGACCTTTTGGTTTTGTCAGAAAGCGATTTGTTGAAGAAGAAACCAGAGCGACCGTTGAAAACATCATGGGACACCTTGTTGATCTGAATGCTGTTTTTATGTTTTCGTCGCAGGGAAATACTATTTCTTTAAAATATAGTGAGATTATCTATTTTGAGGCTTATGGTCATGAGATCATTGTTCATACTTCAAATGGCGATTATACTACCTCAGAGTCATTGGCAAAAATTGAAAAGAAGGTGCAGGGGAAAAATTTCACAAGAACTCATAAATCCTATTTAGTCAATTGTGATTACATCTTCTCGATTGAAAAAAACGAAGTGCTCCTTAACAATAAAATTTCCATTCCTTTGAGTAGACACAGAATTAATGATGTAAAACAAAATGTTATTGATTTTTCAAGGGGTTATTGAATATGAGTTGGTTATATGAATTGTTTGAGGTTTTAGCAACTGTCTGTGAGAATGTTCTGATTTTATGGTTTTTAACGTCTTTTTTAGATATAAAGGCAACGAAAAAATGCTATTGGATAACCTTTACGGTCTTTGTGGTAATTTCATCTTTAGCCACAACCGTATTGGCTTGGCTATGGTCAAATGAGATAATAATAAATGCTGTTGTAAATATTCTGATTTTGGTGATATATTGTCGGTTGATACTAAAGGGAAGATTTATTGTTCATCTGTTTATGCCGGTAGTGGCATCGACTACGCTTATGTTAGTTGCTGTTCTGATGAACTCAATAACATCGTTCATAACATCTGCGAGTTCAATAGAAATAATCAACGAGAGAGGCTTTGGCAGAATTGTCGTTTTGATTTTTAACAAATTATTAGTTTTTGTAGCGTATAAAACTATCTTAGTTGTGACTAAGAAAAGCAAAACGGAATTAAAGCAATCGGAGTGGCTCGCTTTCAGCGCAATCTTTATTGCAACGCTTTTAAGCGGAATTTGTGTTTATGAGGGTAGACTTAATGGTGCTGCTGATAATATTCTTCTTTTTATTCTTCCTACCTTAGGTCTTATCGTTATCAATATTGTATCATTTTATATGCTCGCAAGGATATCTAAGGAGCATAAAGAAAATCTGAAGAATTCCTTGCTTGCGATGCAGATAAAGGAGCAGGAAGCCACCCTGCATGAAATGCGGTCTATATATAAGGATATGCGCAAGATTCGTCATGATATCGAAGGGCAGTATGGCTGCTTATCGGAACTGATTTCATCTGAGAAATACGAACAAGCTCAAAGGTATATTTCATCAGTCGAAATGCCGGATTTTTCTTCATTGGCGACCATAAGCACAGATAATGACGTGGTGAATGCAATTCTGGGATACTTGTCAGGGAAATGCGCTTCATGTAACGTGACACTGAATTATGCTATATCTTCCACAAATATAGATTGTTTTTCGGCGGCTGATATCAGTGTTATAATTACCAATCTTGTGAACAATGCGCTAGAGGCGTCGATCAAGAACGGCGTCAGCGAGGTGTCGCTGGAGCTGTTTGATAAGAAGAATTATTATTGTATAAAGGTAAGGAATAAGATCAACGAATCGGTACTTGTTAAAAATCCCTATTTGAAAACGACCAAAACCGATAAGGCATTACATGGGCTTGGGATAGAAAGTGTAAAAACATTAGCAGAAAAATATGAGGGCATAACAGAATTTTGTGAAGAAAAGGGACATTTTATCTCTGAAATATGGCTAAAAAGACCAGTTGAGAAGAAATAACTACCAGTTAGGAAAATACAATTGAATAACAGCTACAAATCGGCTATATTGATTTGTAAAGAGGTGATCATAATGATTGCTGCTATTGCAAATCGTATAGCCGATTTTATTTATTCAAACAGTGATTTGCCGGATGACGAACGTGATGTGTATGTATATGGGTATGAAATAGCAATTTCTTCAGTCATTACATTTAGTCTTTTAATAACTACCGGATTGGTTTTTAACAGGCTCATTGAAGCTATAGTGTTTTTTGCAGTGTTTTATTTGTTAAGGCGAAGGACCGGAGGATATCATGCAGATACATATTTTAAATGTAATTTAATTTTTGAGCTTAACGTATTATCCGTGATGCTAATATGTTGTATGGATATGCCGATTATAGCGCAAGTTGCAGTTAATTTAGCCGCTTTTCTACTATGCTTAATTATCACGGCTATCAAAGCACCGATATCTAATCCGAACAAGCCTATTCCTGACGATATGAAAAGCAATCACAAAAAACGGGCGTTGGCTTTGATTATTACTTTTGAGCTGATATCTGTGCTTTCATTCAATTGGCAAAGTATATCAATATGCATTTCATTGGCAATGGCTTCAACAGCGATTGCTATGATGATAATACTCGAAAGGAGGGAAAATTAATGAAAAAGAGTTTCGTAGCAGCTATTGCTGCAAGAATCGGCAAGGACACGGCTAAAAGAGCTGCAGGCACAGCTTCTCTTTATGGCTACTGCCAGCCTAAGGAGCCCAAGATGTTAAAGAACATCAAGAAGTAAATCCGTCAATGAATTTGATAGGAGGAAACAAAATGAAAAAGATGGTCAAGAAATTGACATCAGCAGCTATGGCTGTTGTAATGGTAATGGGTATGTCGGTTTCTGCAAGCGCAGGCACTAATGGTGATACCTGTTATCATACTACTCTGACAGCGGCAATCGAAGCACCGTTTGTGGAGGAATATGTTGGCGTATGTCTTGAACATAGCAATTGTAAGTTGTACCAGAAAATTGGTATTCTTCGTCAGAGATGTGCATACTGTGGCACAATTGTAAGCGAAACTGATTACAGAATTTCTGGATATGTCCACAAGACATCATAACGGACAATTTAGTGAAACGAATCAAGGTATTGTATTACAACTCAGTTGTAAATACAATACCTTGACTATAACAAAAGGAGATAGTAATGAAAAAACTTATCCCTGTGCTTATAGCTTTGGTGCTTTTGCTTACGTCCTGCGCACCCAGTGAAGTTAGCCAAGCCGAACAAACGACCGAAGCACAGCCGCCCGAAACTGGCGAAACCACAGAATCCGAAGAGCTTGTTATCGCGCAAAAGGAATATACGGCGGAAGAGCTTGAACAAATGCGGCTGAACGTGGGACTGAGCGTAACGGATAATTCTATAAATCTGAAATCAATGTATGCAGGCAGAATGTTATATGTGCCCGAAACAGATACACTTTTCTATATGCAGGACGATAAGCTTTATCAAAAAAACGGGGATAAGACGATAGTGCTCGCTGAGATACCTGCGTTGTCGCTGACGCTTCATGACGGCAAGCTGTACTTTATCTATGCGCTGGAGCGCGATATTTATTATGATTACCACCAAAGGTGGGGAACGATCTGCTGCCTTGATCTGTCAACTGGAGAAATCGCAGAAATATTAGATGTAGATAATGCATTGAAAATATGTTTAGATGGCAGAATGCTTTATTATAGCATCATAGAGCGGCAAGGTACAGATATAGCGAAAATTACAAAGACTTATAAAGTTGATTTGGATACAATGCATACAGAGCTTATCACAGAAAATACAAGGTGGCAACCTTTTGCAGTCAGTGAGAAATATATCGTGTTCACCAATAATAACGAAGATGGTGTATTTGAGATCCAAATAACTGATAAATCAACGAACGAAGTAAAAACGTATATAGCAAATGGATATCCCCATAACCTTTGCGTATATGGCGATATGGTATATTTTGATTCTAACGGTACGATATATACAATTAGTATAGATGATATGTCAGTTGCCGAGCTCAAAGCAGTAAACCCATGGAGCAATGATGCTACCTATATAATTACATATACGATACATGGTGATAATGTGGTCATAACTACCGGCGGCGATATCCAAATATGGTCAGAGGAACGCGGCGAGTGGGATTACTATTGTCCAATGCTTGACAGCAGCGTTTCTAGTCTTTCGTATTATGCTGAATTGTTTTCCGACGGCGAAAATCTGTATGTTCTGAACGGTGGTCGCGAGTGGCTTTATATTGATATAGCAGACCTTGGATATGATCTGATACTTCCCGACGGGGATACAATAATTGACGATCAGATAGTAGTACGACCTTTGGGAGATGAAGAATGAAAAAAATTATCCCTGTATTGGTGCTTCTTGTGATGGTGCTTACTTCATGTTCGGATAATATCAAAGAATCAGAAAATGAATTTGTATCGAATATCTCTGATACATCCGCAAATGAAATTGTTTCATTTTTAATGCCTCTTACAGAACAACAGATACAATTGCGCAGACTTAATTCAGAGTGTAGCGTTCTTGATAACTCGGTTGCCATGAAAAACCCTGTCGAATCAGGACGGCTTCTATATGTTAAGGAGACGAACACTACCTTTTGGACGGATAGTAAGTATCTTTATCAGAAGACAGACAACGAATGCTTTGCTATAGCGGAAGGTATAATATATTCACTTAATCTTCTGAATGGAAAACTGTATTTTATTTGTTCGGATAATCCTGCTTCAGTTCAACCTATGCGCGGAACGCCATATATGCTCGACCTCGCAACGGGAGAGCTCACCTTGCTGTCTGCTAAAACTACATCGAACATCTACATACAGCAAGAGCGAATATTCCTGAAGCAATGGGAGAGCTATATTGATGAAAACGGGAAAACAACGGGAAGATATTTATATTGTCAATGCAATCCGGACGGAACCGCTGCAGCGTTGCGCGATGATATAATTTTGTGCGCTAATGGCGATTGGTATGTGACGTGCGAGAAAGAAGAATCGGTTTATAATATTTACTACAGAAATGACAAGGAAAACATAAAAAAAGCTATAGCTGTAGAAAGCTCTTTACCGAAGATGGCTTCAATATATGGGGAATATTTATATTTTGTAGAAGGCTCATGGGGAGATATTTTTAAGATCGTATCACTTGACAGCGGTGAGACTGTTGTATGTGACACAAAGCGTCAATATATAAACGACTATATTTTCGTTGATGGTATACCTGCACTTCTCACTGATATGAGTTTTGGCATCGTTAATGAGAATATGGTTTTTGACGGTGCATATATTACTTACGATGATAACAGAGTGAAGAATTATTATTCTGCTTATTTATATAATAATGATATCGTGATTACTACCCAAGGTGGGTATCAGCTTTTGACGAAGCGCAATGACGAGAATTATTTTTCTTCGGCATATTCCCTTACCTAATATTTTCACGGAATATATATGGAGATCGATATGAGAAAATTTACGTTTGTATTATCGATATTGATGCTGACGTCCTGCGCTAACAGCGAAGCCAGTAAAGCCAATCAGCCGCAAATTGAGCAGATAAACGAATCACATATATCTGAAACTGGCGAAACCACAGAATCCGAAGAGCTTGTTATCACGCAAAAGGAATATACAGCGGAAGAGCTTGAACAAATGCGGCTGAACGTGGGACTGAGCGTAACGGATAATTCTATAAATCTGAAATCAATGTATGCAGGCAGAATGTTATATGTGCCCGAAACAGATACACTTTTCTATATGCAGGACGATAAGCTTTATCAAAAAAACGGGGATAAGACTATAGTGCTCGCTGATATACCCGCAATATCGCTGACGCTTCATGACGGCAAGCTGTACTTTATCTATGCACTGGAGCGTAATATCTATTATGAATATCATAAGAGATGGGGTGCGATCTGCTGTCTTGATCTGTCAACGGGGCAGGTATCTCGCGTATTAAATGTTGATAATGTAATTAAGTTTTTTTTAGATGGCAATATACTTTATTATACGATTGCGGAAGAAATCGAAACAAAAGCTACTGTGCCTACAAAAACATATAAAGTGGATATGAAAACTCAGCAAATGGAATTAGTCGAGGAGTTTTCGCATCAAGCGCAATATGCAATCAGCACAAAATATAATGTATTTACTGATTATTCCAAAGATCCAAATAGTGGAGAGGTTAGCGTTGAATTCCAAATAACTGATAAGTCTACGGGTAAAGTCAAGACATATACAGAAAACAAGTGGCCTGATAGATTATCAATATATGATGACACTATATATTACATATATGGAAGCAAACTGAGGGCACTCAATATTGACGATATGTCTGTCACTGAATATACTGCAAATAATCCGTGGGAAAGCAACACTCCTTATATAGGTACATATATAATACACAAAGGGAAGCTGATAGTTACTACAGGCTCAGATATCCAAATATGGTCAGAGGAGCTCGGCGAGTGGGATTATTATTGCCCGTTGCTTGACAGTAGTGTTTCTACCTTAACAGGGTATAGCGAGCTGTTTTCCGACGGCGAAAATCTGTATGTTCTGAACGGTGGTCGCGAGTGGCTTTATATTGATATAGCAGACCTTGGATATGATCTGATACTTCCCGACGGGGATACAATAATTGACGATCAGATAACAGTACGACCTTTGGGAGATGAAGAATGAAAAAATTTATCCCTGCATTTATGATTTTTATTTTTGGGCTGACGTCCTGCGCTAACAGCGAAGCCAGTAAAGCCAATCAGCCGCAAATTGAACAGATAAACGAATCACATATATCCGAAACTGGCGAAACCACAGAATCCGAAGAGCTTGTTATCGCGCAAAAGGAATATACGGCGGAAGAGCTTGAACAAATGCGGCTGAACGTGGGACTGAGCGTAACGGATAATTCTATAAATCTGAAATCAATGTATGCAGGCAGAATGTTATATGTGCCCGAAACAGATACACTTTTCTATATGCAGGACGATAAGCTTTATCAAAAAAACGGGGATAAGACGATAGTGCTCGCTGATATACCCGCAATATCGCTGACGCTTCATGAAGGAAAGCTGTATTTTATCTATGCGCTTGAGCGCGATATTTATTATGATTATCACAAAAGATGGGGAACGATCTGCTGCCTTGATCTGTCAACGGGAGAAATCACAGAAATATATGGTGTAGATAATGCATTTAAGATATTTATAGACGATGATACTCTTTATTACATAATCGCAGAGCAGATGGAATCCAAAGCACAATGGCCCACCAAAGCTTACAAGGTCGATATGGAAACATATCAGTCTGAGCCGATAAACGATGATGTACATACACAGCCATTTGCAATCAACGAAAAATATACTGTATTCACCAAAACAACTGAAGATAGTGAAAGTGGAGATATCACGGTTGAGTTTCAAATAACAGACAGATCAACAGGTGAAGTAAAAACATATATTGAAGATAAGAAAGTTTATGGGCTTTCTATATACGATAATATGTTGTATTATAAACGCGGCGATGTTCTTGTGGCTCTTAATGTTGAAGATATGTCTGTCACTGAATATGTTGCAGAAAATCCATGGGGAAGCGAGATACCGTATATCAGCTCATATACGATGCATAATGGCAAGCTGATAGTAACCACAGGTACGGATATACAGATGTGGTCAGAAGAACGGCGAGATTGGAATTATTATTGCCCATTGCTTGACAGCAGCGTTTCTAGTCTTTCGTATTATGCTGAATTGTTTTCCGACGGTGAAAATCTGTATGTTCTGAACGGTGGTCGCGAATGGCTTTATATTGATATAGCAGACCTTGGATATGATCTGATACTGCCTGACGGAACGACCACGATCAACAATCAGATAACAGTACGACCTTTGGGAGATGAAGAATGAAAAAGATATTATCAATTTTCGCAGCTATCGGATGTATTTTAAGCTCTACAGGCTGTAGCACTGCCAATGTAGCCGAGCCTGAACTTCAAGCTGATTGCGACAGCTTCGTATACGAGCAGATCGAAGCGGTCACAGCATTCGATGTGCTGGACGACGGTACAGCTTGCGTTGTATCGGGCTTTGCACCATCGCAGGTGCAGATGTTTTCGCTTGATGGAGAGCTCACAAACACCATACAGACAGAGCTTTTTCAGATATACACTGTGACAGCATCGAAGAACAAGCTTTACCTTACGGGAATGGCACCTCAAGGAAACTGCGTATATGTTTATGACATGGAAACCGAGCAGCAGGAATTTATCGCAGAGCTTACCGATAGCACTCCTACCGGTGCAGTTTATGCCGATGAAAAGCTGTATCTGACGTGGATCGATATCGAAAAGGCAAGCAATGCCAAATGTCCTTATGAGAGCCTTTCATTCAGCTATGACGGAACTGTAGTATACAGCTTCGACCTGAATAATAATTCTTTGGAGGAAGCAGGAATTGAATTCCCCGTGGCAATAACAGCCTCACCGCAGGGCAAGCTGCTGGTCTACGCTGCAGATGAAAACGGTCTGTATTTTACCGAGGGAGAAAACAGCAGCCGTCATTATAGTGATCTCGGAAAGGTAAAAGCCATCGCAGCCGTGAATGAAGAGCGCGATTTTGTGTTCTGCTCGGATTCTATTCTACATACTTTGAATTATTCCGCACCCGAGGAGAACGGGGCTTACTCTGAGATAGTATCCGAGGTGCTTACCATACAAAACGGCATAAAATACTGCGGAGGCTTTACCTTTTACATAAATCTGTACAGCAATCAGAAATTAGAGCGTATAAGAAACTCCGCCTATGTTAAGAACAGCAATACTATCCGCATAATATCGCCTTCCTATATACCGGAAGACCCGTTCGGATGCGGATATAGCATAAGATCGGAGCAGCTTACGGCAGACGAATTTGCATTGAGCGTATTGTCGCTGGACTCTGATTATGATCTGTGTCTGTTAAGCTCGAAGGACGAGGTATCGGCAAATCTCCGTGATAAGGGTACGTATTATGCATTGAATGATATTGAGGGGATAGACGAATACCTGAATCGCTGCTTTCCGTATATAAAGGAGGCTGCAACCACAAAAGACGGAGAAATATGGATGCTGCCTATTGCTGTCAATATTGATGTTATTATGTATAACGAGAGTTCCTGCGCCGAGCTTGGTATAGATCTTTCATCTCCGCTTACCGCAGAGCGATTTTATGATCATATCCTGACGGCATACAACAGCGAAAAAAGCATGGGTTACGACGCTCATGCTTATCTGATAAATACTGATTTCATTTTACAGCTTCTCAGAAGCTCAAACAGCTTTGATACTACCGAATTCAGAGAAACCGCAGAGCTTATAAAGGAAAAATATAATTATCAGCTATCACCCGAGTGTTTCAAAATGATTACAAATGCAATAAACAACACATTGACAGAGTATGGATTTGGCGATCCAAACTCGTTCTTATTTTCAATGCGTGATTACAGCAAGGATCAGCTCCGGTATGCCGGCGGTGTAAATATGCGCGCTTGTGCAATGCCTTGCGTAACTGCCGATGACCGCAGTATTGCGACCTGCACATATCTGTGCATAAATCCTGCCTCTGAGGAGCTTGAAGCAGCAGTAGATTATGTGGAAAGCCTTATAAAGCACCTTAATGATAAGAACACATCTATGTTGTTCAGCGACAGCAACGACGGCTCGTCCGAATGTCTTGACGATCTGTATGATATCTACGAAAACGCAAGCGTTGAGTTCAATGTATCATTCGAAATTTTTCGTTCGGATTTTGAGAGATACCTGCGCTCGGAGATTTCACTTGACGAATTCATAACTGAAGCTGATAGGAAATATTCTGCATATCTTAATGAGTGACGTTTACCGTAATAATGATTCAAATGCTAGTACAACGATAAACGTTAGGATCATACAACACGAATTATCTCACGTTTATGGATGCGAAGATTCCGTGTGCACGCCAGGGGCAAAATGTATTATGAATGGTGGATATGATTCCGCTAGTCTTACTACCAAGGATATATGGTGCAGTAATTGCAAAACTTACTTTGATATTTCATTACATTGATTGGAGGTAATTGTTGTGAAAAAGATTTTAGCTTGCACTTTGTTAATGTTCAGCTTTTGGATAAGTGGATGCAGCGACCACAGTATAAATGATCTAGATAGCAATCCAACAGAAAATATACGTGTTCTTGAATCGCCTCAATTTTTTGATTCGGTTGATGAATTCAAATCTTTTATAGAAGAGGATGGTTTCGATAACTCATCGAGAATTAAAGGGATGAACATGATTGATAAAGTTGAACTCATTGATGTGCAGCTTGACGGTTATACCTTATCACAAATCATCTTTAGAGAAAATATTTATTTAGCGGCGTATTATATAGACGATGACTATATTTATAATGATATTTACGATGAATACGCGAACGAACGTCTGTCAACAGTGATTTACGAGGTTTCTCTTTTTGAAGAGGCTCAAGAGTCTTTAAAAATTAATTATATTGATAAAGGCTTTAATTCTATAACAATCGAAGGTAGACAATGCTATTATATGCCTGAATATACCACAAACAATGAACTTATTGGATACGAAATTGCCTTTACCGTAGATAATAATTTAATTTATATCCATTTGCCTAATTCAGGAAGTTTTGCTGATTTGCGTGGTGTTTCTTTTAATTTAGATAGTTAATATCTAGATGATTATTATATTGAGATTTGTTGTTATCAGGAGGTGATACTATGCGCCTGAAGTGGAACACAAAATGCAAGCTGCTCTTACTGCCCAGCCTTATCGGCACGGCGATATTTTTCGTGATACCCTACCTGCGTGTGCTGTATTACTCGCTGATAGACAATCAGTTCCGCAGAAATTTCGTGTGGCTGGATAACTACATAGACACCCTCACCAACGAGTATTTTTTGCTTGCGC
>CAYSYF010000015.1:0-42576 GCA_964435155.1 uncultured Ruminococcus sp. | reverse complement strand
CGGGCAAGGAGCTCATCAAGGGCGAGCCTGATGCCTCCTCGTTCCCCTCGGGCGGTCTTCGCGCTACCTTTGAGGCTCGCGGCTACACCGCATGGGATCCCACATCTTATGCGTTCGTAAAGAACGGTTCGCTTTACATACCTACCGCGTTCTATTCCTACGGCGGCGAGGCACTGGATAAGAAAACACCTCTGCTGCGCTCTATGGATATAGTTTCGGAGCAGGCACTTCGTATACTCCGCCTTTTCGGCAACACCACCGCAAAGCGCGTTGTTCCCACTGTCGGTGCGGAGCAGGAGTACTTCCTTGTAGACAAGAAGACCTATGACAAGCGCAAGGATCTCATCTTCACAGGCAGAACGCTGTTCGGAAAGCCTGCGCCCAAGGGTCAGGAGATGGACGATCACTACTACGGCTCTATCAAGGCGCGCGTTGCCGATTATATGAAGGATCTTGACGAGCATCTCTGGAAGCTCGGTATCGCGTCCAAGACAAAGCACAACGAGGTTGCTCCCGCGCAGCATGAGATGGCTCCGCTGTTCGTGCCCTGCAACCTTGCAAGCGATCAGAACCAGCTTACAATGGACATCATGAAGAAGGTCGCTCTGGAGCATGGGCTTGTATGCCTGCTTCATGAGAAGCCCTTCGCAGGTATAAACGGAAGCGGCAAGCACGACAACTGGTCACTGTCCACCGACGACGGACAGAATTTGCTTGACCCAGGCTCCTCACCCATGGAGAACGCGCAGTTCCTGACCTTCCTCGCGGCTATCATCAAGGCTGTTGACGAGTACCCCGAGCTGCTGCGTATGTCGGTAGCCACAGCAAGCAACGATCACCGTCTTGGTGCGAACGAAGCGCCCCCCGCAATTATCTCCATCTTCCTCGGAGAGGATCTTGAAGCGCTTGTTGACCACCTCGTTGACGGCAAGGACTACATAACAAAGAACGATACGATGTTCAACGTGGGCGTATCGTCGCTTCCCAGCTTCCCGAAGGACGCTACTGACCGCAACCGTACCTCGCCCTTTGCTTTCACAGGAAACAAGTTTGAGTTCAGAATGTGCGGCTCGTCCCTCAATATCGCAGGACCGAATACTGTTCTCAACACTATCGTTGCAAACTCGCTGAAGGAGTTTGCTGACGAGCTTGAGGGCGCAGAGGACTTCAACTCCGCGCTCAACGAGCTTATCGTTCGCACTATCCGCGAGCACAAGCGTGTTATCTTCAACGGCAACGGCTACGGTGAGGAATGGTTCGCCGAGGCTGAGAGCAGGGGACTGCCGAATTTCAAGTCCACTATCGACGCAATTCCCGCGCTGACCTCGCCCAAGAGCATAAAGCTGTTCGGCAAGTTCGGCGTTTACACCGAGATAGAGCTTCACGCAAGAGCCGAGATAAACCTTGAGAACTACTCCAAGGCTATAAACATAGAGGCGCTGACTGCGGCTGACATGGCGAGAACGGAGATTCTCCCTGCGGTGATGAAGTTCACAGGCGATATCTGCAATGTTGCGGCAGGAAAGAAGGCTATCGGTATCGAGCCTGTTGTGGAAAAGGCGCTTGCCGAAAAGCTCAACACGCTTACTGTTTCGCTCAGTGGTCTTATTGACGAGCTGAAAGCCAAGGTAGATGCTGCTCATGCGATAGAGGACGCTTATGCAAAGGCTGTGGCGTACCACAACGAGGTATTCACCGTAATGCAGGAGCTTCGCGCAGTAGTTGACGAGCTTGAAACTATCGTTGGCGAGGAAGCATGGCCTTATCCCACTTATGATGAGCTTTTGTATAATATCTGATAAGACCGTTGATTTGCAGCAAATAGTTATAAACAAAAAATCCAGAGAAGATAACTTCTTCTCTGGATTTTTTCGTTTTATAATAGAATTGATTTAAAACGGGCGTTTATGAAAATAACCGTTTTCTTTCCAGTACTCAAAAGGATAATTTCCTTCGCCGATATATTTTTTAATAATAAACCTATTCAAATAATACATGAAAACCGATGACGCATAAGCTCTCTTTTTCTTGATTGAGTAGAATTTTTGCGCCGCTTTCCTGAGCTTTCTTTCCTGCTTTTGTTGCTTTTTTAGCGGCATTTTATCCCACTTATCAATAAACATTCTTATTCCGACCGCGGACACCCGATTTATTCCCCAGCTTTTCAAGCATTTTTTTATTGTCTTAACGGCAGAGGCGGTTCCTGTGGCAGTTGTTATTATAAAGGCTTTTTTTGTGAACATTTCTTTTCGCGGTGCTACGGTCAATGTGAAAAAATCCAGATGATCGAGCAGATTTTTCATACCGCCCGTCATACTGGCGGCACCATAATGGGGAGTAGTAAAAATAAGCGCGTCAGCCTCCATTATCGCCTTATATATTGGGTCAATATATAAAGCATGAGGACACTTTTCGCGCGGATTGCCAAGGCACATCTGGCAGCCCAGACAAAATTCAGGAACAGCTTTGGGCAAGAAAAATTCTGAATAACTTATTTCACCGCATTGAGACATTGCGTCCATAAAAATCTTAGTGGCAGTATAAGTATTTCCTTTTCTTGGACTTCCATGAAAAACTACTACTTTCACTTTATCACCTTCTTCACAAGAATGCTCGCTGAGTATTACTGATTATTCATTCTTCAGGTGCTTCCTGTAAACCTGCTCCTGCTCCTCAATGAACACCTCGCCTTTTCGTATCGTGACGAACTTTCCGCGGCAAAAGGCTTCCCCTTTGAGGGGAAGCTCCGCCAAAGGCGGTGATGAGGTGGAAGGGCAGGCTGATTGAAATCCTGTAAGAAAAAGCGAAATTCAGGACACCTCTTTCACGTCAGGTGGAACGCTTGCTGTGCTTCCTGTAAATTTGCTCCTGCTCCTCAATGAACACCTCGCCCTTTCGTATCGTGACGAACTTGCCTTTGCAGGGGTTTATCTTGCCCTTGCCTTCGAGGATTATCTCCTCTGCCATTTCAATGCGAAGCGTGCTTGGCTCGATACCGCCGCCCATGAGTATGCGCTTGATAGCGCGGCGGAGTATCGGCTTCGGCTGCTGTGAGAGAATTGTTGTCTTGTAGCCGCGGTCTGCCTTTGCACTTTGCAGAGCCTCGTCCGCGAGTGCTTCAAGCAGCTCGTTGTCCTCGCGGAGATTTTTTTCCATGCGCGATACCGTATCAAGCAGCGAGGGGTTTATCTTCAGCATTTCGGGCAGAATAAGATGCCGCACCTTGTTGCGCGTGTAGTCGTCCGAGAGATTGGTCTTGTCGGTGACGTAGGAGAGCGAATTTTCCTTGCAGAACTGCTCCACCTCGTCGCGCGAGCAGTATATCAGCGGTCTGATGATATTGCCGCGGACAGGCGGTATCCCACACAATCCTTTAAGTCCCGTGCCGCGCATCATGTTGAGCAGTACAGTTTCGGCGCTGTCGTTGGAGTTGTGCGCTGTCGCAAGCTTTTTGCCCTGCGACACCTTCGCGAAGAAATCGTATCTCACGCGGCGTGCTGTTTCCTCAAGGCTCTCATGCTTTTGCTGAAAGCTGCGGACATCGGTGTTAAGTATCTCAAGCTGCACTCCGAGCCTTTGGCAGAGCGCCTCGCAAAAGCGCATATCGCCGTCCGACTCCTCGCCGCGAAGCCCGTGGTTTACATGGCAGGCGGACAGGGAAAAGGAAAGCTGCTGCGAAAGTTGCTTCATTGCGCACAAAAGGGAAACGCTGTCTGCGCCGCCCGAAAGTGCGATGACAACAGCGTCCCCGTCGGATATCATGTTGTAGTCAGAGATCGCTTTTTCGACCTTTTCGTAAAACTGCTCCATTTTACTGCTCCGTGCGGACAAGCTCCGCGTTTGTAAATCTTGTATACTCGCCGTCCCAGCCGAGTGCCACCGTACCTGTTTCACCGTGACGGTTCTTCTGCACGATACATTCACAGGCGTTGACGTTGGGATCGGTCTTGTCGTAGTATGCGTTTCTGTACAGGAACATTACTATATCCGCGTCCTGCTCGATAGAGCCGGATTCACGAAGGTCTGAAAGCAGCGGTCGCTTATCGGGACGCTGCTCAGGTCCGCGGGCAAGCTGAGAAAGACAGATAACGGGAACATCAAGCTCCTTTGCCATTATCTTTAGATTACGCGTGATATCGGAGATCTCGACTACTCGGTTGCCGCCGAAGTTCTTTGTAGAGCTCATAAGCTGTAGGTAGTCGATTATTACAAGCCCGAGGTTTTTGATACGGCGGAGCTTGGATTTTATTCCTGCTACATTGACACCTGCGGTGTCGTCAATGTAGATGTTCAGACGCGAGAGGATATCGGCAGCCCTGCCTACATCGCGCCATTTTTCTGTGGAGATATTGCCAGTTCTCATCTGATCGGAGCTTAGCGAGGCCTCGGAGCTTATCATTCTGCCTACGATCTGCTCCTTCGACATTTCCAGGCTGAATACAGCTATCGCCTTGTCGGGATATTTTTTGCCTACGTTTGTGGCGATATTCATCGCAAACGAGGTCTTTCCCATACCGGGACGCGCCGCGAGGATAATAAGGTCGGACTTGTTCAGTCCGTGGATACGCTTGTCAAGTCCTGTAAACAGCGTGGAAAGTCCTGTCATGGCAGGTCCGCCCTCGCTTGCGGAGCGCGAAAGCTCATTGAGCGCGTTTATTCTGTCAAGCACGATACCGCTGATATGCGTAAGACCCTTGACCTCCGTGCCGCTGCGTATCTCGAAAATACGCTGCTCCGCGAAGTCTACAAGGGTATCTGCGTCCTCGCCGCCTGCGTTTGCAGTGTCGATTATATCCTTTGCAGCGAATATAAGGCTGCGCACCATGTAGCGCTCGGTAACGATATCCGCGTACTTTGCAACGGACTTTATGCTGGGTGCCGCCGAGGTAAGGCGAACAAGGTATTCCTTGGTCTGCTCTGCGGTCTCAAAGACGCCCTGCTGCATAAGCTTTTCAAGCGCGGTGACGATATCTATCTTCTCGCCCGAAAGGAACATCTGCAGGAATACAGCGTAGATATCCTTGTGCAGTGCGATATGGAAATGCTCGGGCTGGAGCGCCGTTGCAATCTCAGCCATACATTCGCCGTCAAGCAGCACTGCGCCGAGCACGGACTGCTCCGCGTCTAAGTTGTAGGGCAGATTGATGCCCGAAATATCGTATTCAGCCATATCAGCCCTCTACAACGCTTACTGTGAACTTAGCGGAAACTCCTGCGTAAAGCTTTGCTTCAGCCGCGAAATCACCGAAGCCCTCTATCTTCATAGATATATTGATCTTTTTCTTGTCAACATCACAGCCGAGCGTCTGCTTGATAGCCGCGGATACCTCCTTGGAGGTAACTGTGCCGAACAGTCTGCCGTTTGCGCCTGCCTTTGCCTTTACCTCGATCTTCTTGTCCTGAAGCTTTTCAGCGATAGCCTTTGCGTTTGCGGTATCAACGTCGATAACGTGCTGTGCGTGATCCTTCTGACCCTGCAGTATGTTGAGGTTCTTTGCGTTTGCCTCCTGTGCAAGTCCCTTCTTGATAAGGCAGTTGATAGCGTAGCCGTCCTTTACCTCGTGGATCTCGCCCTTCTTGCCTGTGCCCTTAACGTCCTGTAAAAGTATTACCTTCATTTTTATTTCCTCCTGTGTTTATTCCTCACAATTTTCGCCTGCGAAATTGAATTCGTCCTCCAAGCGTCTTTGACAGCGCCAGATATTGATATTGCACCAAGGACCTGTATAAATGACCTTATCGTCCTTTATAAGCCATTGTATGCCGTCCTCTTCCTCCCATTTGCACCAGCCCTCAAGATTTATGCCTACCTGCGACATATCCTCGGGGAGGTTAACTATAAGCCCCTCTATGCTCATGCGCTTCATGATATCCGAGGGCTTTTTTATAAGGTCAAGCCGTATCTTTCGTTTCAGATGCTTCCATTCCTCCAGATTCCAGCGACAATATTTGATAGAGAAGTTAAAGAGCTGCTCCATCGTTTCTTCGGAGATCTCATTCAGCTTTTGTGCGGTTTTTTCCACGTATTCCATCGGAATTTCCTTTTTAAATCTCAGGTTGATGTAATCTCCGATATATCCGAAATAGACCTTGCCTTCAATCTTTCCGAACTTGTTTTCCTTAAGGTCTTTTATAAGCTCCATTTTTGTTCTCCTGTAGTGTTATCAGGTCTGCCATTGATCATAAATAATCTTCGCACATTTCTTCATAGACCTCGCTGTACCAGATATCTATGTCAGCCCACGGACCTACATATACAACGGTATCGTCTCTTATCAGCCATTGAATACCGTCCTCTTCTTCCCAGTCGCAGCTACCCTCAAGGTTTATTCCTATCTGCGACATATCCTCTGGGAGATTTACGATAAGCCCCTCTATGCTCATGTGCTTCATGATATCCGAGGGCTTTTTTATAAGGTCAAGCCGTATCTTTCGTTTCAGATGCTTCCATTCCTCAAGATTCCAGCGGCAGTATTTGATAGAGAAGTTAAAAAGCTGCTCCATCGTTTCTTCGGAGATATCATTCAGCTTTTCTGCTGTTTTTTCCACGTATTCCATCGGAATACCCTTGTCAAACCGCAGGTCGATATAGTCGCCTAAATACTTGAAATACACTCTGCCCGCCATTTGCGTATCGTCGAACTCATATTCCTTGATGTCTTTGATCAGCTCCATTTTTGTTCTCCTGTAGTGTTATTAAGTCTGCGAAAGGCTGTCGAAATAGCTGTCGATAGCTTCATATAGCTTGCGGATAGCTTCGGTGTCTGTAAGCTCGTATAGCTGCGCGCCTGCCATTGTCTGATGACCGCCGCCGTCGTCCTTTTTGTTGCCGAGGCTCTCCATGATTATCTGAACATTTATCTTGCCGAGCGACCTGGCACTGAACGCCCAGCCGCCGTTTTCGATGGGATATACGGTAAACGAAGCGTCAACGCCGCTGATATACAGCATTTCGTCAGCCGCCTGTGAGCATACCACTCGCATATCGGGGAACGTTTCGTCCACCAGTGCGATAGCGCAGCTACGGTATATCTCGGCTGCGGAGATGATCTCCGATTTCTTCGCCTTGCTCTGCATTGATGTAGCAAACAGATTTTTCACCGATACGGTATCAGCGCCCATCTTTTTAAGGAATGCCGCAGCCTCAAATGTGGAAACACCCGAACGCATTACGAAATCCTTTGTATCAAGAGTGATACCCGCAAGAAGCGCTTCGGCTTCAAGCGGAGTGAGTATCGGGTTTACACCGAAATACTGGATAAGCTCTGTAACAAGCTCTGCCGCGGAGGAGGCATTGGGATCCTGCCACATGATGCCTGCGTCCTCAATAGCGCCTGTTGAGAGCCTGTGGTGGTCGATTATGACTATCTGCTCAGGTGACGCCTTTTCAAACAGCTCCTTATCGTCAAGCTTTTTTATGATATGCGTGTCGACGATTATAAGCAGCGAATTTTTGGTAAAGCCGATCTTTGCGACCTCGGGCTCAACCACGACGGGAGTTTCGTAGTCGGAGAAGCGTTCTATAAGCTCCTTTGACGCGTTAAACTCCCTGTTTACCACAGCGTAAGCCTGAACTCCCAGCTTTCTTATCGCGCAGGCAAGACCTATTGCAGAGCCTACGCTGTCAAAGTCGCCGTAGCTGTGTCCCATTATGTACACAACATCTGAGGTGCGTACCACCATTTTGATATCGTCCGCCATAATTCGCGTTTTGACTCTGCTGTAGCGACCTGTACCCTGAGTGACCGCACCATAGAAATGGAAGCCCGACTCGGTCTTTATCGCTGCCTGATCGCCGCCTCGTCCGAGCGCCATGGAAAGCGCCTGACGGGCATAGTTTTCGCTTTCCGCGAGGGTGGACGCTGTGCGTCCGATACCGATGGACAGTGTAACGTTCGTTCTGTCTGTAACCTTTATCTCGCGCGCAAGGTCAAGTATCTTCATCTTATCGAAGATCATTTCGCGGACGAAGCGTTCCTCGATAACGACAAGGAAGCGGTCTGCGGAGAGCTTTTGCAGCACTGCATTCTTTTCGGTGAAGTACTCCTCAAGAAGTCTGTCTATCTGAATGGTGACGTATGCCTTTTCACTTTCCTTGCTGCCGCTTAAAAGCTCCTCGTAGTTATCTACCATGACGATCATTGCCATGGTCTTGGACATTCTGTGCTCCTCCTGAAGCACCTTGAAGTCTGTGATCTCCTCAAAGAACAGCATGGTTATCTGATTTATGCTGTCAAGCATCTCGACGCCCTTTTTGATGTTTTCGTTCTCGTCGGGAGTAAACTGCGGAACTCTCGCATAAACGCGGTAGTTCCTGCCCTCGTATTCGATCTCTCTGCCCTCACCGATGAACATCTCCACAGGCTCGTCGGTGACGAAATCCAGCGAGTTATCCTCCTCGTCGGGCTTGTAGAAGCTTGTGCTGAAGCTCTCGTTGCACCACACGATGATGCGGTTTTCGTTGACAAGCGCCACGGGCAGGGGAAAGCTGCACAGCGCAACGCGGTTTGAGCTGTCTATAGTCGCATTGAGCTGCTCGAAATAGCAGTATTCGTTGCGGCGTATCTGTATGAGCTTGCCGATACAAAGACCCGAAACAAGCAGCAGTACGGGCAGTGACAGCCAGAACAGATACGGCTTATCCGAAAACAAAAATCCGTCCAGTATCAGCAGACATACTATCAGCGCACCTACAAGGGCGAGCAGCGTATTGCTCTTATAAAAGTTTCTCAAAATTCGTCCTCCGATCTATGCCGATCAGACCTCCATGATGATAGGAAGTATCATGGGGCTGCGCTTTGTTTTGGAGTAGATATAATCGCTGAGCGCGTCGCGCATTGCGGATTTGATGTGACCCCACTCGCGGATATTGCGCTCGTTGCAGTTATCCATTACCTTTTTCATCAGCGCCTTTGCTTCGTCCATGAGCTGCTCGCTCTCGCGGACATATACAAAGCCACGCGATACGATATCGGGGCCTGCAAGCACTCTGCCGCTCTCGCGCTCGATGGTTGCCACGATTATCATCATGCCGTCCTCGGCGAGGTGCTTTCTGTCGCGCAGTACGACGCTTCCGACGTCACCGACGCCGTAGCCGTCTACCATAACTCTGCCTGCGGGAACAGTTCCTGTGAACTTCATCTCAACGCCGTCTGTTTCTATTACCTGACCGATGTCCGATATGAAGATATTCTCCTCAGGCACTCCCATTCCGATAGCAAGCTTCGCGTGCTTTTTAAGATGCTTGTACTCGCCGTGGATAGGAATGAAGAACTTGGGTTTTGTGAGGGAGATCATCAATTTCAGCTCGTCCTGACAAGCATGACCCGAAACGTGTACCTCGTACATGGACTCGTACACTACCTCGGCGCCCTGCTTCATAAGGTCGTTTACTACCTTTGTGACAAGCTTTTCGTTGCCCGGGATAGGTGTTGCGGAGATGATGATGAAGTCGTTGGGTGTGATAGTGACCTGTCTGTGGTCGCCGCTGGACATTCTCGACAGCGCCGACAGAGGCTCGCCCTGTGAGCCTGTAGTGCAGACTACCACCTTTTCGGGCGGATACTTGTTTACTTCCTCGATGTCGATAAGAGTACCGTCGGGTACCTTTATATAATTCAGCTCCACAGCCTTCGCGATAACGTTTACCATGCTTCTTCCCGAAACCGCCACCTTTCGGTCGGTGCGGACAGCGTGGTCGATTATCTGCTGTATTCTGTGGATATTGCTGGAGAAGGTGGCGATTATGATACGCTTTCCGTCGGCGGAATTGAACAGACCGCGGAAGCTCTCGCCTACGCTGCGCTCAGACTTTGTGTAGCCGGGACGCTCTGCGTTGGTGCTTTCGGACATGAGCGCAAGCACGCCCTTGTTGCCGAGCTCGCCAAAGCGCGCAAGGTCGATTATACCGCCCTCAATGGGGGTGTAGTCCACCTTGAAGTCGCCCGTGTGGATAATGACACCTGCGGGGGTGTGGATAGCGAGCGCACACGCGTCGGGAATGGAGTGGTTTACTCTGATGAACTCCACCGACATACAGCCGAGCTTTACCTGCTGTCTGGGTACTACCACGTTCAGCGAAGCCTGCGAGAGCAGGTTGTGCTCCTTCAGCTTGCCCTCGACAAGTCCGAGTGTAAGGCGCGTGCCGTATATCGGAACATTTACTTTTTTAAGCAGGTAAGCAAGCGCGCCGATGTGGTCCTCGTGACCGTGGGTTATAACGATACCGCGGAAACGATCCTTGTTCTTTTCGAGATATGTGAAATCAGGCACTACGAGGTCAACGCCGGGCATATCGTCGTCGGGGAATGCAAGACCGCAGTCAACGATCAGCATATCGTTGCCGCACTCATAGACATACAGGTTCTTGCCGATCTCGTTAAGACCGCCGAGCGCGGTGAATTTTACGGGAGCTGCACAGCGCTGCTCTGTAGGCTCGGTATTCTTTCTTACAGTGGGGTATTTTGTCTTGAATTTCTTTACAGCAAGGTTCTTCTGCTGTGCAGCGTTCTTCTGCGAAGCTGAATTTCTCGCTTCGTTCTGCTTTGCGCTCTTCTGGGGAGCTTTTTTTGTGCTTTTCGAGGCTGTGGTCTTTGTTGCCTTGCCCTTTGCGGGAGAATTTTTGGTTGTGTTTTTAGCTGCGATGTTTTCTTTTTCAGTCAGTAATTTGTTGTTGGTCAGTAAACCCATTATTAGTCCTTTCCTCGGGGTATATCCGAAATTGCTGCGGCTTTGTTCTCATACCGTTCAGGGCATAGCTGTCCCGTACCGCGGTATGGATATGTAACGGAGTAGAGCCGCCTTCCGTCGGCGTCGGTGCCACGACGGAGCTTATATGGCTGCTGTGCTGCCGCATTATGTTTTTATTGAATGCATGATCATCATGCCGTTATCCGTAAAAAAGCGATATTGCACCATGTTACAATTACTTATATTATACTACCTGCCTGCGGAAATGTCAAGTACAACAAAAGCATTAAAGTGTCATAAAATGGAAATAAAAAGGTCTGATTTTGACAATGGCTGAGCAGCGCGGCGCAGAAAATTTCCTTTTATATTTGCCGCAAAAAAGCTAATAGTATTTGAGTAAAGGCAAACAAAACTGAAAGGCAGGAGCTCTTTACAGAGCGTGATATATTATGGAAAAAACGGCTAGGATATTTTCGCGGCTGCTGTGTGCGGCGATAACGTGCGCGGCGCTGCTGATAGGCTGCTTTGGCGCGGTGCTTCCCGATTCGGTAAGCGTCGAAGCGGGAGCGGTTGAAAGCGTTTCGTTTTATGGAGCGAAGCTTTATAACAACGGGGAAGAGGCTTGCTATTATCTTGGAGCTGTTCCGATAAAGACCGCCTCGGTAGCCGCCGTGGAGCGCCCGATGCTGGTGCCGTGCGGCACGCCGTTCGGGATAAAGCTGAGGACTGACGGCGTGATGGCAATAAGCGTGACCGATGGCTCTCCTGCGCAGAGTGCAGGTATCAAAGAGGGCGATATAATAATATCGGTGAACGATGTGAGAGTTCGCTCAAACAGCGATATAAGCGACGCAATACAGCTTTCTCCCGACAGGTGCGAGGTGATACTTCACCGCGGCGACAGCGAGAGGCTGCTGCGCATTGAACCCTATGAGGACTGCGGCATCTATAAAATAGGTGTATGGGTGCGCGACAGCGCGGCAGGAATAGGCACGATGAGCTATTTCGACCCTGTGACGGGCGAGTACGGCGGACTTGGACACTCGGTGAGCGACGTCACGACGGGCGAGCTTATGCCCCTTTTAAGCGGCGAGATAACTGCGGCGGACATCGACGGTATCATCAGGGGAGAGGCAGGCACTGCGGGCGAGCTTTGCGGAAAGATCGTTGCGAATGATACTATCGGCACTATCGAACGCAATACCGAGTGCGGTATATTCGGGACGGTAAGCGAGTCGCCGTGCGACGGCGAGGCTGTGCCGATGGCGTTCAGGCAGGAGGTAAAAACAGGCGCGGCGACGATGCTGACGACCATAGACGGCAGCACGCCGAAGGAATACGACATTGTGATCGAACACATCAACATCTGCGACATGGAGAGCAGCAAGAGCATGGTCATACGCATCACCGACCCCGAGCTTCTGTCGCAGACGGGCGGCATTATATGCGGAATGAGCGGCAGTCCCATACTTCAGGACGGAATGCTGGTAGGCGCGGTGACGCACGTGTTTCTCAACGATCCCGAGCGCGGCTATGCGATATTCTGTGAAACGATGATGGATAAGGCTTCGTGATACAAACGGCGGATATGGTATGCAGAACGCATACCATATCCTTTTGTTCATGCTTTTGTATTGTTTGCATAACTGTTATCCACCCGAACGTTTAAAATTTTCAGTAAAAATTCACCTAAAAGTATTTGCAATTTTGCTGAAGTTGTGGTATAATTACTTTTGTATATTGTAATGATGTGCATTACATCTAATTTTTAATCAAGGAGCGTACTTGCTATGTATCTTCCGAATGAAATAGAAAGCGTACTCATCTCTGAAGAGGAGATAAGAGCAAAGGTCAAGGAGCTGGGAAAAGTGCTCACCGAGGAGTATAAGGACAAAGATCCCCTTTTCCTGTGCGTACTCAAGGGCTCTGTGGTATTTTTCGCTGATCTTATCCGCGAAATGGAATGTCCCGTAGATATAGATTTTATCCGCGCGTCAAGCTACGGCAGCGGTACTGTCAGCGGCGGCAAGGTAAACTTCACTGTCGGCGGTCATGTGCATATCGAGGGCAGACACGTGGTGCTGGTAGAGGATATTCTTGATACCGCCCGCACACTTTATACTGTCAAGAATGAAATGATGAGAAGCGAGCCTGCCTCGCTGAAGATCGTGACACTGCTTGACAAGCCTTCAAGACGTGTGGTAAAGGGCTTTACGGGCGACTATACAGGCTTTGCCATCGAGGATCATTTCGTTGTCGGCTACGGTCTTGACTATGCCGAGCGCTTCAGAAATCTTCCTTATGTAGGCATACTTAAGCCTGAGGTTTATTCGTGATACATATTTTTGTGATCAAAGGCAATATTATTTAAGGAAATTTTCCTGTTTCGGAAAGGCGGTCTCAATGCAACAAAACAACAAATTCAAGGGTGTTTTTCTTTACTTCCTTGTAATTATCCTGCTTATTTTCGGTCTTGTTACGCTGCTGAATATGTCGGGCAGCGGCAGTGCAACGAAGGTGGCGTATTCCGATGTCATCAAGGAGTTTGATGAGCTGAATGTTTCAGCCTTCTCGCTTGACCTTGGCAGCGGTGAGCTTATCTACAAGCTGGAGAACGGCAAGGACACCTATGTGTACACAGTTCCCAATGTCAGCATATTTATAAGCGATATAAATTCGGGCTATAACGAGGCGGGCAAGATGGTGACCTACCGTCAGCGCTACAACGAGGCAAACCCCGAATCGCCTCTGCTGGAGGATTATATCCCGATAGCAGACAACACATTCCTCACAAGCATACTTCCTTATCTGCTGCTTATCGGTATCATGGTGATATTCACATTCGTCATCATGCGTTCCGCGGGCGGCGGCGGAAAGATGAACAGCTTCTCCAAGGCGAATATCCGTCAGCAGTCGGGCAAGAAGGTCATGTTCTCCGACGTTGCGGGCGCAGACGAGGAAAAGCAGGAGCTTGTCGAGATAGTTGACTTCCTGAAGAACCCCGGCAAGTACCGCGATATCGGCGCGAGAGTACCCAAGGGCGTACTGCTCGTAGGACCTCCCGGTACAGGTAAGACCCTGCTTGCAAAGGCTGTTGCAGGCGAGGCAGGCGCTCCGTTCTTCTCTATTTCGGGCTCTGACTTCGTTGAGATGTTCGTCGGTGTCGGCGCTTCGAGAGTGCGTGACCTGTTCGATCAGGCAAAGAAGCACACTCCCTCCATCATCTTTATCGACGAGATCGACGCTGTCGGACGTCAGAGAGGCGCAGGTCTCGGCGGCGGTCACGACGAGCGTGAGCAGACACTTAACCAGTTGCTCGTTGAGATGGACGGCTTTACAGAAAACGAAAACATCATCGTTATGGCGGCAACAAACCGCCGTGATATCCTTGACCCGGCTCTGCTGCGTCCCGGTCGTTTCGACAGACAGGTCGTTGTAAACTACCCTGACATCAAGGGCAGAGAGGAGATACTCAAGGTACACACGAGAAACAAGAATGTAGGACCTGATGTAGATCTTAAGACTATAGCCGCTACTACGGCAGGCTTTACAGGTGCGGATCTTGAAAACCTCGTAAACGAGGCTGCACTGCTTGCAGCGCGTGAGAACCGCAAGGCTATCACGAAGAAGGACATCGAGGAGGCTACTATCAAGGTAGTCGCAGGTCCCGAGAAGAAGAGCAAGGTGGTATCCGAGGACGAGAAGAAGCTCACCGCGTATCACGAGGCAGGTCACGCTGTCACCACATACTTCTGCAAGACGCAGGATAAGGTGCATCAGGTGTCCATTATCCCGAGAGGCAGCGCAGGCGGCTTTACTATGCATCTCCCCGAAAAGGATAAGAGCTTTGTGAGCAAGACCTATATGGAGGAGAACATCATCGTTCTGCTTGGTGGTCGTGTTGCGGAAAAGCTTATCCTTGACGATATCTCCACAGGCGCTTCCAACGATATCGAGCGCGCTACCTCTGTAGCAAGAAACATGGTGACACGCTACGGCTTCTCCGAGAAGCTCGGTCCGATCCTCTACGGTCACGAAAATCAGGAGGTATTCCTTGGCAGAGATTACTCGCAGGGCAGAAACTACTCCGAGAACGTTGCCGCTGAGATCGACGGCGAGATCAGAGAGCTTATAGATACAGGCTACGAAAAGGCTAAGGAGATACTCACCGTTCACGGCGATCTGCTGGAGCGCGTGGCACAGTACCTCATGCGTCATGAGAAGATAAACGGACCCGATTTCTACAAGCTTATGGTCGGCGAGATCGACATTGAGGGCAATCCTGTAGGAGGCGAAGCTCCCGAGAAAACAGACATTGCCGATGAAGCTGCTCCCTCAGAAGCACCTGCTCCCGAAGCAGACATCAACGAGGACAACATCGCCGGCAGCGAAGAATAACTGCATATAAAATCCGTCACAGGGCGTGGCGGATTTTTTGCGATAAATGGTACGGAGGTAAAAAATTGGCTTTAGAATTTATAGACGAGGCGCCTACCTTAGAGGAATACAAGGAGATGCGCCGCCTTGTGAATTTCATGGTGCTGTCCGACAGGATAGCGTCAAATGTACTTAACAACGCGTATCACATCACCTGCGTGCGTGATAACGGCAGATGTATCGGAATGATAAGAGTGCTGTCCGACGGCGGCTACGCGAATTTCATCACCGATGTCATCGTTATTCCCGAGTACCAGCATCAGGGCATCGGAACTCAGCTTATGCGCCGCACGATGGAGTATATGCACTCTACGCTCGAAGAGGGCGAGAAGATCGCGCTGTATCTTATGTCGGCAACAGGCAGAGAGCCGTTTTACAGGCAGTTCGGTTTCAGGGATAGACCTAATGAGCTGCTGGGTGCGGGAATGAGCCAGTGGTTGGAGCGCTAAGCGCTCCAACCACAAGCAAGCGCGCCGTTTCGCTGACGGAGGGTCAGCGATTTCGCTTCGCGAAACCACTATGCACGTCGCGGGTCTGCTCTTCGGACTGAGATTGCGAGGGGAGCGCTGAGCGCTCCAACCACAAGCAAGCGCGCCGTTTCGCTGACGGAGGGTCAGCGATTTCGCTTCGCGAAACCACTATGCACGTCGCGGGTCTGCTCTTCGGACGGGATTCGCTCTGCTCTCCCTCTGAACGTTGCGGTTTGGTGGAAGGGATTCGCTTCGCTCTGCTTCAGCACGTCGCGAGCCTGCTTTGGCGGTTGAAAAGCTACGCTGATACAGTGCTTTAAAAAGTTAAAGTTTTTTCATTTGGCGGCAGCGAAAATTATTGACAAACCATGCGTATTATGGTATTATATTAAGTGTATTTCCTGCGCATATTTATATCGGAATGGGGTGTTGAGTTGGAGCGTTTTTGTGATAGATGCGGCTCGCTTGTGAGCGGCAACGGTAAATTCTGTCCGCTGTGCGGCGCTAAGATGGGCTTAGAGCTTAATATCTCAAGCGATCTTGATATAGATACCGGCAGCTCGTTCCTTGACGATCTTGACACAAGTATTCCCGAAGCAAACGATGATATAAACGGCAAAGGCAATGTTCAGAAAGCCGCTGAAGTTCAAGCTCCTGTTATGAATATGCCAAATACAGCAAATACCAATTTCAGCGCGCAGCAGTATATACCGCAGGGCTATGTGCCGCAGTATATTCCGCAGCAGCCTTATGGTCAGCCGTATCAGCCTTATGGCGCTATGCCGCAGGGCAATACCGAAAAGCTTACTATGGGTCAGTGGCTCGGAACGCTGGTACTTTCTACCTGTCTCGGTGCGATAAGCATTGTATTGCTTATCCTGTGGGGCTTCGGAAATGATGCGAAAGAGCCGAGAAAGTCGTTTGCGAGAGCTATGCTGGTAGCAGTTCCGATCATATATTTCGTGCTGTTCTTCGGACTGGGTCTTATCGCGTGTATTTTTGATTGATCTTTAAAGCGTTTTTGGAGAATTTATGCAAAGCAAAGCAATTATAATCACGGGTCATTACGGCTCGGGTAAAACAAATATAGCTGTAAACCTTGCGCTGGAGTTTGCGAAAAACGGCGAAAAGGTGTGCGTTATCGATCTTGATATCGTAAACCCTTATTTCCGCACTGCTGACTTTGGCGATGTGTTTGAAAAGAACGGCATAGAGCTGGTTGCTCCGCAGTATGCCAACACGAACCTCGATATCCCGTCGCTGGGCTTTGATATGGCGGCGCTGCTGAGAGGCTATGACAGGGTAGTGGTTGACGTCGGCGGTGATGACGCAGGCGCGATAGCGCTGGGTCAGTACTCGCAGATACTGAAGAACTTCGGCTACGATATGCTTTATGTGGTGAACAGCTTTCGTTATCTCACATCTACTCCCGAGGAGGCAACAGAGCTTCTTCGTGATATAGAATATGTGTCCTCGCTTAAGGCGACGGGCATAGTAAACAATTCAAATCTCGGCGCGGAAACCACGGCAGAGGATATCCTCGGCTCGGTGGAATATGCCGAAAGCTGTGCTGCTGCGGCAGGGCTTCCTGTGATGTTTACCGCAGCGAAGAGGGAGCTTCAGGTTCCCGATACAAAGCCTGTGGATATGTATGTGCGTCCGTACTGGCTTGAGGATTAACTTTGTAAAATGAGGAATTAGGAATCAGGAATTAGGAATTTCGGTGTCTGCTTCACAGACTTATCAAAAAACGCGGCGAAGCCGCTTTCTGATATATCGCCGTCAGGCGATACCGTAACCCCTCACTCCTCACTCCTCATTCCTATATTAAATAAAATAAGGAGCAGAAATATGGCAAAGATGAACGTAGAATTCGATGTCTGCAAGGGCTGCGGTCTGTGCGTAACAGCCTGTCCTAAGAAGATCGTCGAAATTCAGCATGAAAAGCTTAACAAAAAGGGCTACAACACTGCTGTGTGTATCAATGACGACGCTTGCGTCGGCTGCGCGCTGTGTGCTATGATGTGTCCTGACTGCGCAATAACGATCAGCGGAGGTGACAAGTAATGGAAAGAAAGCTTATGAAGGGTAATGAGGCTCTCGCAGAGGCTGCGATCAGAGCAGGCTGCAAGTGCTTCTTCGGTTATCCCATCACTCCTCAGACGGAGATCTCCGCATATATGTCCAAGCGTATGCCCAAGATCGGCGGTGTGTTCCTGCAGGCAGAGTCCGAGGTTTCCGCTATCAACATGGTATACGGCTGTGCAAGCTCGGGTATCCGCTGCATGACTTCCTCCTCCTCTCCCGGAATCTCCCTCAAGAGCGAGGGTGTTTCCTACATCGCGGGTGCTGATCTGCCCTGCGTTATCATCAACGTAATGAGAGGCGGCCCTGGTCTTGGCGGTATCCAGCCCTCTCAGGCTGACTATTGGCAGGCTACAAAGGCGCTCGGTCACGGCGACTTCCAGCTTCTTGTATTTGCTCCCTCCTCCGTTCAGGAGATGGCTGACACAGTACAGAAGGCGTTCGACCTTGCTGATCAGTACAGAATGCCTGCTCTGATCCTTGCAGACGGTCTGCTCGGTCAGATGATGGAGCCTGTTGCTTTTAATGACGCTGAGATAAAGTTCGCTGACGCTTCCGACAAGCCCTGGGCTTCCTGCGGTCACGGAAACAATAGAACACATAACATCGCAAACTCCCTGTACTTAAAGCCCGACGAGCTTGAGGACCGTATCGTAGAGCGCTACAAGAGATACGATGTCATCAAGGCTAACCACACCGAGGCTGAGTGCTATATGACAGACGACGCTGAGCTTGTTATCACAGCTTACGGCTCTGTTGCAAGAATTGCAAAGGCTGCTGTTGACGCTGCAAGAAAGCAGGGCATCAAGGTCGGTCTGTTCCGTCCCATCACACTTTGGCCCTTCCCCGAGAAGGAGATCAAGGCTGCTTGTGCAAACGCTGAGAACGTACTTTGCGTTGAGATGTCCATGGGTCAGATGATCGAGGACGTAAAGCTCGCACTGGAGTGCAGAAAGAATGTAGAGTTCTTCGGCAGAACAGGCGGTATCATTCCCAAGCCTGCCGAGATACTCGCAAAGATCGTAGAAATGACACAGAAAGGAGCTAAGTAAATGCCTGAATTTAAGAAACCTCATGCGCTTACAGACGCACCTCTTCATTACTGCCCCGGCTGTACACACGGTATTATCCACCGTCTTGTTGCCGAGGTCATAGACGAAATGGGCATCGAGGGACAGACCGTTGGCGTTGCTCCCGTTGGCTGCTCTGTAATGGCTTATGACTACTTTGCCTGCGATATGATCGAGGCTGCTCACGGACGTGCTCCTGCTGTTGCAACAGGCGTTAAGAGAGCAAATCCCGACACCTTTGTATTTACATATCAGGGCGACGGCGACCTCGCTGCTATCGGTACTGCTGAGATCGTTCACGCTGCTACAAGAGGCGAGAATATCACAGTTATCTTCGTAAACAACACCACCTACGGCATGACAGGCGGTCAGATGGCTCCCACAACACTGCCCGGTCAGGTTACACAGACGACTCCCTACGGAAGAAACACAAACACCGAGGGCTTCCCCATCAGAGTGTGCGAGATGCTCTCTACACTCAGCGGTGTTGCGCTTGCTGAGCGTGTTACGGTTGCCGATCCTGCGAATATCCGCAAGGCTAAGGCTGCTATCCGTAAGGGCTTTGAGTTCCAGAAGAACAAGCAGGGCTTCTCCATTATCGAGGTGCTCTCCACCTGTCCCACAAACTGGGGCAAGTCGCCTGCCGACGCTATCCAGTGGCTGAAGGACAATATGATCCCCTACTATCCTCTCGGAGTTTATAAGGAGGGCGCAATAAGATGATGACAGAAACTATCCTTGCAGGCTTCGGCGGACAGGGTATCCTGTTTGCAGGCAAGATGCTTGCTTACTTCGGTCTTATGGACAACAAGGAGGTATCCTGGCTTCCTTCCTACGGTCCCGAGATGCGCGGCGGTACAGCTAACTGCTCCGTTTGCATCAGCGACGACGCTGTAGGCTCTCCTCTCGTAACAGAGCCCGACGTGCTTATCGTTATGAACGGTCCTTCCTACGACAAGTTCATCAACGACGTTAAGCCCGGCGGTATCGCTATCATCGACAGCACTCTGATCTCCCAGAAGTGCGAGCGTACCGATATCAAGTGCTTCTACGTTCCCTCCACACAGATGGCAGAGGACGAGGGTCTGAAGGGCATGGCTAACATTATCCTTATCGGCAAGCTGATAAAGGAAACAGGTCTTGCTTCTGATGAAGTAATCAAGAAGGCACTGGAGAAGATCATTCCTCCCGCTAAGGCGCACCTTATCGAGAAGAATATTCAGGCTATCGAGCTTGGTAAGAACGCCTGAGTTAAATTAAAACGACACTATGCGCGACTTTTCTTGCATCGGTGTCGCATAAAATGCGCTGAGCAAAGGCTCGGCGCGTTTTTGCATGAGGAACTTAAAAATGTCAATACTCTCAAAGGTAATTCAGCTTCTGGTCATCATTCCATCAGCGATATGCTTTATATGGGCGGTATTCTGCGCTTCGGTGTCGGAGGGTACGTTTATCGGCGGTCTGCTGTTCGGCGCGCTGATATTCGGCGCAGTGTTCTACAAAAAGCTGTTCGCGCTGATAAAAAGAATTTGGAAGAACGTTTTCGGCAGGATCGCACTGATACTGCTCAGCGCTGTGATAGCTCTCGGGCTGTTTGCGGCGACATTTTTCACCGTGCAGATGGCGAGCTATACGTACAAGCCGCTTGACGAGGTGGACGCTGTGATAGTGCTGGGCTGCCGAGTGAGAGGCGAAACTCCCAGCTCCATGCTGTGGATAAGGACAAAGACGGCTTATGATATCCTTGTTGAGCACCCTGACGCTGTTGCAGTCGTTTCGGGCGGACAAGGAGCGGGCGAGGATATTTCCGAAGCAGAGGCTATGCGCAGAATGCTGACCGAATGGGGTATTGAGGAGCGCCGTATCATCATGGAGGATACTTCGACCTCTACCGCTGAGAATTTCGACAATTCCGCAGCGTTACTTCGCGAGCTTGGTATCTCCGAAAACGTCGCGATAGTCACCAGCGAATACCACCAGTATCGCGCCTCGCTGTATGCAAAGCGCAGCGGACTTGAAAACACGGGTCACTACTCGGGCGGTACAGCAACAACGCATCTGCTCAACTGCTGGGTAAGAGAGTGGGCGGCGCTTGCTGCGACTTATGTATTCGGCTATTAAAGATAAAGAGAAAGAGAAAGAAAACAAGAAAGGAGCGCCATATTATGATAATCGACGCACACGCACACATTTTTCCTGAAAAGATCGCTGAAAAAGCAGCTATTGGTATCGGTGAGTTTTACGATCTCACTATGAGAAACGACGGAACACTGTCCACATTGTTCCGCCTATGCGACGACGCGGGTGTTGACCGCTGCATAGTTCAGTCGGTGGCTACCGTGCCGCATCAGGTAGAGAGCATAAACAACTTCATTGCGGAGTGCGTGAAGCAGTATCCTGACAGGCTGGTAGGCTTTGGCGCGCTCCACCCTGATCATGAGGATATCGCGGGAGAGACGGAGCGCATAATTTCTCTCGGACTCAAGGGCATAAAGCTGCACCCCGATTTTCAGCAGTTTCAGATAGATGACGAAAAGGCATTCCCGATCTATGAGCAGGCTGAGAAGTATGGGCTTCCCGTACTGTTCCACGCAGGCGATTACCGCTATGATTTCTCGGGTCCGAAAAGACTTCGCCGTGCGGCTGATCTGTTTCCGAAGATGAAGATAATCGGTGCGCATTTTGCGGGCTGGTCACAGTGGGACGAGGCACAGGAGCTTTTCACTGACGGCAGGATATATGTCGATCTTTCAAGCTCGCTGTACGACATGACTCCCGAAAGAGCGGCTGAGCTTATACACAGCTTCGGCGCGGACAAGGTGATGTTCGGCACGGATTATCCTATGTGGACGGCAAAGGAGGAGCTTCAGCGCTTCGCCGCGATACCCCTCACCGATGAGGAGCGCGAGCTTATATTGTACAAAAACGCCCTGAGGCTTCTGGGCGAGGAATAACGGAGGTAAGCATGAAAAAGATAATTTCTTTCATCTCGGCATCGGCACTTGCACTCTCGCTTGCTGTTACAGCATCGGCGGCTGAGTGCGAGAGCGCAAAGGAGGCTGTTGAGAACATCAACGTAGGCTGGAATTTGGGAAATACATTCGATTGTGTGGGCGACTGGATAAGCGGCGGTCCTTCGGCTTATGAAACGGCGTGGGGCAATCCTGTTGTAAATAAGCAGCTTATCGAGGGCGTCAAGGCGGCAGGCTTCAACACTATCCGTCTGCCTGTTACATGGGACGCTCATATTGACGATGAGGGAAATATCGACGAGGTATGGCTTGACCGTGTGCAGGAGGTAGTTGATTACATCATCGACGCTGATCTTTACTGCGTGCTGAACGTTCACCATGACGGCGGCTCGGACGGCTGGCTGGAGGCGTCAAGTGCTTGCATAAACAGCAGCGGCAAGCGATTTAAGGGGCTGTGGACAAACATCGCGGAGCGCTTCAAGGACTATGATGAGAAGCTTATCTTCGAGTCCTTCAACGAAGTGCTTGACGCTAACAACAGTTGGACTACCAGCAGCACCTCCGACGGATATTCGGCGCTCAACGAGCTTAATCAGATGTTTGTTGACGCTGTAAGAGCTACGGGAGGCAACAACAAGACCCGTAACCTCATGGTGCAGACCTATTCAGCGGGCAGCGCGGCTGCTACGCTCAGAAATTTCGAACTTCCCGACGACAAGGCAGAGGGTCACCTGATCGTGCAGGTGCATAACTATGATCCGCAGGGCTTTACTTGGACAGAAGCTACATGGACTACCATGACGGACTACTGGGGAAGTGATGATCAGATCGAAACTATCGAATATCTGTTCGATGTGCTGGAGGACTACTCCGACCAGCTTGACGTGCCTTTTGTAGTGGGCGAGTTCGGCGCTCAGAGCAAGAATAACGACAAGGAGCGCGCCGAGTATGCGGCCTGCGTGGTTTCGGAGGGCGTCAAGGCCGGCGTCAAGTGCTTCTGGTGGGATAACGGCTATGATTTCAAGATCTTTGATCGTACAACGGGTACCGCTACGGCGCCGCTGGTCGTAAAGGCGCTTGTTGACAATGCCGAGGGCGATTACGACGCAAACGCGGGCGATACTGACGATATCGTTTGCGGTGATGCAAACGGCGACGGAAGCGTTACTCCTGCCGACGCTTCGGCTATCCTGAAGTTCAATGTTGGGCTTGTCAAGATAGATGAAAAGGCGGCTGATTTTAACGGCGACGGCGCTGTAACTCCCAAGGACGCTTCGGATATACTGAAGCATTCGGTGGGACTGCTGTAATATCTATCGTTTGTTGAGTTTTTCATGATAATTGTGACCCGAGAGGAAATATCTCGGGTCATTTTCTTTTGGCAAGTCCAAAAATGAAAGTGTCGAAATCTGCGAATTTCAAAATGATATTAAAAATGCAGTAAATAATGCGCTTTCGGTTGAAATAAAATGGTGATTGTCAACAAAATACATTTTTATTATGAAAAACTGCAAAAAAAATCTTGCAAAATAAGGCATTTTGTTGTATAATGAAAAAGTCAAATATGGGCGGTTTCCCCGATCGCCGCTATATAAGTTTTTTTAGGAGGAATTTACCAATGGCATTAAAGAATCAGTACCTTATCGACTTACTCGCAAGAGTTGAAAAGAGAAATGCAGGCGAGCCTGAGTTTATTCAGACAGTTACAGAAGTTCTCGAGAGCATCGAGCCCGTTGTTGAGCAGCGTCCCGACCTCGTAGAGGCAGGCGTTCTTGAGCGCATCGTTGAGCCTGAAAGACAGATCTTCTTCCGCGTTCCCTGGGTTGACGACAACGGCAAGCACCACGTAAACCGCGGCTTCCGCATTCAGTTCAACTCCGCTATCGGTCCTTACAAGGGTGGTATCAGATTCGCTCCCAACGTATACAGCGGTATCATCAAGTTTCTCGGCTTTGAGCAGACATTCAAGAACTCCCTTACATCTCTGCCCATGGGCGGCGGCAAGGGCGGCGCAGACTTTGATCCCACAGGCAAGTCTGACGCAGAGGTTATGCGTTTCTGCCAGAGCTTCATGACAGAGCTTTACAGACACATCGGTCCCAACCTTGACGTTCCCGCAGGCGACCTCGGCGTAGGCGCTCGTGAGATCGGCTATATGTTCGGTCAGTACAAGAGACTTAAGAATGAGTTCACAGGTGTTCTGACAGGTAAGGGCATTCAGTACGGCGGTTCTCTGATCCGTCCCGAGGCTACAGGCTTTGGTGCTGTTTACTACACCACAAATATGCTTGAGCACTTCGGTGATACTATCAAGGGCAAGACATTTGCTATCTCCGGCTTCGGTAACGTTGCTTGGGGTACAGTTAAGAAGATCAACGAGCTGGGCGGTAAGGTCGTTACACTTTCCGGTCCTGACGGTTACGTTTACGATCCCGATGGCATCTCCACAGAGGAGAAGGTAAACTATATGCTCGAGATGCGTGATTCCTGCCGCAACAGAGTTCAGGATTACGCTGACAAGTTCGGTGTTGAGTTCCATGCAGGCGAGAAGCCCTGGGGCGTTAAGGCTGACATCATGATGCCCTGCGCTACTCAGAACGAGGTTGGCATGGCAGAGGCTGAGAAGATCGTTGCTAACGGCGTTAAGTACTATGTTGAGGTTTCCAATATGCCCACAACAAACGAGGCTGTTGCATATCTCAAGAGCAAGGGCGTTATCGTTGCTCCCTCCAAGGCAGTTAACGCAGGCGGCGTAGCAGTTTCCGGTCTTGAGATGAGCCAGAACTCCATGCGTTATAGCTGGACAGCCGAAGAGGTTGACGAGAAGCTTAAGATGATCATGAAGAACATCTTCAACTCCTCCGTTGAGGCTGCTAACAAGTACGGTCTCGGCGATGACCTCGTAGCAGGCGCTAACATCGCAGGCTTCATCAAGGTTGCTGAGGCTATGAAGGCTCAGGGCTGCGTATAATTCTGAATTGAATTACATAGAAAGGCGAAGCTTCGGCTTCGCCTTTTTTGCGCTGACGATAAAGCGCCATCTGCTGCGTCGACCGCCCACTCGGCGTACACAAGTACGCTGTCGGGGCGGCTCTCCTTGCATATGACGCTTTCTCCTCCGCGCAATTATCAATTGCAACAGCCCTTGCAATATTTTATAATATCTGCTATACTGTTATTTGTGATAAACTAAAAATCGTAAAAGGTGAGATGTATATATGATAACAGCAGAAATTTTTTTGAGTAAGTGGGATAAGGAGATATGTCCGTTAGTATCATACAAAGAGAAATATATTAAGAAATTAGGCTTATCAAATGAGGTGAAATCATTTTTAATAGAAGCAGGATTGCCGGAGGCTGCGGCGCCATATTTAAATTTTGAAGCATCAGCACAAGGCGGAGCAATCGCAGTTGGTAAAAAGTATAAAGAATTAAAAAAGAAAAAAGGATATATTTATTTGGGCTATACAGGAAATGGTGATATAATATGTGCAGTTGAGAAAACAGGGAATGTAATAGTAATAAGCCATGAAAATAAGGACGATGAACAGTTTGTTAATTCTTCGATTTTACAGCTTATTGAATGTTTAGTAGAATATGATGAATTTGTGAATAAAATAATGGCAGCGAATGGAAGAAGAGCTTTTTTGGAAAGTAATGCTACAGATGAATTGTTAGAATGGATAAGAGAACGAATAGCAACAATTGATAATATAGCGTTGGACAAAGATTGTTTTTGGAGGAATGAATTAGAACGATATATGAGCTGATAAAAATCTTTCAGTTCGGTGCAGATTGTTATAAAAAATACCGCTTACTTTTTGAGAAAGTGAGCGGCGCTTTTTATATACCATCCGTCAATGGCAGATACCGAAATTATCAATTGTAATACCGCTTGCATTATTTCACAATATCTGCTATACTAGTAATCACAAATAAAGCCAAAAAAGGGGACACTATGAGCAACATAACCTACCAGTATATCCGCAAGAACAAGGATATCCAGACATACATCAACTACGCTGACGCGGCACTCAGCACTATCGGCTATACCGAGCATTCCAATGCGCACGTTGAGCGAGCTGCGGCTACCGCCTATATGATACTGCACGAGCTTGATTATGACGAGCGCACCTGCGAGCTTGCGCAGATAGCGGCTTATATGCACGATATCGGCAATGTCATCAACCGCGTTGACCATGCGCAGAGCGGCGCTGTTATGGCATTTCGTCTGCTTGATAACCTAGGAATGCCCGCGGACGAGATATCGCTCATCGTTTCCGCTATCGGCAACCACGACGAGCATACCGCAAGCCCTGTAACTCCCATCGCGGCGGCGCTCATCATCGCGGACAAGTCCGATGTAAGGCGTTCGCGTGTGCGCAGTAAGGACGGCGCATTCGTGCCGAGTGACGAGAACCTCGCGGCTGATATCCACGACCGCGTAAACTATGCCGTTGAGCGCTCCGAGCTGTATTTCTCCGATGACAGGAGGGAGCTTATACTGGAGCTTGACCTTGACCTTAAGATATCTCCCGTTATCGAGTATTTTGAGATATTCCTCGACAGAATGAACCTCTGCCGCCGTGCCGCAGAGAGCCTCGGAGTCACCTTCGGGCTGGTGATAAATAAGTCGCGTATACTGTGATTTCTTTCACAAATTGCTATATTGACGGATTTGCGACAGAAAAGAGTCGGGATTTAATTGAAATCGTGGAAAATTGCAAAAAGCACTTGCAATTCAGCCGAAAATATAGTATTATATTTATAGAGCTTTTGCGCTCAATTGCCACGTAAGGAGATAGTGCAATGATATCGTTACGCAGCTTTTTTGCAGAATACGTTTATCACTCCCATTCTTACGGCATAAGTGCAAGCAAATCGCGTTTTTAAGTAATTTTAGCTGTATTGTGACCCGATACAGCTTTTTGTTTTTTGGAAAGGAACGGATAATTATGGCAGAAATCAAAAAGGTTGCCGTTATCATGGGCAGCGACAGCGATTTTCCCGTTGTAAAAAAGGCAGCGGAGGTTTTAAAGGAATTTGGCGTACCGTTTGAGCTTCATGTGCTCTCCGCGCACCGCTCTCCCAAGGAGGTTGCGGCTTTTGCTTCCACAGCAAGAGAGAACGGCTTCGGCGTTATCATTGCAGCGGCAGGCATGGCGGCTCACCTTGCAGGTGCGGTTGCAGGAAACACAACGCTCCCCGTTATCGGAATCCCCGTAAAGGCAAAGGCGCTTGAGGGCATGGACGCGCTTCTCGCGACAGTTATGATGCCCCCCGGAGTTCCCGTTGCGACAGTTGGCGTTGACGGTGCGGCTAACGCAGGCTATCTCGCAGTGGAGATACTCTCCGTTGCAAATGACGAGCTTGCTGAAAAGCTCGCGGCATTCAAGAAAAAGCAGAACGAAAAGAACCTCGAGGCGGACAGAATGATAGCCGAGATGGCAAAGGACATCTGATTACCTGAAACAGGAGAAACAAAATGGGCGGATTTTTCGGTGTCGCTTCCAAGAACGACTGTATCACAGACGTTTTCTTCGGAACCGACTATCACTCACATTTAGGAACAAAGCGCGGCGGTATTGCCGCTTACTCACCCGATAAGGGCTTTCAGAGAGCTATCCACAGCATTGAGAACTCGCCTTTCAGAACAAAGTTCGAGAAGGACGCAGTTGATATGCGCGGCAAGCTCTGCATCGGCTGTATCAGTGATACTCACCCGCAGCCGATAATCGTGCGTTCAAAGCTCGGCAGCTATGCTATTGCGAACGTCGGCGTCATCACCAACGCGGACGAGCTGTTCAACGGTCTTATGCAGATGGACTATGCAAGCTTTGAAACGCTTTCCAGCGGTGCGATAAACTCCAATGCGCTGGTATCGGTGCTTATTGCACATAAGGATAACTTCGTCGACGGTATACGCTATGCGCAGAGAAAGATCGAGGGTACATTAAACCTCGCTATCATGACCGAGGACGGTATCATCTGCGCGCGCGACAGACTGGGACGACTTCCCATAATCATCGGAAAGCGCGGCGACGGCTACTGCTTCTCGCTGGAGCATTTCGCATTCCAGAAGCTCGGCTATGACACCTATAAGGAGCTTCGCCCGGGCGAGATCGTAAAGATCACCGCTGACGGCTGCGAGGTGCTTGCAGAGGGCTACGAGGATATGCAGATGTGCACGTTCATGTGGACATACTACGGATATCCCACCGCAGTCTACGAGGGCGTTACGGTTGAAACGATGCGTACCAGAAACGGCGAGATAATGGCTGAAACGGACATCAAGAACGGCAGACTTCCCGATGTCGATTATGTGTGCGGCGTTCCCGATTCGGGTGTGCCTCATGCGATAGGCTACGCAAACAGGAGCGGAATCCCGTTTGCACGTCCTTTTGTAAAGTACACTCCCACATGGCCGAGAAGCTTCATGCCGACTAACCAGTCCATGCGCAACATGGTCGCAAAGATGAAGCTTATCCCTATTCACGAGCTTATCGAGGGCAAGAAGCTGCTTTTCGTTGACGACAGCATCGTGCGCGGTACTCAGATGAGGGAAACGGTTGAGTTCCTGTACGAGAACGGCGCTAAGGAAGTACATATGCGCTCTGCTTGTCCGCCTATCATGTACGGCTGCAAATACCTGAATTTCTCGCGCAGCAATTCCGAGCTTGAGCTTATCGCCCGTCAGATAATCAACGAGCGCGAGGGCGCAGAGGGCGTTAAATATATCGCTGAATACAGCGACACAAAGACAGAGCGCGGACGTTATCTCCGTGATGAGATATGCCGCAGGCTGAAGCTTACCTCGCTTGAATTCCAGACCTTAGAGGGTACGGTAAAGGCGGTAGGTCTGCCCGAGTGTAAGCTGTGCAGCTATTGCTGGACAGGAAATATTCCTCCCGAATCACCTGAATATTTACAGATGAGTATGCTGTAAGCAGGGCAGGGCAATTAAATTAAAAAATTCTTTAAAATACAGACATAAAGGAGAAAACATTATGAATAACAGCTACAGCGAAAGCTACAAGGCAGCAGGCGTTGATGTTACCGCAGGCTATGAGGCAGTACGCCTTATGAAGGAACACGTTGTAAGAACAAATACTCCGGGCTGCATCAGCGGTATAGGCGGCTTCGGCGGTCTGTTCCAGCTCGATATGACAGACATCAAGGAGCCTGTACTGGTAAGCGGTACAGACGGCGTTGGCACAAAGCTGAAGATCGCTATGCTTATGGACAAGCACGATACTATCGGTATCGACGCAGTTGCAATGTGCGTGAATGACATCATCTGTTGCGGCGCAAAGCCTCTGTTCTTCCTTGACTACATAGCTATCGGAAAGAACGTTCCCGAGAAGGTTGCAGAGATAGTAAAGGGTGTTGCTGACGGCTGCGTCATGAGCGGCTGCGCACTGGTAGGCGGCGAAACTGCCGAGCACCCCGGCATGATGCCCGATGATGATTATGATATCGCAGGCTACTCCACAGGTATCGTTGACAAGAGCAAGATCCTCGATCCCTCCTCTATCAAGGCAGGCGACGCTATTGTCGGTATCGCTTCCAGCGGTGTTCACTCCAACGGCTTCTCGCTGGTAAGAAAGGTATTTGATGTAAACGAGGAGAACCTCAAGGTGTTCTATCCCGAGCTTGGCAAGACCCTCGGCGAGGCTCTGCTCACTCCCACAAGAATTTACGTAAAGCCCGTGCTTGACGTTATCAGCAAGGTAACTGTAAAGGGTATCTCCCACATCACAGGCGGCGGCTTCTATGAGAATATTCCCCGTGTACTGCCCGACGGAGTTTCTGCAAAGATCGAAAAGAGCAGCTACGAGGTGCCTGCTATCTTTAAGCTCATGCAGGACAAGGGCAATATCTCCGAGCACGATATGTACAACACCTTCAACATGGGTATCGGCATGATGCTCGTTGTTGACAAGGCTGACGCTGAAAAGACAGTTGAGATACTCAAGGCGAATGGCGAGGAAGCTTACATCATCGGCGAGACAGTTGCAGGTGACGACGGCGTTATCTTCGCATAATCAGACAACTCTTCGGGAGCGGACTTTCGTCTGCCCCCGAAACGGGTATATGAGGTAATATGGGACTGTTTGACAAATTCAAGAAGAAAGCCCCCTCTGTCGAGGATTTCGACACTACACCGTCACAGAATATAAGGTTTGAACTCACCGAGGACGTGCTTGACATCAACGGCACAAAGCTCACTCTGCCATGCCACAAGGACGTGCTTACGGACATTTTCGGTGAATACACACTGTCTATGGACAACATCGGCGGTACAGGTGTGCGATACATATATCTTTGGCATGAGCTGGGTATCCTTGCATACTCAGAGGACGACAAGAACGTGAATTGTATCTCAGTGCAGTTCTTTCCGCACGAGAATAAGTACGCGCCAAACGCCGCGAAAAACATCTTCGGCGGAAGCGTTACGGTTGACGGTGAGGACTGGCTGACGCTGTTTGTTGACGAGAAGCAGCCGAAGCTGGACGGAATGACGCTGCCGTTTAAGCTTAAGCACCACGGCAATTTTTCGCTTATGGTGTCCGTTGCTGACAAGCCCAAGGGACGGATAAGATCGCTTGGCATAAACAAAAAAACTGAGCTAAAGCTGGGAGATTAAATATGGGATTTTTCGATCTTTTCAAGAAAAATGAGCCTGTAATAGACGAACACGACCCTGCGGACGACTACGACACAACGCCCTCAAAGGGCATAACGATAGACGTTGACGAGGACTATGTGACGATAAACGGAAAGAAGCTTACTCTGCCGATAAATATGAACGAGCTTGTTGAGCTTTTCGGAAAGCCCGAGAAGCAGACGTTCGGCAAGGTGTATCTCGATGTGCTTGACGATGATGACAATGCTTTTCTCAATGCAATGGCGGGTCAGCGTATAAATTACGTCTGGAACGACCTCGGGCTGTACGCCTACACCGATGACAGAGTATACGTAAAGACCCTCATGCTGGTGATAAGACCGTATGAGGATCACGAAACGCCTGAGATATATCCGAAGAATATGTTCGGCGGTACGTTTACTATAAACGGCGGAAGCTGGTTCGAGCCGCTGAAGCCCATCAAAACTGAGTATTCCAACAGTGCTAACAAAAAAATGGAGCTTGGCAGACATCTGATATACGCGAGCTTTACATCGCGCGATTTCAAGGACAAAAAGCGCACTGAAAGACACTATTCAAACTTTCAGATAAGCCTGCGCAGTAAATAAAGGAGAACAGTCATGGGTCTTAAATTAAAGTATTTTTTCAAAAACCTGTTCAAGAAAAAAACACCCGTTCAGACAGCCGTAATAAGCACTATCGACCTTACCGAGTCTGGGCTTGTGATAAACGGCGAGCCAGTGGATATGCCGATACATATATCGGTGCTTAAAGGCTTTTTCGGCGAGCCGCGTGTAATAGGCTTCAAGACGGACAAGGAAACTAAGGAATTCCTCGAGGGGCTTCACGGCGACGGTATGGTGACGAAGCGCGTGAATTACACATGGGACGACCTCGGTATCTACTGCTACACGCTGAACGGCTCAGTGGTAAACTCCATAGGAATAAGGCTGTCAATGCAGGGCGATACCTACAAATATACTCCCAATAAGACCTACAAGGGCACTGTCACCATCGAGGGCAGACCTTGGTTTGAGAAAATAAACGAGGGCGAGGATATGGAGGTCTTTCGTCGGTATGAGCTTGGTCCTTACTCGATAGTCAGCGAATATGCCGATCCTTTTGACGAGGGCGAGCGCACAGAGAAGGACTACGTCGATCTTGAGATAAATCTGAAGCTTGGCGGCTAAATAAGGAGATAATATGGGATTTTGTGATTTTTTTAAGAACCTTTTCGGCGCAGCGAAGCCGAAATACGCTCCCGAGGAGCTTGACATCAACATCACGGATAATGCCATTTCCATAAACGGCAATACCGTTGACTGCCCTTGTCATCTTGACGCGCTGAAGAAATTCTTCGGAAAGCCGAGAAAGTTTGTGGGCAAAAAACATGGAAACATAAATTTCGTTTGGGACGAGCTTGGAGTTTACTGCTATACAAAAGGCAACAATGTTGTGTACTGCTTCGCGATAAAGGTAAATCTCGGCGAGATCGTGACGGACTTTGACCCGAAGCGTATGTTTAAAGGCAAGCTTTCCATAAACGGCGCGCCGTGGGAAGAGGTAATGTACGGCGGCGAGGATATGGAGGTCGCACGTCAGCGCGATGTAGGCGGTCTGTCGCTGTTCAGTGAATATACCGATTTTGAAAACGGTGATAAAAACGGCTGGAACGGCGCTTATTCGGGCGTTGAGATACAGCTTGTATCTTAAAACAGGGTGAATTGGAATGAGCGTAGCTATTGATATTACGGAAAACGGGATAGAGATAAACGGTGTGGCAGTTAAGCTGCCGTGTCAGGTCGTTCGGCTTTCGGATATACTGGGGGAGCCTGTTAAGAGGACATACGGCAGTGTATTAAGCGCTGTGTTCGATGAAAAGCAAACGGATGGGCTTACAGAAGGTGCCAACTACATATGGAACGAGCTTGGAATCGAGTGCGGCAGCGATGACGGTGTAACGGTGGACACGATAGTGCTTAGATTGAGAAACAGCAGTATCATCAGCCAACCCGATTATTACGCTTCTTCTATGTTCAGCGGAACATTCACGATAGATGGAAAGCCGTGGCTGAAAGCATTGGAGCATGGCGACAGCGGTATGGACTGCACTGAGCTTATCATTGGAGAATATTCGGTATATGCTGCCCATGCAGACCATCGTCCGCACCCTTTCAACAAAGCGGCAAGATACAGCTTTATCATGCTTGCGCTTGAGGCGTATTACAATAATGACGATAATGAATCATAAGATCACAGTGATATATTTTTACTCGTAAAATAACACATAAGGAGCGGCTATGAAGAATATTTGCGTACTGGTTTCGGGCGGCGGAACCAATTTACAGGCTCTTATCGACGCTGAAAAGCGCGGCGAGATAAAGGGCGGAAAAATAACCTGCGTTATCGCGTCAAAGGCTGACGCTTACGCGCTTGAAAGGGCTAAGAACAACGGCATAAAGACCCGTGTGCTGGTCAGAAAGGACTACGACAGCGTTGCCGCTTACAGTGCTGCGATGCGCGACGCGCTGCTTGAGGAAAAGGCTGATCTTATCGTCTACGCAGGCTTTATGACTATCCTTGACGAGCAGGTATGCGATACATTCGCAAACAAGATGATAAACGTTCACCCCGCGCTTATCCCGAGCTTCTGCGGCAAGGGATTCTACGGGCTTCACGTTCACGAGGCTGCGCTTGCAAAGGGCGTAAAGGTGTCGGGCGCGACGGTGCATTTCGTCACAGCGGAGTGCGACGCAGGACCTATTATCCTGCAAAGGGCAGTTGAGGTGCAGGGCGGCGATACTCCCGAAACACTGCAAAAACGTATCATGGAACAGGCAGAATGGAAGATACTCCCCGAGGCGGTATCGCTGTTCTGTGAAGATAGAATAATTATCAAAAACGGAGGTACCGAGATATTATGAAACTTGTAGAGCTTTACGACAGCCGCAAATTCAACGGAACAGAGGGCGATGTTTTCTCCTCTCTGTTCAACAGAAAGATCCACCTTGAGGCAAAGCGCCTTGAAGAGGGCTACACCAGAAGGTGTGCGGAGTTCTTTGCAAATCTTCCTGAGGAGATGATAAGAAAGATACTCAAGTACACAGCAGAGTACGTTCTTGCGCTTGTTGACGATTACGGCGAGGATTTCTATCCCGTAGACGAGTTCGATTTTGACGAGAACACACCCTACGGCAGAGTTATGGACTATATCGAGCCTATCGTGCTTTCTGTAATGGACGACAAGGTGTTCTCCGTTGAGGAGCTGAAGCCCGCGTTCCGTCTTACACTTTCCTTTACTCCCATTGCTGATGAGGAGATCGAGTGGACGGTTACAGAGGACGAGGTGCTTTATGTAGGCGAGGCGGCAAATACCTCTCCCTGGGATAAGGGAACATTTAAGAAGGGCTGGAACTTCGCAGAATAACAGACGGACGATAAACCGCCATCTGCTGCGGCGCTCCTCGCTTGACGTACACAAAGTACGCCTGCGCTCAGGCTTCTTGAACGTCTGAGAGCGGCGATAAGTAGGGCGGTATGCCCTCATGCCGCCGCACTTAAAATATCGGCGCACTTGGCGTTTCGTAGGGACACAGCTTTCCTTGTCCGCTGCAACATAAGCTTTTTAAGGAGTATTGGTATGATCGAAGATTTAGAAGTTACTGACTGCGGAACAGAGGGTACACTGCACTTTGCGCTGTTTGATGAAGATATCGATGTGCTGATTGAAGAGGATTTTGAGGATATCGATTATGCTCAAAAATGTGCGCAGCACCTCAACAGCCTTTCGGAGGAAATGATTGATAAAATCTGCCGTGCCGCAAAGGCGTATTGTCTTTATGCGTTAAAGGAATGGTATGATTATGACTTCGACCTGTCCGTTGAAATAACCGAGGACACTCCCGCAAGAGAGATACTCAAATGTATATGTCCGCTTTGCCTGAGCATCAACCGCCCTAAAACCGACGAGATAGGCTATCACATCGAATTTAACTGCGACTGGGAGCCCGAACACGGTATGGAACTTACCATACTTGGCAATGAGCTTTTGTATTGTGGTGCTTTTGAAAGCATAAATCCCTGGGCGTGGCTGAAATATCACAAAGGCGAAAGGGACGAGTATAATTTTGCTATTGGCATTTAACGCCGTATTTGACAAACATCAAAAAGACGGTCTTGTGACCGCACAATATAAGACTACCTGCTATCTCGGCAGGCTTTAAGAAAGGAAATCACTATGGACTACATTGCACTTGACAAAGAGCTTAATTCTCTTGCTTATCATGGCAGAGGAATCGTTATCGGCAAGTCTGCCGATGGCAAGAAGGCTGTAACCGCTTACTTCATCATGGGCAGAAGCGAGAACAGCCGCAACCGTGTATTCATCGAGGACGGCGAGGGTATCAGAACACAGGCGTTTGACCCCTCCAAGATGGTTGACCCCCACCTCATCATCTACGCTCCTGTAAGAGTTCTCGGCAACAAGACCATCGTTACAAACGGCGACCAGACCGACACTATCTACGAGGGCATGGATAAGCAGCAGACCTTTGAGCAGAGCCTGCGCAGCCGTGAGTTTGAGGACGACGATCCCAACTGGACACCCAGAATTTCGGGTATTATCCACCTTGAAAACGGCGGAATGAACTACGCAATGTCCATTCTGAAGTCCGCTGACGGTGACGGCTCCTCCTGCCGCAGATACACCTATGCTTACAGCAATCCCATGAACGGCAAGGGCAGCTTTATCCACACCTACGCACGCGCTGAGGAGAACGGCAGACTTCCCAGCTTTGAGGGCGAGCCCAAGAACGTTATTATTCCCGATATGGATATCGACAGCTTTACAGATATGCTGTGGAAGAACCTCAACGAGGACAACAAGGTTTCTCTGTTTGTACGCTACATCGACATCGAAACAGGCAAGTATGAGAGCCGTATCGTAAATAAGAACATATAATTTAAGAGGGTATAATGTGAAAAATTACATTAGTATTATAAAGGAAAATGAATATATTTCTCTTGCATTTTATGTTGATTACGACAATGTAATACAGCTTGGCAAAAAGCTTGAAGCAATGAATGAAAACGCTTATATGAATGGATATAACTGGGAAGCCCTGCTAAATTGCTACATAGAGCATAATTGCCTCGAGCTTTTAGAAACTTTTGAAACTGATTCCGAAGCAGGAATGTATTCAGCTATCTTCGAGCCTTCTGCAAAGGGAGAAAAAATGGCTGAAAAGCTTGCTGAAACAATCGAATTATTAGTTGAAAATGAAGAAAAACTATTTGATTTCGTTCGTGAATACGGCAATGAAATTGAATGGGATTAAAAAGGAGAATAATACAATGACAGAACTCGAACTCAAATATGGCTGCAACCCCAATCAGAAGCCTTCCCGTATCTTCATGGAGAACGGCAAGGACCTCCCCATTGAGGTGCTGAACGGCCGCCCCGGCTACATCAATTTTATGGACGCTTTCAACGGCTGGCAGCTCGTAAAGGAGCTTAAGGCTGCTACAGGCTATCCCGCAGCAACCTCCTTCAAGCACGTTTCTCCCGCAGGCGCAGCTATCGGTCTGCCCCTGACAGAAACACTTGCTAAGATCTACTGGGTAGATGATCTCGGTGAGCTTTCTCCCCTTGCTTGCGCTTATGCAAGAGCAAGAGGCGCTGACAGAATGAGCAGCTACGGCGATTTCATCGCGCTGTCCGATGTCTGCGACGTTCCTACCGCTAAGATAATCCAGCGTGAGGTATCCGACGGTGTTATCGCTCCCGGCTACACTGACGAGGCTCTTGAGATACTCAAGTCCAAGAGAAAGGGTACATACAACATCATCAAGATCGACGAGAACTATGTTCCCGAGCCTCTTGAGCGCAAGCAGGTTTACGGTATCACCTTCGAGCAGGGCAGAAACGAGCTTGTTATCAACGACGAGCTGTTTGCTAATATGCCCACCGCAAACAAGGTTCTCCCCGAGAGCGCAAAGCACGACCTTGCTATCGCGCTTATCACACTGAAGTACACACAGTCCAACTCCGTTGCATACGCTTGCGGCGGTCAGGCTATCGGTATCGGTGCAGGTCAGCAGAGCCGTATCCACTGCACACGTCTTGCAGGACAGAAGGCTGACAACTGGTATCTCCGTCAGAGCCCTCAGGTAATGAACCTGCAGTTTGTTGACGATATCCGCCGCGCAGACCGCGACAACACAATTGATCTGTACATCGGTGAGGACTACATGGACGTTCTCGCAGAGGGCGAATGGCAGAAGTGGTTTAAGGTTAAGCCCGAGGTGTTCACACGCGAGGCAAAGCGCGAGTGGCTGGATACAATGAAGGGTGTTTCGCTTGGCTCTGACGCGTTCTTCCCGTTCGGTGACAACATCGAGCGCGCGCACAAGAGCGGTGTTGAGTTCATCGCACAGCCCGGCGGCTCTATCCGTGATGACAATGTTATTGAGACTTGTGATAAGTACAATATTGCAATGGCGTTCACAGGCATTCGTCTGTTCCATCACTAATTTAAATCAGTACATAAACGTAGGGGCGGATTCAATATCCGCCCTTTTTTTGTTGCATAAATACGGGGCGGAAATGGATTCCGCCCCTACGTTTTTGTTATTTGATTTGAATTATTCACCGAGCAGACCTTTGATATATGCCTGCGCTTTTTCCTTGTCAACGCTGTTAAGCCGACGAAAATCATTCAATATCAGCTTTTCGTCCTCTTTAAGGTCAGATGTTGCGATGCTGATACGGCTGTCGCTGATTCCGAGCAGATAATCAGCCGAAACACCGAAAAGCTTGGTCATGATAATGATGCTTTTGGTGTCAGGCTCAGCCAAGCCGATCTCATATTTGCTGACAGATGACTGTGTAACATTAAGCTTATCCGCCAACTGCTGCTGGCTATAATGCTTTTCCTCGCGGAGTTGTTTTATTCTTATCATAATATCACCTATTTATATGATATTACATTTTTGATTGAAAAATATTCTTAAAAGTTGCAATTTATATTCTTGTATGTTATAATAAAAACAGCTTATTTCAATTGCTTACAGCAATTGCGCTGTTTTTATTGAACGGCTGAAAGGACGGCTATCGCCGTCTGTGCCTGACGGCACTCAAACGCTTGCGCGTTTGCTTTCATGGTATAATAAAAACAGCTTATTTCAATTGCTTACAGCAATTGCGCTGTTTTTATTGAACGGCTGAAAGGACGGCTGTCGCCGTCTGTGCCTGACGGCACTCAAACGCTTCGCGTTTGCTTTCATGGTATAATAATGACAACAAATAAGAATATAGGTGATAGCGAATGAAAAACTGCTGTTTCACAGGGCATAGGGTATTATCCGATAAAAACACCAAGCTGCTTCTTGAACTTGAAGCCCTTTTGCTTGCGCTTATTGACAGAGGCATTGAGAATTTCTATGCAGGCGGTGCGATAGGCTGGGATATGATATGCTCATGTACGGTGTGTTTGCTGCGCAAAAAATACCCTCATATAACGTTTAATCTGATACTGCCATGTGCGCCCGAGCAGCAGTGTGCAAAGTGGAATGGGTGGCAGAAACATCTGTATTATACTTTGCTTTGCCATGCGGACAGCCTTGAATATGTTGCGAATGATTATTACGATGGCTGTATGCGTGTCAGAAATCAGCGGCTCGTTGAGCGTGCGGATATATGCGTGTGCTACTATGATAAGTCAAGACACAACAGCGGTACAGGGCAGACTGTAAGAATGGCGCAAAAGAAGAATATAGAAATCGTAAATCTATACAAATAAAAACGGCGGAGTCAAACTCCGCCGTTTATTATTGTTTCAATTAAACAGTCGCCTTGTGGAATACCTTCTTACCCTTGCGGATAATTACCTCTGTTTCAATAGCGATCTGCGCTGTGGGATCTTCGATAACAACATCATCAACCGCGATACCCTTGCCTGCGATGAGGTTTCTTGCCTCGCGCTTGGAGGGAGCAAGCTTTGTTGCAACCAGCAGGTCGAGAATGCCGATAGTGCCGTCTGTAAGCTCTACCTTTGTGGTGGGCATATTCTCGGTGTTGCCCTTGCCGCCGAACAGGTTCTTTGCAGCCTCGAGAGCCTTCTGAGCCTCTTCCTCGCCGTGAACGAGCTTTGTCAGCTCGTAAGCGAGTATCTCCTTAGCCTTGTTCAGCTTGCTGCCTTCCCATGCGTCCATCTTCTCGATCTCCTCAAGCGGCAGGAATGTCAGCATTCTGATACACTTCATAACGTCTGCGTCTGCAACGTTTCTCCAGTACTGGAAGAACTCGAAGGGAGAGGTCTTTTCGGGGTCGAGCCATACAGCGCCCTTTTCGGTCTTGCCCATCTTCTTGCCCTCGGAATTTAAGAGCAGGGTGATGGTCATTGCGTGAGCGTCCTTGCCGAGCTTCTTTCTGATAAGCTCTGTACCGCCGAGCATATTAGCCCACTGGTCGTCGCCGCCGAACTGCATATTGCAGCCGTAATCCTGAAACAGCTTGTAGAAGTCGTAGCTCTGCATGATCATGTAGTTGAACTCAAGGAATGTCAGACCGCGCTCCATACGCTGCTTGTAGCACTCGAATGTAAGCATCTTGTTTACGCTGAAGCAAGCGCCTACCTCGCGCAGTACGTCGATGTAATTGAGGTTCATCAGCCAGTCTGCGTTGTTTACCATGATAGCCTTGTCGTCAGAGAAGTCGATAAAGCGGCTCATCTGCTTGCGGAAGCACTCAATATTGTGCTCGATGTCTTCCTTTGTCAGCATCTTTCTCATGTCGGACTTGCCCGAGGGGTCGCCGATCATGCCTGTACCGCCGCCGAGCAGTGCGATAGGCTTGTTGCCTGCCATCTGAAGGCGCTTCATAAGGCACAGAGCCATGAAGTGGCCCACGTGGAGGGAGTCTGCTGTGGGGTCGAAGCCGATGTAGAAGGTAGCCTTGCCCTCGTCTATCATCTTTCTGATCTCAGCTTCGTCTGTTACCTGCGCGATAAGTCCGCGCTGGACGAGTTCGTCATAAATCTGCATTTTTTTGTTCTCCTTTATGTTAATTTTTAGTTTATTAAAAGTGCGTTTACACTCTTGTTTTGATAAATTCGCTCAGCTTTCGCATAGGCTGGCTGTTAAGATAGGCTCTGTATTCCACGGGATGATTTGTGGGGTAGTCCTTCTCTACATTCAGCTCCTGCTCATAGCGGTAGCTTTTGTCGTCCTTGGTCTCGATGAGCAGAAACATCGTGTAGATAACTCCGCCGTAGCGCGTTCCCTGCGATTCCACCTCGCAGCGGACATTAGCTATCTCGCTCAGCGGGATTTTTCTGCTGAGAAAGCCATAGTTCACATAAACGTCTTTTTCATCAGCCGTAATAGTGCCCTCGCTGAGCTTTGAATGAATTACCCATGCCGCCAGCGCAACAGCGCAGCAGAAAATAAATACAACCAGACTGACCACCGCATTTACATCAAAATACGCATAGCTGCAGATCAGGAATATCAACCCGAACATCGGTATCACTGCCATCGCAGTAAGCAGCTTCTTTACAGCAGGAGTGCCGTCAAATCCGCACTCGATGCGCTTGGTATCAACGCTCGTGTTAGTCATAAAAGCCTCCTTATGTTAATTTTAATTCTAACCTGATAGTTCTGGGCTCCATGCCCATGCTTTCGTAGAAGCTCAGCGCCTCGGCGTTTTTTGCCGCTGCTCCGAGCTGGATAAGGTCGCAGCCGTTATCTGCGGCGTAGCCTTTCAGAAACTCGAACAGCCGCTTTCCGCAGCCCATTCGCCTTGCGTTTTCTGCGACTGCAAAATGCTCGATGTAGAGTATCTTTGCGTAGGTGCGCTCTGCACGCTCGCGCTCGAAGATGTTCACCGCCGCGTAGGACAAAAGCGAGCCGTCAAGCTCCTCGGTGAAGATGTGCATTTTCTCGTCCTCGAGAAACGAGCGCATTTCAAGCTCAAAGTAGCCCTCAAACGGCATTCTGTGCGAGTCGGGTGCTATTTTTATGTGGTGCTCGTGGAGCTGTCTGAACAGCGCCGCAAGCTGTGGAATGTCATTTTCGTTTGCTTTGCGTATCATTTTGTTACTCCTTTCAAATTATTTTGAAGAGCAACCTCTGTAAACGATGGAATTTATCACAAATTCCACGGATATCACGACCTTTCGTGTGTTCTTTTATTCTAATATCTTGAAGCCTTTGAATGACTCCAGTATCAGCTCTATGCATGGCTGCGAATTGTTTTCATCAAGAGAATATCCCAGCACATACAAACCATTTTCAACAGGGTACAAAGCTGAAATCGTTGTGTAAGAGTCAGAGTACCTATATAAGGTTTCTCGTAAGATCGTATATTCAGTTCCGTTGTAGGTGGTATCATAATCTATACTGAAAACAGTATCGCTTTGTTCCTGATACTCTTTCCAAGCAGCTAAAGTTTCGTTATAGCTGCGGTCTGTGAAATAGTATGCGAAAAAATGGTCTTTTTTGCTATCGTCAATGGCTTGCCATATGATATCCTCTGACTCTATACCATCGCAGAAATACCAAAACCCATTAAGCATAGGGAATGAGCAATTTTCAAGGGATACTTTACAAAATGCGTCGGAAGCTTCCACATTAGGCGCGGTTTTCTTGAAGCCCTTGAACGACTCGATTACAAGCGCCTTTGTTTCCTCGTCGCATTCGTCCGTAAAGGTGTAGCAGATGATATACGATCCGACATCTGCCTCGTACACGGCATAAAGACAGGTGAAATCCCAAGTTCCCTCGGTGCTGTAGGGCGCCATTTCCGCAAAGCCGAATTTTCTGCCATCCGAAGTCGCAATATAGTCCGAGGACAGCACCTTGTAATATTCATCGAAGGTGAGCTCCTCAAAGATATCTTTGTAGTACCAATCAGCTTTATAGCCTGCCACGACCGCGTTGTTTTCGTCCGCGGTCATACCGCTCCACATGGTAGCGTCATCGCCGTCCTCCCAGTACTCGAATTCCTTCAGAACAGGGAAGGTACAATTGTACTCCTCGCAGACTACCGTCTGAAGCTTGCCCGAAAGCGCGGTATCGGGCTGTGTATAGGTGCTCTCGCTGATAACAAGCGAATTCAGAGTTTGCTTTTGAGTGGTGTAATAATAGTCATAATTCTCCTGCGAATGTATTTCATAGCCGAAGAACAGAACGCCGTTGTGCATGGGGTAGAAGCCCAGCATTCCCACGGAGCTGTATTCCTGCATATTTTCGTCGGTGTAGAGCTCCAGCACAACAAGGTCATAGGCTGTACCGCTCTCGGTGGTCTCGGAGAAGAACTCCGTTTTTATGTTGAAGTCGCCCGGATAGCCTAAGTAATCAAGCAGCTCCTGCGGCTGACCTAAGGTATAGTCAAAATCCACAAGCACCGCGCCTATAGTGTAGCCATTTTTGCGGCCCTCGTCGCTGTAGTAGGCATAGCTTTCAAACAGCACCTGCTGTGCGATGGAGCTTGACTGCTCCTCAAATTCAAGCCCCTCGGGCGCGTCAAATGTGAACTGCGCAAGCGCATTGCCGACGGTATAGCTTTGAAGTGCTACTGGGTCAGATGTTTCAGGCTTGGTGATAGTAGTGGCTTCGGTCGTGGTCATTTCTGCCGTTGTGGCTGCGGTGGTAGTTGCGGCAGTGGTCACCTGAGCGTCGGTATCAGCGTTTGCTTCAACTGTGGGAGCGCTTGCAGCGCCGCTCGGGTCGCTGTCTGCCGACTGCGCCTTGCAGCCTGTTGTGATGAGCACCAGCGCGCAGATAAGTGCTAAAGAACGATACTTTTTCATAGATAGCTCCTTTCGACATTATGTGTTATACAAATAATACCATATTAAAGCAGTAAAGGTTGCAATTTCTACATTAAAAAAGCCCTCCTGCACAAAGCAAGAGGGCGAATTATCGCGGTACCACCTCAGTTTGCGGCAAATGCCGCCTCTGACAGCTTTAACGGGCTTACCCGTGCCGCACTACACACAAAACCGCTTCGCACAGCCGCTCAGGGAGGTAATTCACACACTGCGCTCCTACCGATTTCCACCACACATCGGCTCTCTGAAAGGAGTGAGCAGGGCTACTGGAGTCCCGTCAACGCTTTAACACTATTTATTAAGGGCGGATATAGAATCCGCGCCTACATCTATTTGATTATATCATAAAAGATCAGCGATGTCAAGCACAAGTCT